>CAJXWO010000047.1 GCA_913062865.1 uncultured Paracoccaceae bacterium | reverse complement strand
AAGTTCAAAAAGGCAGGATGGAGCAATGACTTCCTGCAAACACTCATCGAAGGCTTCTGAAGCGCGATTGCCCTGATCCCAATTGCGTCACATCTTGACGCGACCGGCGGTCTCCGATCTGGTGGTCGCTCAAAGACAACAGGGCATGCAGGCCAGCCATGCAGAACGACACGCAACACCAGACGGTCCCGGTCGCCGATCCGCCTTCGCGGCCACGGCGGTTCGTTTTCGTGCTCTTGGACAATTTCACGCTGTTGTGCTTTGCCGCCGCGGTGGAAAGCCTGCGCATCGCCAACCGTATGGCCAACCGCGAGCTTTATTCCTGGATGTTCGTGGGCGAAGGCGGCGACACGGTGCGCTGTTCGGCCGGAACGGCGATCCAGCTGGACAATGACCTGGGCGATCTGAACCGTGACGATACGGTGATGCTGTGCGGCGGGGTCGACGTGCAGGCGGCCTCGACCAAGAAGCTGCTGAACTGGCTGCGCCGCGAGTCGCGCAAGGGGCTCAAGGTGGGCGGGCTGTGCACCGCCGGGTATTCCATGGCCAAGGCGGGGCTACTCGACGGGAAAAAGGCCACGATCCACTGGGAGAACCAGGACAGTTTTGCCGAGGAATTCGACGACGTGACGCTGACCAAGTCGGTCTTCGTCATGGACGGCAACCGGATGACCACCGCCGGCGGAACGTCGTCCATCGACCTGATGCTCAAGATCATCGCCGACGATCATGGCGAAGAGCTGGCCAATGCGGTGGCCGACCAGCTGATCTATTCCTCGATCCGCACCGACCAGGACACCCAGCGTCTGTCCGTGCCCACCCGGATCGGCGTGCGTCACCCCAAGCTCAGCCAGGTGATCCGCATGATGGAGGAAAACATCGAGGATCCGATCAGCCCGTCGATCCTGGCCAAGGACGTGGGCATGTCGACCCGGCAGCTCGAACGGCTGTTCCGCCGCTACCTGAACCGCAGCCCCAAGCGGTATTACATGGAGCTGCGCCTGCAAAAGGCCCGCAACCTGTTGATGCAGACCGATATGAGCGTCATCAACGTGGCGTTGGCCTGCGGCTTCGCCTCACCCAGCCATTTCTCGAAATGCTACCGGGCGCATTACGAAACGACCCCCTACCGCGAACGCGGCAGCCATGGCGCGCGCCTGTCGGTCTGACCTCAGAACAGCCCGTTGATCGCGTCGAAATCGGTGTTGAACCGGGTGGTGACCGCCACCGTTTCGCCCGCGCGTTCATGCACGAGAATGCGGACGTACAGATAGCTTGTCCCGGTCCAGTAGATCAGCATCTCGTGGCGGAACCCGTCGCCCAGATCCTCGGCCCGCGCGCGTGTCACGTTGGTGAAGGGCTCAGGGTACAGCTCGCGCACCCGCGCCTCGAGCGAGTCCAGCTGCTGCACCGTCATTTCGTCCGCCCCGCCCACGGCGATCATGAAGTCGGCGATGCGCCGGTCGATCATCATCCGGTCAAGCGTGGTGCGCATGTCCGCATAGCTGCGGAACACACCGTCCTGGGCCAGGCCCGGACGTGCCAGACCGCACGTCAGACCAAGGGCAAGGAACATGGGAAAAACGATACGGCGCATGGGAGGTCTCCGTTCAAAAGGCGCAAAGAAATCTCTCCGTCACGATAGACCATTCCGCGCGTTCGCCAAAGCGCCCCGAGCGCAGCAAAGCCCCTTGACGTCGGCGCGAAGCCGCTTTTCTTTTCGCCACGCCGCGCTTAGGCTGGACGGCACCAAAAACGTCCACACAGGGAGTGAGACATGAAAAAGCTGCTTCTGGCATCCACCGCGACACTGGCCATGACCGGCGCCGCCTTTGCCGCGGGCCACGGCGAAGAGGTCAAGATCGGAGTGATCCTGGGCTTCACCGGCCCGATTGAATCGCTGACGCCCAACATGGCCGATGCCGCCGAGCTGGCGATGACCGAGATCAACGAGTCCGGCATGTTCCTAGACGGCAAGACGCTGACCCCGGTGCGCGCGGATTCGACCTGCATCGACAATGCCGCCGCCACCGCCGCCGCTGAACGCCTTGTCACGACGGATGGTGTCGTGGCGATCATGGGCGCGGACTGCTCGGGCGTTACCGGTGCGGTCTTGTCGAATGTCGCCGTGCCGAACGGCATCCCGATGATTTCGCCCTCGGCGACCTCGCCCGCGCTCTCGACTGCCGAGGATAACGGCCTGTTCTTCCGCACGTCGCCTTCCGATGCGCGCCAGGGCGAAGTGCTGGCCGCGATCCTGGCCGACAAGGGCATTACCGAAGTTGCGGTGACCTATCACAATTCGGATTATGGCAAGGGCCTGTCCGACAGCTTCATCGCGTCCTTCGAGGCGAATGGCGGCACGGTCACGTTGAATGCACCTCACGATGCAGACAAGGGCGATTATTCGGCTGAGATTGGTGCGCTTGCGGCAGCAGGTGGTGAGGTTCTGGCGGTGCTGAGCTACGCAGACTCGGGCGGTAATGGTATCATTCAGGCGTCGATGGATCTTGGTGCATTTGATACCTTCATGATGGGTGACGGCATGTTCGCCGACAGCCTCATGGAGGATTTCGGTAACGATATGGAAGGCTCCTTTGGCGCCGTGCCGTGGTCCGAAGGCGATGGCGCAGACGCGTTTGCTGCCGTCACCGAAGCGGCCGGCATCAACGGCGACAGCTCGTTCACCCGCGAAAGCTATGACGCGGCAGCACTGATCGCGCTGGCGATGATGGCCGGTGGCGAGGCGACCTCGGAAGCGGTTGCCGCCAACGTACTCAACGTGGCCAATGCCCCGGGCGAGCCCATCCTGCCGGGCGAGCTGGGCAAGGCTCTCGAGATCCTCGCGAATGGTGGCGAGGTCGACTATGTCGGCGCGACCAACGTGGAGCTGATCGGCCCGGGTGAAGCGGCCGGTACCTACCGCGAATACACGGTCACCGACGGCGACTACGAAACCGTGACATTCCGCTGATCCACACCGTTGAATGACAGGGCGGCCCGGGGTGCGTTTCCCCGGGCTGCTCCATTAAGAAAAAGGCGCGCAACGACGCGTCACGGGGATAACCAGCTTGATCCAGGTCGACACCCTTCACCGCCATTTCGGCGGCTTTCGTGCCGTAGACGGGGCCACGCTCGAGATCGCGACCGGGTCGATCACCGGTCTGATCGGTCCGAATGGCGCCGGAAAAACCACGCTTTTCAACGTGATCGCGGGCGTTCTTGAGCCAACGTCCGGGCGCGTCACGATGGATGGCGAGGACATCACCGGCTTGCCGCCGCACGAGTTGTTTCACAAGGGGCTGCTGCGCACCTTCCAGATCGCACATGAGTTTTCGTCTATGACGTGCCGCGAGAACCTGATGATGGTGCCGGGCGGGCAATCGGGCGAAACCCTGTGGAACACCTGGTTCGGGCGCCGCCGCATCGCCGACGAAGAACGTGCGCTGAGGGCCAAAGCCGATGAGGTGCTCGAATTCCTCACCATCGACCACCTGAAGGACGAAAAGGCCGGCAACCTCTCCGGCGGTCAGAAGAAACTGCTCGAACTTGGCCGCACCATGATGGTCGATGCCAAGATCGTCTTTCTCGACGAGGTCGGCGCAGGCGTGAACCGCACGCTTCTGAACACCATCGCCGACGCGATCCAGGAGCTGAACCGCACGCGCGGCTACACCTTCGTCGTGATCGAGCATGACATGGATTTCATCGGCCGCCTCTGCGACCCGGTCATCTGCATGGCCGAGGGCAAGGTGCTGGCCCAGGGCGCGCTGGACGAGATCAAGGCCAATGAGGACGTGATCGAGGCCTATCTGGGCACCGGCCTCAAGAACAAGGACATGGTGGGCGCATGAGCGGCGAGACACCGTATCAGGACGATCGCGGCAACCGCGACCGGTCCATCACCAATCCGGGGCCTGCCCACATGGGCGATCCGGTCACGACCCATGGCCCCGTGACAAAGGCCGGGGGCGCTGGCCCTTTCCTGATCGGGGACGGCATGACCGGTGGCTACGGGCGCGGTGCAGATATCCTGCATGATTGCACCATCGCCGTGGACACGGGCGAGATCGCCGTGATCGTTGGCCCCAACGGTGCGGGAAAATCCACCGCCATGAAGGCGGTGTTCGGCATGCTGAACATCCATACCGGCGCCGTGAGGCTGAATGGCGAGGATATCACCCGCCTCAGCCCCCAGGACCGGGTGAGAAAGGGCATGGGCTTCGTACCCCAGACCAGCAACATCTTCACCTCCATGACGGTCGAGGAGAACCTCGAAATGGGGGCGTTCATCCGCAACGATGACATACGCGAGACGATGGAGCAGGTGTACGACCTGTTCCCGATCCTGCGCGAAAAGCGCCGCCAGAACGCGGGCGAGCTGTCGGGCGGCCAGCGTCAGCAGGTCGCCGTGGGCCGGGCTTTGATGACGAAACCTTCGGTGCTGATGCTGGACGAACCCACGGCGGGCGTGAGCCCGATCGTTATGGACGAGCTCTTTGACCGCATCATCGAGGTCGCCCGCACCGGCATCTCGATCCTGATGGTCGAACAGAACGCGCGCCAGGCGCTGGCCATCGCCGACAAGGGCTATGTGCTTGTTCAGGGCCGCAATGCCTTTACCGGGACGGGTCAGGAATTGCTGGCCGATCCCGAGGTCCGCAAGAGCTTTCTGGGCGGATGAGGGCGATGATGGCGCGTCAGATGGTTTTCAAAAACGCATCTTTTTCCGCATTCTTTTGTGGGGAACCTGTGGAAAAATTGTGGATAACGCACATTCAGCCATTTTGGGGCCTGTTGGCGGCCGCACTGGCGGTTATCCTGCTTTGGATGGGCCCGGCCGCCGCGCTCGACTGCCGCGCCACCCAGCAATGCCGGGGTGACGCGGCCAGCATGTGCGCGGCGTCCGACATGGAAATCCGGGTCGAACGCGCCGGCGGCAGCAAGGCCAACCTCTGGTTCGACGGCACCGGCCCCTACCCTGCCCGCATGTCCGACCAGGGCACCCATCTGCGCGCCACGCTGAGCAATTTCGCCGGGGCGCATCATTTCGACCTCTGGCCCGACGGGCGCTTCGTCTACCGGGGCAACCGGTCCAAGGCCTTTTCCGGCACCTGCGAGGGAGCGCTTTGATGGATTTTCTCAATGCCATCGTGGCCCTGTCCAATTTCGTCCTGATCCCCGCCATAGCCTATGGCAGCCAGCTGGCGCTTGGCGCGTTGGGGGTCACGCTGATCTACGGCATCCTGCGGTTCTCGAACTTCGCCCATGGCGACACGATGGCCTTCGGTACCATGGCCACGATCCTGGTGACCTTGGCCTTCCAGGCGGCGGGCCTGTCGCTGGGGCCTTTGCCCACGGCGCTTCTGGCCCTGCCCTTCGGCATCGCCGCCTGCGCGGCCCTGCTGATCGCGACCGACCGGGTCGTCTATCGCTTCTACCGTGCGCAACGGGTCGTGCCGGTGATCCTCGTGATCGTGTCGATGGGCGTGATGTTTGTTTATAACGGCATCGTGCGCTTCATCATCGGGCCAGATGACCAGCGGTTCGCAGATGGCGAGCGGTTCATCATCTCCGCGCGCGAATTCCGCAATCTGACCGGCCTTGACGAAGGTCTGGCCCTGCGCACCACCCAGGGCATCACCGTGATCACCGCCGTGGTGGTCGTGGCGCTGCTGTTCTGGTTCCTGAACCACACCCGCACGGGCAAATCCATGCGCGCCTATTCCGACAACGAGGATCTTGCACTCTTGTCGGGGATCAATCCCGAGCGCGTTGTGCTCTACACTTGGCTGATCGTTGCGGCCCTGGCCACGGTGGCGGGCACGCTTTACGGCCTCGACAAGAGCTTCAAGCCCTTCACCTATTTCCAGCTGCTGCTGCCGATCTTCGCCGCCGCCATCGTGGGCGGGTTGGGCAGCCCGCTCGGTGCGATCGCCGGCGGCTTCGTCATCGCGTTTTCCGAGGTGATGATCACCTATGCCTGGAAAAAGGTGCTGGGCTACATGCTGCCCGAAAGCCTCGCGCCGGACGGGCTCGTCCAGCTCTTGTCCACCGATTACAAATTCGCGGTCAGCTTCGTGATCTTGCTGATCGTGCTTCTGTTCCGCCCGACGGGGCTTTTCCGGGGGAAAGCGGTATGACCGACACGCTGCGCACATTCGGCCTTTTCGCGCTTGTGGCCCTGCTGATCATCGGCACGGGCGTGCTGCAAAGCTGGAACTCGGCGCTCATCATCCTGAACATGGGCCTCATCTCGGCGATCATGTCGCTAGGGGTGAACCTGCAATGGGGCTATGCGGGGCTGTTCAACGTGGGCGTCATGGGCTTCGTGGCGCTTGGCGGTCTGGCGACGGTGCTGATCAGCGTGCCCCCGGTGGGCGAGGCCTGGGCGGCGGGCGGTCTGCGGGTGCTGCTGGCACTCGTCCTTGGGGCGGCGACCATCGTCGCGGCAGTGCTGGTGCGCAGCCGCATGGCACCGGGCGCCGCGCGCGGCCTGGCCATGACGGCGGTGCTGATCCTCGGCTTCTTTATTTACCGCGCGGTCTTCGATCCGGGCGTTGCGGCCATCGAATCCGTGAACCCCGCCGCGACCGGGTTCCTGGGCGGCCTCGGCCTGCCGGTTCTGCTGGCCTGGCCCGTGGGCGGGCTTTTGGCCGCCGGCGCGGCCTGGCTCATCGGCAAGACGGCGCTTGGGCTGCGGTCCGACTACCTGGCCATCGCAACCCTGGGCATTGCCGAGATCGTCATCGCCATCCTTAAAAACGAGGACTGGCTGAGCCGCGGCGTGAAAAACGTGAGCGGCCTGCCCCGCCCGGTGCCCTACGAGATCGACCTGCAGAACGACCCCGCCTTCGTGGCGCGCGCGGGCGAGATGGGGCTGGATGCCACCACGGCCTCGACGCTTTATGTGAAGACCGGCTACTCGATCCTCTTCGCGGTCGTGCTGATCGTGCTGTTGGTGCTGGCGCAACTGGCCCTGAAAAGCCCTTGGGGCCGAATGATGCGCGCGATACGCGACAACGAAACCGCCGCGCGCGCCATGGGCAAGGACGTGACCGCGCGGCATTTGCAGGTCTTCGTTCTGGGATCGGCCATCTGCGGGGTCGCGGGCGCGATGATGACCACGCTCGACGGGCAGCTCACCCCCGGCACCTACCAGCCCCTCCGCTACACCTTCCTGATCTGGGTGATGGTGATCGTCGGCGGGTCGGGCAACAATTTCGGCGCGGTGCTGGGCGGGTTCCTGATCTGGTTCCTCTGGGTCCAGGTCGAGCCCGTGGGCCAACTCCTGATGTCGGGTATCACCGCCGGGATGGCCGAGGACAGCGCGCTTCGTGCGCATCTGCTCGACAGCGTGGCCCATATGCGGCTTCTGACGATGGGGCTGGTCCTGCTTCTGGTGCTGCGCTTCAGCCCGCGCGGATTGCTGCCGGAAAGGTGAGCGACAGGTATTTGGACCAAGAAGAAGCCAGGGACGCAGCGCGTTAACCCTAACGCCTGTTATCCTTAACGCGTGCGCCGAAAGTCAGTGCACCAGAGGCCATGCCGGGCGCAGGTCCCCTGCTTCATCTTTCCCCAAATACTCAAATGTTCACCGCACCTGCCACGGCACAGCGCTGCAGAAAAAGGCGCCGTCAGCCCAGGCTTGTCACCCACAGGATCGTCGCGTCGTCCTCGGACAGCGAGATCACGTTATGCCCCATCGTGGCGTCGTAATAGGCGCTGTCGCCGCGGCGCATCTCGATGGGTTCGTAGAACTCGGTGTAAAGCCGGATCACGCCGGTCAGGACAAAGAGAAACTCTTCGCCGTCATGGCGCACCCAGCCGTCGAATTCCTCCATTGACCGGGCGCGCACCCGCGCACGGTAGGGCAGCATCTTCTTCTTGGTCAGCGTCTCGGCCAGAAGCGTATGCTCGTAGGTCGTCGTGGCATGGGCCGCCCCCTCGCCGCTCTTGGTCACGGCCATGCGCCCGTTGATCTGATCGCGCATCGGCGGCGTGAAGAGCTGGGGCACCGAGATGTCCAGCCCGACGGCAAGCTTCTTGAGCGCATCATAGGTGGGCGACATCTGCCCGTTTTCGATCTTCGAGAGCGTGGACCGGACCAGCCCCGCCTGGCGCGCGGCCTGTTCGAGCGTCCAGTCCCGTTCCTTGCGCAGCTCGCGCACGCGCTGGCCAAGGTTGAGCGGCTCGGCCTGCACATCGTCGCCGGTTTCCCGCGCGATGCGGATCAGGGAACGGGGGTCTTTCGATGTCATAGCCCGGGTCTATAGGCAGCCGGCCCCGGACTTGCAACTGGTGCCATGGCCCCCTAGCACGTGGGCCATGACCTCGATCCTCGACCTCGGGCCACCGCCGCCCTGCCCGCGACCCTTCAACATGGCCGCCCATGTTCTGGGCCGTGCCGCAGAACAGCCCGACAAGATCGCCCTGGCGATCCTGTCGCCTGCGCGGGCCGAGCGCTGGAGCTATGGCCGGCTCGAGGCGGCCGTGCGCGGTATTGGCACGGGGCTCTTGCAGCGGGGCCTTGTCCCGGGTGACGTGGTGCTTCTGCGGCTGGGCAATACGGTCGAGTTTCCCCTGGCCTATCTGGGCGCCATCGCGGCGGGGCTTGTGCCTGTGCCCACTTCGTCACAGCTGACCGAGCGTGAGGTTGCAGCGCTCCTGCCGGACCTCGCGCCCAAGGCAGTGCTGCATGACCCTCGAGTGCCCTGCCCGGCTGATCCGGGCTGCCCGGTCATCGACACCGAGGCGCTCGCCGCCATGCACGACCTGCCGCCCTGCGCCTATGCCACGGGTGACCCGGACCGCCGCGCCTATATCGTGTATACCTCCGGAACCTCGGGGCGGCCGCGGGGTGTGGTCCATGCCCACCGCGCGCTGTGGGCCCGCGGCATGATGCACGCGGGCTGGTACGGGCTGACCGACCGGGACCGCCTGCTGCATGCCGGGGCGTTCAACTGGACCTTCACCCTGGGCACAGGGCTGCTCGACCCCTGGACGCGCGGCGCGACAGCGTTGATCCCGGCCGAGGGCGTGCCGATCGAGGCGCTGCCGCTGCTGTTGAAACGCCATGACGCGACGCTCTTCGCCGCGGCGCCGGGGGTCTATCGCAAGCTTCTGTCCCATCACGACCGGTTAGACCTGCCCAAGCTGCGCCATGGGCTCGTAGCGGGCGAAAAGCTGTCCGAGACCCTGCGCGCACGCTGGACCGCGGCCACGGGCACGATGGTCTACGAGGCCTTCGGCATGTCGGAATGCTCGACCTTCATCTCGGGCGCGCCCGGGCTGCCTGCTGCGCCGGGCACGCTGGGCCGTCCGCAGCCGGGGCGCAGGGTGGCGATCCTGGGCGCGGATGGAGAGCTCGTGCCCCTGGGCACCGAAGGCACCATCGCCGTGGCGCGCAGCGACCCGGGGCTGATGCTGGGCTACCTGAATGCGCCCGAGGAGACCGCCGCGCGCCTCGTCGGCGACTGGTTCCTGACCGGGGACCAGGGGGCCATGGATGCGGAGGGCATGATCACCTATCTGGGCCGGGCCGATGACATGATGAACGCGGGCGGCTACCGCGTCTCGCCCCTCGAGGTCGAGGCCGCCCTGCAGGGCCACTCGGGCATCCGGGAGGTCGCGGTGACCGATCTAGAGGTCAAGCCGGACGTGCGCGTCATTGCCGCGTTCTACACCGGACCCGAAGAGATTGCCGAGGACAGCCTCGCCGCCTTTGCGGCCAAGCGCCTGGCGCGTTACAAGCAACCCCGGCTCTACCGCCGCCTCGACACCCTGCCGACCGGCGCCAACGGCAAGATCCTGCGCCGTGCCCTGCGCCAGAAGGAGACCGACCATGGTCAAGCTTGATATCTTTTCCGACCCGATCTGCCCCTGGTGCTATATCGGCAAGGCCTATCTGGACCGGGCGCTGGCCCAGGTGCCGGATCACCCGTTCGAGATCGCCTGGCACCCGTTCCAGCTGAACCTCGGCATGCCGCTGATCGGCATGGACCGGCGCGACTATCTCGAGGCCAAGTTCGGCGGACAGAAGGCAGCGGTCGACGCCTATCTGCCTGTGCAAGAGCATGCAGAAAAGGCCGGGCTCAAGATCGACCTTGGCGCGATCCAGCGCACGCCCAACACGCTCGACGCACACCGCCTGATCCATTGGGCCGATGTCGAAGGGCGACAGGCCGCGGTGGTCTCGTCGCTGTTCAAGGCGTATTTCGTCGAAGGCCGCGATCTGGGCGACCGCGAGGTTCTGGCCGATATCGCCGATGGCTGCGGGCTGGACGCCGCGCTCATACAGCGGCTTCTGGCCAGCGACGCGGATCTCGACGAGATTCGAAAGCGCGACAAGGCGGCCCGGGACATGGGGATCAAGTCCGTGCCCACCTTCATCGTCGCGGGCCAGCACGCGGTGCCCGGTGCCCAGCCCACGGATCTGTGGGTCAAGGTGATCCGGGAACTCCAGGCCATGGCATAGCGGGGGCCCCCATGAGCGGCGCAAAGGTCCTGACCCTGATCGGCATGCTCGCCTCGATCGTGATCGGCGGCACGGTCTTTTTCCGCTTCATCGAAGGCTGGTCCTGGCTCGACAGCTATTTCTTTACTGTGGTGACCTTGTCGACCGTGGGCTACGGGTCGCTTGTCCCGGAGACCGCGGCGGGCAAGATCGGCACGACCGTCTTTATCTTCATCGGGCTTGGCGTTTTTGCCGTGACGATCCAGCAATTCGGGGCCTTTGCCTTGCGCAAGCGCGAAGAGCACACGGAATGGCTGATCGCGCGGCTGGGCCATGCCCAGAAACCCGTGCACCCGGCGAACGAGGAGGAGGACCCGAAGGGCTGAGCGTCTGGCGCTTGGGTCGGCCGCGTGATACCGCGACACCGTCCCGCCCATCACGCAAAGCCCCCATGGAACAGCGCATGTCACGGGTCGAGCTTGTCGCGCTCATCGCGATGATGTTCTCGACCATCGCCTTCTCGATCGACTCGATGCTGCCGGCCCTGCCCGAGATCGCGGCAGAGCTGACGCCCGAAGCCCCCAACCGCGCGCAGCTGATCCTGACCGCCTTTATCGGCGGGATGGGGATCGGGACCTTCTTCACCGGCCCGCTATCCGATGCCTACGGACGCAAGCCCGTGATCCTCTATGGCTCGGTCGTCTATATCGGGGCCGCGATCGTGGCATGGCAGGCGCGCTCGCTCGAGCTGTTGCTGGCCGCGCGCTTCGTGCAGGGCCTGGGGGCCGCCGCGCCGCGGGTGGTCGCGCAGGCGGTCATCCGGGATATCTTTGCCGGGCGCGAGATGGCGCGCATCATGTCCTTTGTCCTCATCATCTTCGGCATCGTGCCGGTTCTGGCACCCACCATCGGCGCCGGGCTGATCGCAGTGGCGGGGTGGCGCGCGGTCTTCGTGGCCTACGTCCTGTTCGCGCTGGGCTTCGCGGGGTGGATGGCCTTGCGCCTGCGCGAAACGCTGCCGCCGGACCGGCGGCGCCCGATCCGGCTGTCGCTGTTGCGCGCGGCCCTGGCCGAACTTCTGTCGCTACCCAGCGTGGTCTACGCGACCGGAGTCCTGACGCTGTGTTTCGGCATCCTTTTCACAACCCTGTCCATGGTTCAGCCGGTCTATGACATCACCTTCGGCCGGGCCGACAGCTTTCCCTACTGGTTCGGGGCCATTGCCGTTCTGGCGGGGTCGGCCAGCCTCTTGAATGCGATCTTCGTGATGCGGCTGGGCATGCGGCGGCTGATCACCATGGCGCTGGGGCTGCAGATCACGCTGTCCTCGGCCATGCTGATCGCGACGGGCGTGGGCGTCGAGGGCGATGCGGCGTTATACCTGTTCGTGGCGTGGCAACTGGGCGTCTTTTTCCAGATCGGGCTCTGCATCGGCAATCTGAATGCGCTCGCCCTGGAACCGGTGGGCCATATCGCGGGCATGGCGGCCAGCATGATCAACGCGCTTGGCACCGTGGGCGCGGTCGTTCTGGCCATTCCCATCGGGCTGGCCTTCGACGGCACGCCCCTGCCCCTGGTCATCGGTGTACTCGTGCAGGCCGTACTGGCGTTCGGGCTCATGCTGATGTTGCGGCGGACCGAGAGGCGGGCGGCGCGCGCGGCCTAGCGATCCTCGCAGGCGCGGTCGAGGTCCTCGGCAAAGGGGGCCAGCGGTTCGGGGCGGTAGCCGGGCACGGAACACCAGCGTGCCTGCGCGGTGCGCGACACGCGCCAGAGCGTTTCAGGCCCGGCACGGTTCACCGGACGCCAGCGCAGGATCCGGTCCAGGACCCCGTCGGGGGGCACGCTCTGGTTGGCCAGGGGCGCGGCGATATCCTCGGATGCCGCGAATTCGGCGAGTTTTTCAGCGTCGAACGCCAGCCCCTGTTCCATGGCCCCTTCGGCGATCCAGCGCAGGGTGATGTTCGACAGGCCGTTGATGTCCCCGCCCCCGCCGACCGAGCCGTGGTCGCCCAGAAACCACTCTTGCCGGTAGGCCCGCCGCCGATCCGGATCGTCGCTGTTGAGCTGTCCGAGATTGCCCCACAGCGCCGGGGGATAGCTCGCGCGGGTCTCGTCGATGGCGACCGCATGGCGCGCGGCCCGGACCGAACGGGACAACTGGGTGTCGTGGAATTCGTGCTTGGTGTTGAACAGCCGCGCCAGCAGCTTGTAGTGGCCCGGCACGCCGAGGGCGCCTACCGTGTCCCAGACCCCCAAATAGGTGATCGACAGCAGCGGCGGGCGTGCATCGCCCTGGGCCTCGCGCCAATCGGCCTCGGCCACGCTTGTGGCCCAGCCGGGGGAGTAGTCGCGCCGGAACCGCCAGCTCGCTTCGGTGTCCGGGCGGGTATAGGGCCAGCGATTGCGATACCGCGCCATCGCCGTCCAGACCCGGTGGGACTGGGTATGCCCCGGCAGGCCCGAGGCCCGCAGCATTCCCGCCAGCGACCGCGCGGTGAACGCGCCACGGGAAAAACCGAAGATGAACAGGCTGTCGCCGGGATGATACTGCTCGGCCAGGAAGCGGTAGGCCTTGAGGATATTGCCCGTGACGCCTGCGCCGAAGGCCCCGCCCACGATCTTGTCGTAGACCCGCGGCAGGCGCGACAGGCCAAAGCCCGTGCCAACGCCAGGAATGTAGCGGTGGATCTGGGTGGTACCGTCCGGCGCCTCGGGCAGCGCGGCATGGAACAACTTGTAGACATTGGTGGGGAACGGCGCATCGGGCCGATTCCAGGTGCCGTCACAGAAAATGGCGATGCGTTTGGGCATTGGAGGCCTGTGTCAGAGTGGTTTCAACCGTTGCGCGAAGCCTAACACGAAACCATCGGCAGATGCATCCGCGCGCGGCCTGCAGCAAAAACGGTATACAACCGCATACCGGGCTTTGCATCGGCCGCGGTTTCGGCTATCACGCCGGGGACTCAACCGATCCATCCGAAAGGGCGACCTGATGGCAAACCCAGATATTGTCTACACCACCGTCGATGAAGCGCCAGAACTGGCCAGCGCCTCGCTCCTGCCGATCGTGCGGTATTTCGCGCAAGCCGCCGGCATCTCTGTCGAGACCCGCGACATCTCGCTCTCGGGCCGGATCATCGCCGCCTTCCCCGAGCGGCTGACCGACGCGCAGAAGCAGTCCGACGACCTGGCCTGGCTGGGCGACTGGGTGAAAACGCCCGAGGCCAACGTGATCAAGCTGCCCAACATCTCGGCCTCGGTGCCGCAGCTGGTGGCCGCGATCAAGGAACTTCAGGGCAAGGGCTACGACCTGCCCGACTATCCCGAAGACCCGCAGACCGACGCCGAGAAAGACGCCCGCGCCCGCTATGACGCGATCAAGGGCTCGGCGGTGAACCCGGTCCTGCGCGAAGGCAATTCGGACCGCCGCGCCGCCGCCGCCGTCAAAAGCTTTGCGCAGAACAATCCCCACCGCATGGGCGACTGGAGCGCGGACAGTAAGACCCGTGTCGCCACGATGGGCGACGGCGATTTCCGCTCGAACGAGGTATCGGCGACGCTCGACGCAGCGGCGACCGCCAAGATCGTGCTGGAAACCGCATCGGGCGAAACCGTTTTGAAGGACGGTGTCAGCTACCCCGCCGGCACCGTGGTCGACGCCACCTACATGAGCGCGGCCAAGCTCGACGCCTTCCTGGCCGAGGAGATCGAGAAGACCAAGGCCGAGGGCGTGCTCTTTTCGCTGCACATGAAGGCCACGATGATGAAGGTGTCGGACCCGATCATCTTTGGCCACGCGGTCAAGGCCTGGCTGGCGCCGGTGTTCGAGCAATATGGCGACCGGATGAAAGAGCTGGGCGTGAACCCCAACTCTGGCCTTGGCAACCTGTTGGACCGGGTCAAGGACAGCCCCGAAATCCTGCAGGCCATCGAGGACTGCCGCGCCGCGCGTCCGCCCATGTACATGGTGAACTCCGACCGGGGCATTACCAACCTGCATGTGCCCTCGGACGTGATCATCGACGCATCCATGCCCGCGCTGATCCGCGACGGTGGCAAGGGCTGGGGCCCGGACAACGCCCAGCACGACACCAATTGCGTGATCCCCGACAGCTCTTACGCGCCGGTCTATGACGAGACGATCAAGTTCTTCAAAGAGAACGGCAAGCTGAACCCGGCCACCGCCGGCACGGTCCAGAATATCGGCCTGATGGCCCAGAAGGCCGAGGAATACGGCTCCCACCCCACCACCTTCGAGATCCCCGAGGACGGGACCGTGAAGATGGTGCTGGAGGATGGTACGGTGCTGCACCAGCACACGGTCCAGACCGGCGATATCTGGCGCTCGGCCAGCGCGCGCAAGGCGCCGATCGAGGACTGGGTGAACCTGGCCATCGAACGGCAGAAGGCCACGGGCTACCGCGCGATCTTCTGGCTGGACGCGACCCGCGCCCACGATGCCGAGCTGATCAAGTACGTCAAACCCATCCTCGAAGCCGCTGGTGTTGCAGATAAATTCGAGATCATGGCCCCGCGCGAAGCGACCCGCGCCAGCCTCGAGACGATCACCAAGGGCGAGAACACCATCGCCATCACCGGTAACGTGCTGCGCGACTACCTGACCGACCTGTTCCCGATCCTGGAACTGGCGACCTCGGCCAAGATGCTGTCGATCGTCAAGCTGATGCAGGGCGGCGGGCTGTTCGAGACGGGCGCCGGCGGCTCGGCCCCGAAACACGTGGAACAGTTGCAGAAGGAAAGCCACCTGCGCTGGGACTCCTTGGGCGAGTTCTGCGCGCTGGGGGAAAGCTTCAAGTTCCTCGCCGACGTCAAGGACAACGCCAAGGCGCGCGTTCTGGGCACCGCGGTCGAGGCCGCGACGCAGGGCATTCT
Source organism: uncultured Paracoccaceae bacterium (assembly GCA_913062865.1). Classification (GTDB taxonomy): domain Bacteria; phylum Pseudomonadota; class Alphaproteobacteria; order Rhodobacterales; family Rhodobacteraceae; genus CAJXWO01. The sequence goes on along the minus strand of CAJXWO010000047.1, from coordinate 6,920 downwards.
GGACAATGGCCGGTCACCGTCTCGCAAGACGGGCGAGCCCGACAACAAGGACAGCCACTACTGGTTCGCCCGCTACTGGGCCGAGGCCCTGGCCGCACAGTCGGATGATCCGGACATGGCCGCTCGCTTTGCCCCGGTGGCCAAGGCGCTGGCCGAAGGCGAAGCCGCGATCGTGTCGGAACTGGCCGCCGCGCAGGGCAAGCCCGGCGATACCGGTGGCTACTACAAGCCCGACCCGGGCAAGCTGGCACAGGTGATGCGCCCCTCGCCCACGCTGAACGCGATCATCGGCTAAGCCCGGGCCACAGGTTGCCCACGGCAGCGCCCGCCGTTGGACGGGCGCTGCTTTGTCATTCTGACCAACCACGCGGCCTGTGCGCACACGTCTTGAGCACGCGGCCTGTGCGCAGCAACGCACGATGCCTGCGGGAGCCTTGCGGGTTGGACTTTTCTGCACCGCGGCATAGCTTCCCTGCATGCTGATACTCGATACACCTCCTGCGGATCGACACACACCGGCCGAGGACATCCAGGGCATTCTCATCGGGACGCTCCTGGTCGCAATGGGGATTCAGTTCCTGGCCGCGTCGGACCTGATCACCGGTCAGATCGCCGGTCTTGCGCTGGTGATGAATTACGCGGGGCTTGGCAGTTTCGGCCTGCTTTTCTTCCTGCTGAACCTGCCGTTCTATGTCTTCGCCTTCCGCCAGATGGGGCCGGGCTTTACCGTGAAGAGCTTTACCGCCGTAGCGCTCATGTCCGGGTTTGCCGAGACGCTGCCGTTCGTGTTGACGATCCAGAACCTGCACCCGGGCGTCGGCGCAGTGCTGTTCGGGGTCAGCGCCGGGGTGGGCCTTCTGTCGCTGTTCCGTCACGGGGCGAGCCTTGGGGGCATCGGGATCACCGGGCTCTATCTGCAGGACCGTTTCGGGATCAAGGCGGGCTGGGTGCAGCTGGGCTTCGATCTGTGCGTCTTCGCCGGGGCCTTCGCGCTGTTTCCAGCCGATATCGTGGGGTATTTGCTGTTGGGCGCGGTCGTTCTAAACCTGATCGTTACCATCAATCACCGCCGCGACCGGTACATCGCCCGGTCGTGACGCTGGCGCGGCATTGGGCTATCCCGGAGCACGACCCCCACGCCGGAGCCCCACCATGCCCACCGCCTACCTGTACCTCCTTCTTGCCATCGCCGCCGAGACGGTGGGCACCACCGCGCTTCAGGCAAGCCAGCAATTCACGCGGCTGGGCCCGTCGGTGCTGGTGGTGCTGGGCTATGGCCTGGCCTTTTACCTTCTGAGCCTGTCCCTGCGCGAGATCCCGGTCGGCATCGCCTATGCCATGTGGTCGGGCCTGGGCATCGTCTTTATCGCAGCCATCGGCATGATCGTCTTCGGCCAGAGGCTGGACCTGCCTGCTGTGATCGGCATCCTGATGATCCTGGCGGGTATCCTGGTGATCCAGCTTTTCTCGAAAACGAACACCCATTGAGGCCGGACAGCCAGCAGCGGAACACGGGAAACGGGTGGCAGGGGTGGTCCGCCGGAGCAAACTCGCACAAAAAGGGGAACTCGCCTCAAGTCGTCCGACGAACCTTGCACAGCGGTAGTGACGTCAGGTCACACAGGACAGTCAGGTATTCCATACCCCGGACCGGCCTACCCCATCGCCCGCAACCGCTTGATCAGGCTCGAAGTGTCCCAGCGTCCGCCGCCCAGCTTCTGGACGTCCTTGTAGAACTGGTCCACCAGCGCGGTCACGGGCAGCGACGCGCCGTTCTCGTTCGCGGTGCGCAGGCAGATGTCGAGATCCTTGCGCATCCAGTCCACAGCAAAGCCGTGGTCGAAATGGTCGTCCAGCATCGTCTCGTAGCGGTTGGCCATCTGCCAGCTGCCCGCGGCGCCCTGGCTGATGATCTCGACCACAGCACGGCCGTCGAGCCCGGCCTTCTCGGCAAAATGCAGCGCCTCCGACAAGCCCTGAACCACGCCTGCGATGGCGATCTGGTTGCACATCTTGGTCATCTGGCCCGCGCCGCTGTCGCCGATGCGCCGGCACAGCTTGGCATAGGCGTTCATGATCGGCTCGGCCCGGTCATAGGCCCCCTGGTCGCCCCCGCACATGATCGACAGCTGGCCGTTCTCGGCCCCCGCCTGCCCGCCCGAGATGGGCGCGTCGACAAAGCTGACCTGCCGCGCGTCGGCCGTGGCATAGAGCTCGCGGGTGACCTCGGCACTGACGGTTGTGTGGTCTACGAAGACCGCGCCGCTCGCCATGCCTGCAAAGGCGCCGTCGTCGCCCAGGCAGACCTGGCGCAGGTCGTCGTCGTTGCCCACGCAGGACATCACGAAATCGCAGCCCTTGGCCGCGCTGGCCGGGGTGTGTGCCGCGGCACCGCCATGTTCGGCCACCCAGGCGTCGGCCTTGGCGGCGGTGCGGTTGTAGACCGTCACCTCGTGCCCCGCCTGTTTCAGATGTCCCGCCATCGGGTAGCCCATGACCCCAAGTCCCAGGAACGCAACCTTCGCCATTCGCTTTATCCTCGCCCATTCACACGTTAGAGATTTCCCGTCCGAACCTGCCGCAGGTCGGGCGGAATGAACAGGGGGCAAAGCATGGCGCAAGTGTTTCGGTGGCTGGTACGGATCGCCTTTGGTCTGATCGCCCTCACCGTTCTGGTCCTGTTCGGGATCTACTACCTCGCCTCACGGTCTCTGCCCGACTATGACAAGACACTCCGGGTCGCGGGGCTGGGGGCGCCCGTCGAGATCGTGCGCGACAATGCGAACGTGCCACATGTCTTCGGTCAATCGGACGCGGACGTGTTCTTTGGCCTGGGCTATGCCCACGCGCAGGACCGGCTGTGGCAGATGACGACCCTGCGCCGCACGGCCCAGGGGCGCCTGTCCGAGGTCTTCGGCGCCCGTACGGTCGAGATCGACACGCTGATGCGCCGCTATGACCTCTACCGCCTGGCGGTGCAGTCGGTCGAGGTACAGACGCCCGAGGCGCAGGCGGCGCTCCGGGCCTATGCCGCCGGGGTGAATGCCCGGCTTGACGAGATCAACCGCGAGGCCCTGGGCCGTGGCGCGCCAGAGATGTTCCTGTTCAACGCGCCCATTGCGCCGTGGCAGCCCGCGGATTCGCTCGCGATCATCAAGCTGATGGCGGTGCAGCTGTCGGGCCATCTGCAGAACGAGGTGCTGCGCGCGCGCACCTCGCTTCTTCTGCCCGACGAGAACCGGTTGAACGACATCCTGCCCACGGCGCCGGGCCAGGGCGTGGCCGCCCTGCCCGACTATGCCAGCCTTGTGCCCGGGGTGCCGCGCTACACGCAGGTCGCCCGGGCCGAACGGCATCCCCTGTCGCCTGTCGCGCGCCCGGGGCTGGCGGGGGCGTCCAACGCCTGGGCCGCCGCACCCGCGCGCTCGGCTGCGGGCGGGACGCTTCTGGCCAACGACCCGCATCTGGGCTTCACCGCGCCCGCGATCTGGTACCTGGCCCGGCTCGAGCTGCAATCGGGCGGCGTGATCGGCGGGTCGATCCCGGGCATCCCGGTGCTTCTGACGGGCCGTGGCGCGGATCTGGGCTGGGGGCTGACCTCGTCCTATCTCGATGACCAGGACCTCTATATCGAAGAGCTGAACCCCGACAATCCCGAGGAGTACCGCACGCCAGACGGCTTCAAACCGTTCGAGACGCGGCGGTCGATCATCGAGATCGCCGATGCCGAGCCGGTCACCCTGACGCTACGCTGGACCGAAAACGGCCCCGTCCTGCCCGGCCGCCACTACGATCTGGCCACGATCACCCCGCCCGGGCATGTGGTGTCGCTGGCCTGGACCGCGCTCAGCCCGCGTGACACCTCCTATTCGGCCGCCCTCGGGGTGATGACGGCGGGCGATGTGACCGCTGCGCTTGCGGCGGCCGAGGGCTATGTGGCCCCGTCGCAGAACCTGACCCTCGTGGACCGGCAGCGGATCGCGATGAAGATGATCGGGGCCATGCCCCGCCGCGCCGCCCGCCATCAAAGCCAGGGCCGCCTGCCCAGCCCCGGCTGGATCGAGGTGAACCGTTGGCAGGGCCGCAGCCCCTATGCGGCCAACCCGGAATTCATCGCGCCCTCTGGCGGCATCCTCGGCAACACCAACAACAAGACGGTCGAGCGGCCCTTTCCGCTGCATGTCTCCTACCTTTGGGGGGATAGCCAGCGGGTGCAGCGCTGGCAGCGCCTGATGCAGTCGCGCCAGGTCCACACCCGCGACAGCTTTATCGAGGCACAGCTGGATACGGTCAGCTTCACTGCCCGCTCGCTGCTGCCGCTGGTGGGTGCCGATCTGTGGTTCACCGGAGAGGCCGCACCCGAAGGCACGCCCGAACGCCGCCGCCAGCGCGCGTTGCAGCTTCTGGCCGACTGGAACGGCGAGATGAACGAACACCTGCCGGAACCCCTGATCTATGCCGCCTGGATGCGCGCCTTGCAGGACCGGCTGATCCGCGACGAGCTGGGGCCCCTGGCCGACGAGTTCAGCCATGTGGAGCCTTTGTTCATCGAGCGTGTCTTTCGCGATGTCGACGGCGCGTCGATCTGGTGCAACGTGATCCAGAGCGCGTCAGACGAGACCTGCACCGACATGGCACGCCTGGCGCTCGACGATGCGCTGGTCTGGATCAGTGAGACCTATGGCACGACGCTAGAGTCCTTGCGCTGGGGCGATGCGCACCAGGCGACCCATGACCACCCCGTGCTGGGCGAGGTGCCGCTCTTGCGGTATTTCGTGAACATCCGTCAATCGACCTCGGGCGGCGACAACACGCTCTTGCGCGGGCGCACCAGCGGGCACGACCCCCACCCCTTCCACAACGTCCACGGCGCGGGCTATCGCGGGGTCTACGATTTCGCCGATCCCGACAGCTCGGTCTTCATCATTTCGACCGGCCAATCGGGCCATTTCCTGTCCCGCCACTATGACGACATGGGCGTCCTGTGGCGGCGCGGCGAATACATCCCGATGTCTCTGGATGAAGACCTCGCCCGCGCAGCCGCCACCGGCGTCATTGTCCTGGAGCCGCGGGCCGAGTAGCGCCGGTCGGGCGGTGTGGCTGGGCGGAGCAAGGGAGGCTGGCGGGGGCAGACATTGATCGTGCATACGCAGCGAACGGCGGCTTCGGGCCCACATTAATTAAGGCTGCGCAGTATGCGAAATACCGCGAATCAAGACAAAGGCTTAGAGCACAGGGCTAGAAAAAATTATGGCTTGTGCTATTAAATGTTCCTTGTCTATCTCACAGCAAAGTCAGTTTTTCTGTGAAGGCAGATTTAGGCGGGGCAAGACAAAGGCCCATAACTAAAGGAATGTAAGATCATAGATTACTCTCTTTGGATAACAATTATCGGTAGCGCCGCTTCTCTCGTGGGCATGGCTATTTCATGGCGCCAGGCAAAAAGTGCTCGGCAATCAAGTTTGGACGCTCGCGCTGCTATGAAGACAGTCCAGCTAGCTGCCGTAGTCGAAAGACTGAAGATTGCCCAAACCCACATTCGAGCCATAGCGCCAGAACGTGTTCGACAGCGCGGGATCAAACCGGCACTGGTCGTTGATGAGTTGAGGCAGAAATTCGACTTGGCACTAGGTTCCTTGTCAACGGCAGGGTCAACAAGCGCCGCACGCAAAACACTTGGAAACGCGCAAAGCAGTCTTAATACTTACAACGCGTCCCTAGAAGGTGGAGCGAACCAAGAAGAGTGGCAGAAAATCCAAAGTTATGTGCAGGACGCAATTTCAGATCTTACGACAAAAGCAATTGATCTAGGAGAGAGCGATGAATGATGATGAAATCATTGAGCTTCTTGCTAAGCTAAAATATCAGGTAGAAACGCTTGGTCAGACAATCGACCACAAAACGTACCCTGTAGAAGCTCTTATTCTATCAAAAGATTGGGGCCCTAGTGAGCTAGACAAGGCGCATGATATCTTTGAAAGGTGGGACAAAAATTTGGGGAATGGGGGTAAGATGGAGGGCGGTCTGTTCGAACACGACTTTCAGGAAGCTCTTAATGTGAATTATCAAGGCTTGAAGTCTATCGTCTTAGCATTCTACAGAAATTCTCAGTGGACGAGTGTATGTGAAGCGTATGTGGATAGTTTTGGTAAATCACCATCTGTGGAATTTTTCGAGATAGCTAATCGCCGCCGATAGGTCTTTTGGCAAAACACCAAATAAAGAAGGCATTAGGATTCAGGCCGTATAGTTCCTCGTTCGCTGTATGACAGTGTCCCGACTGAACCGGTGAAGCGGTTGACGCTCCAATTGCGGCCATTGGAGCAACCGCAGCTAATACCCGTACAGTCTGCACTGTGGTCGTCTCTAAGGTCTGAAGCGAACGTCCAATCCTATACCGGCCTTCATTCAGCGACCCACTGCACCATACCCCGCAAAGGCCGCATGCGCCATGTCCGGCCCAATTGGCGACATGCCCCCAAGCTCCTTCCCCGCGCCAGGCCGCCCGCCGGTTGAGAACTGGATGATCATGCCAGGGCAGTGCTTCTCCAGTCCCTTCTTCAGAAGGGCGAACTTCTCAGGATCGCTTGACGGGGTCTCGTCGTCGTTGCGCACATGGGCGTGGACGAGCGAGGCGCCGGCTTCGAAGGCCTCCTGCGTGCTTTCGATTTGTTCGGACACGGTAACGGGAACGGCAGGGTTGTTCGTCTTCCGCGGCAGGCTGCCGGTTATGGCGACGCATATGATGCAGGGCGCGTTTATGCCTCTATCATGACGAAGTCGAAGTGTGCGTGCCATTCCGTGTCGCCGTCGGCAGGCTCGAACGGGGCTGGAGTAGCCCAGTGAAAGTGGTCCACCAACTGGGATAGTTTTGTCCCGCGAATTGGAGGATCAGCGATGGCTGGGAAACGAGAGAAACC
>CAJXWO010000046.1 GCA_913062865.1 uncultured Paracoccaceae bacterium | reverse complement strand
CGAAGCTCCATCTGATGATGAAACCTCAAGAATCCAGTTCTGCACAACTGTCAAAGCTCAAGTGCGATTCACCTGGCGTGGCACCAAAGGTCGCATTCCGGCTTGCAAGGGGCAGACCCCGGTCGCAGGCTCCGACCAAAAGGGACAGGGACGGGGACACATCCATGCAAACGATCAAGGCAGCCGTCTGCCGCGACTTCGGTGCGCCACTGACCATCGAAGAGGTCAACCTGCGTGCGCCACAAACCGGCGAGGTCGAGGTCACGCTCGATGCCGTCGCGATCTGCCATTCCGACATCACCTATATCGACGGCGGGTGGGGCGGCACCCTTCCTGCTGTCTACGGGCACGAGGCCGCGGGGCATATCACTGCCCTTGGCCCCAACGTCTCCGGCCTGCGCGAAGGCCAGCCGGTGGTAGTGACCTTAATCCGCGTCTGCGGGCATTGTCCCAGCTGCGCGGGCGGCAAGCCGGTGATGTGCACCAGCCAACCGCCCACCGACCCGGTCCTGACCTTGCCCGATGGCGGGGCCTGCGAGGCGGCGATGTTCTGCGGCGCCTTTGCCGAAAAGGTCGTGGTCGACCAGACCCAGGTCGTGGCGCTGCCCGACGGCACGCCCATGGCCGAGGCCAGTCTTCTGTCCTGCGGTGTCATCACGGGTGTCGGCGCCGTGGTGAACGCAGCCCAGCTGCGCGCGGGGCAGGACGTTGTGGTGATCGGCGCAGGCGGCGTCGGTCTGAACGCGATCCAGGGGGCCCGCATCGCCGGGGCCCGCCGAATCGTCGCGGTCGACATGACCGAGGAAAAGCTCGACGATGCCAAGGCCTTTGGCGCGACAGACGGGGTGCTGGCCACCGAAGAGAAGCCCTGGAAGGCCGCCCAGCGCCTGATGGGCAAGGGTGCCGATGCGGTGATCGTCACCGTCGGTGCGATCCCCGCCTATGACACCGCCGCGCGCTACCTTGGCTTCGGCGGCAAGGTCATCATGGTCGGCATGCCCCATAGCGGGGCGAAATCGAGCTACGAGCCCGTGATCTTCGCCGCGGCGGGCCAGGGCATGATCGGTTCCAAGATGGGCGATGTGGTGATCCAGCGCGATATTCCGTGGATGGTGGACCTCTACCGCCAGGGGCGGCTGAAGCTCGATGAACTGATCTCGGGCCGCTGGCGGCTCGACCAGATCAACGAGGCCATCACCGATACCAAGGCGGGCAAGGCCCGGCGCAACGTCATCGTCTTCGATCACGGCTAGGCGAGGAAGGTTTTTCAAAAAACCTTTCCATCGCGTTTCGAAACGCGATCCCCGCCACAGGAGGCAACGCAAGGGACAAGCCCATGAAGCTGCAAGACCTCGAGATTATCGTCACCGCCCCGCCGCCCCCCGGCTGGGGCGGGCGGTACTGGATCTTCGTGAAGCTGACCACCGCCTGCGGGATCACCGGCTGGGGCGAATGCTACGCGGCCTCCGTGGGCCCGGACGCCATGCGCGCCGTCATTGCGGACGTGTTCGAACGGCATATGCAGGGTGAAAACCCCGAAAACATCGAACGCATGTTCCGCCGCGCCTATTCCAGCGGGTTCACCCAGCGCCCCGACCTGACGGTGATGGGCGCGTTTTCCGGGCTCGAGATCGCCTGCTGGGACATCCTGGGCAAGGCCCGCGAGCGGCCGGTCTGGGCGCTGCTGGGCGGGCTCATGAACGAGCGGATCCGCGCCTACAGCTACCTCTACCCGCTGCCCCACCACGATCTGGGTCAGTTCTGGACCTCCCCGGAGATGGCGGCCGAGTCTGCCGTGGCGCTGGTCGAGAAGGGCTATACGGCCGTCAAATTCGACCCGGCGGGCCCCTACACCATGCGCGGCGGGCACCAGCCGGGGATGCGCGACATCGCGCTGTCCGTGGCTTTCTGCAAGGCGATCCGAGAGGCGGTGGGCGACCGGGCCGATCTGCTATTTGGCACCCATGGCCAGTTCACCACCGCAGGCGCGATCCGTCTCGGTCAGGCGCTGGAGCCCTACCTGCCCCTCTGGTTCGAGGAACCCATTCCCCCCGACAACCTGCTCGAGTTCGCCGAGGTCGCCCGCGCCGTGCGCATCCCCGTGGCCACGGGCGAACGGATGACCACCCGGGCCGAATTCGCCACACTCCTGCGCACCGGCGGCGCGCGCATTCTACAGCCCGCCCTGGGCCGCGCGGGCGGGATCTGGGAAATGCGCAAGCTGGCCGCGATGGCCGAAAGCTTCAACGCCGAGATCGCCCCGCACCTATATGCCGGGCCGGTGGAATGGGCCGCGAATGTGCACCTAGCCGCCGCGATCCCGAATTTGCTCATCGCCGAAACCATCGAGACCGATTTCCACCGCGACCTCATTGGGAACGCCATCGCGGTCGAGAACGGCTTCATCCCCGCCCCCACAGCACCGGGTCTGGGCATCGAACTGGACGAGGCGCTGGCCGCCGCGCATCCCTATACCGACACGGGCCTGCACCTTGAGATGCAGGAGGCACCCTGCGACTACGCAAATGGCAACAGCTTTGCCGGTGGTGCCCCCCTCAAGACAAGGTGAACTTTTTCTGCGGCAATTTGCGTGCTATGTCTTCGAGACTAAAGGAAGGAAGCCGCCTTTGAAGCCGGAAATGCCCCCCGCCGAACCCGAGGAAATGGCCAGCGCTGCCTCAAGCGCTGCGGCCTATCTCAAGACGCTCGCCCATGAAGGGCGGCTGATGATCCTGTGCCACCTCGGCTCGGGCGAGAAATCCGTGGGCGAGCTGGAGGACCTGTTGGGCATACGCCAAGCGGCTGTCAGCCAGATGCTGGCCCGCCTGCGCGAAGAGGGGTTCGTGACCACGCGGCGCGAAGGCAAGACGATTTATTACAGCCTTGCAGATGAAAGTACGCAGCAGGTGATCGGCCTGCTCTACGGTCTGTTCTGCGGCCCGGAAGCGCGCAAAAAGGCGGGCTAAACCCCCTCAGATATCCACTTCGGCATCCGGTGCGGGGGTCCAGGGGTCGGCCTCGGGCTTGCGTCGGATGATGATATCGCCGTTTGGCAGTATCTCGGGCGGCTCGTAATTCGACAGGTCGTCGATCTGGCCCATCAGTTCGCTGAGCGCCGGGCCCATGTTCTGCACGAACTCGCGCAGGGCGGGCTCCATCTGGCGGCTCAGCTCTTCCAGCTCGTCAAGCGCGGGCTCCATTTCCTGCATCATGCCACGGAAGAACAGGCGCGCGCCCTCTTCCATGAGGTTGAAGCCGCCGTCCTCCTCTGTCTCGGCCTCCTGCGCGGTGGCCGGCAGGGCAAGGGTCAGCGCGATGGCGGTGGCGGCGATCAGACGAGTCATGTTGTCAATATAGGCACACCGGACCCTCGAAAGAAGGTCAGAGGTCGATATCGAGCGTAACCGGGAAATGATCGGACGCCGTCAACAGCGCCTCGCGTAGCTCGACCGTGGTCCAGCAGGCCGGGTCATCGAACGGGTGCCAGATGCGCCAGCGCGGGGCGCGGTCGCGCAGATCGGACGAGACCATGATGTAATCCAGAAGCGCCTGCAGGTACCGCTCGTCCTGCGCGATGTAGAACCGCGCGGTCGTCGGCTGGGCACCCAGCCGACGTTCCAGCGCCCGGCGGGCGTGCGGGTCGAAAAGCGGCGGACCGTCGCCATCGCCCAGAACGATCTCGACCGAGGAGCGGCCGAAAAGATCCTCGTATTCGTCAAGCCCCGGACCGTCGTTCAGATCGCCCATGACCATGATGGGCTCGCCCGCGTCCAGGTGGCTGACCACGCGCTGGCGCAGCCAGATCGCCTGGGCCAGCTGCTTGCGCCGGTTGGCGATGGCGGCGCGCATGATCGCGTCGCGCCCGCGCGCACCATGGGGCGCCTTGGATTTCAAATGCGCGCCGATCATGCGAAAGGCAAAACCGCCCGCGGTCTTGCAGGCCAGCTCCAGCGGCGGCTTGGAGAACTGCACCAGGTCCTCGGTCGAGTCGATATCCAAGTCGATGCGAAACACGCTGTCGAACCGCGGCGCGGTGCGGTCGCCCTTTTTGCCGGTCTCGTCGCCCTGCGGGTCGTGCCGCACGCTCAGCGTATCGGGGTCGTAAAGCAGCGCGATTTCCTGCTGGGTGTTGTTCGTGAAGCCGATGATCGCCTTGCGGGCGCGCAGCTGGAACGTCTCGGCAAAGGTTTCCAGCGCCCGGACACCCGACCGGCGGCGGTGGCTGTCGGGCGCCTCGATCACCATCACCGCATCGGCATCCATCGCGGTGAACACGATGCCCAGTGCCTCGATCTGCGCCTGGCGGGTCACGTCATGGCGCGCGGACCATTCGCCATCGGCCAGCAGGTTACCGTGGTCGTCAAACAGCGCATCGAACCATTCCACGTTATAGGTGGCGATCCGCATCAGGCGGCTTTCCCGCTGATCTGGTCCCAGGCGTGGTTGATATCGGCCATGCGTTTCTCGGCCAGTTTCAACGCTTCGTCCGGCACGCCCCGGGCGCGCATGCGGTCGGGATGGGTGTCGCGCACCATCTGGCGCCACTTGACGCGGATTTCGTCCAGGGCCATGTCCGGCGTCACGCCCAGAATGGCATAGGGGTCGGGCGCGGCATCGGGCACGAAGCGCGCGCGCAGCGCCTGGAACTCGGCCTCGGGCAGGGCAAAGATGCGCGCGACCTGCTCAAGAAAATCATCCTCTTTCGGGTGGTAGTCGCCATCGGCCATGGCGATGTGAAAAAGCCCCTCCATCACGTCGCAGAGCACGTCGCGATTGTCGGTGAACATCGCGGCGATCCGGGCGGCATAATCCTCGTACCCCGCCACGTCCTGCCGCGCGAGGTTGAAGACCTTGGCCGCGCCCGCCTCGTCCTCGCGCGCGATCTGGAACACCTCGCGAAAGGCCGTGACTTCGTCCCGCGTGACCAGCCCATCGGCCTTGGCCATCTTGGCGCCCAGCGCGATCACTGCGATGGTGAAGGCCACGCTGCGCTCGGGCGGGGTGCGCAGGCGGTCGAAGACGACGCTCAGGCTTTCGCCGCTGCGCAGCGCGGCCAGGGCATCGGATATGCGGATCCAGATCGACATGGGCGCGACCATATCCCCAGCGTATGACAAAGTCAGTGCGCGATGTCAGAGAATTTTCTGCATCAGCACAAGGTCGATCCAGCGGTCGAACTTGCGGCCAACCTCCGGCAGGCGCGCGATATGGGCAAAGCCGATGCGGGCGTGAAAGGCCACCCCATCCGGGTTCTCGGCGCTTATCCCGGCCCAAAGGCTGTGCACGCCCCGGTCACGCAGCGCATCCTCGAGCGCGGCAATGAGCGCGCGCCCGGCCCCCTGCCCCTGCGCGGCGGGGTCCAGCATGATCGAATGCTCATAGGTATGGGCATAGCCCGGCCCGCCGCGGAATTGGAACGCGGTGGCGAAACCCGCGACGCGGCCGCCCGCCTCGGCCACTTGGAACAGCGGCCCCCGCGCGGCGATATCGGCGGCAAGCCCCGCCTCGGTCTTTTCGGCGGTGGTAAAGGTCACGGCGGCGTCGCGGATCACGGGGTTCCAGATCGCAGCGATAGCACCGGCATCCGCTGCGGTGGCGGGCCGAACGATCATGCCAGCACCCGGCGTCCATGGGGCGTGTCGATCTCCGCGCGCAGCGCCTTTTCCGCTCCCGGCACGATCGCGATGCGCGGATCGCTTAGCACCGGGTCCAGAACGGCACGCAGCGCCAGCGCCTCCGGGTGCGCGATCTCGAGCCGGTGCAGGCGGCAGCCCGCATCGGGCAGCGCCGATGCCGGGTGGCGGTCGCCTTGCCATTGGATCAGCGCGGGGCATGCCGCCTGAAACGGCAGATGCCCGGTCTCGGGCACCGTCATGCGCCAGCGGTAGTCGCCGCGTTCCAGGTCCACCGGGTCGCCCGCGCCCTCGGGAAAGGCGGCAAGCGCGGCCTCCAGATCCCCGGTGCGGCAGATCCAATGGGTCAGCGCAGCCGGGCCCGTCCAATCATCAAGACCGAACCACCGCGCACGCCCGGGCGACGGTGCGCCCGGGTCGATGGCGATGGCCTCGAGATACTCGCCCGGCCCCAGTGACAGGAGCCGGTTCCACGTGCCGAAATCCGGGTGCCGGCCGCCGGGCGCAAGCGCCAGGCCCAGCGCCTCTTCGGTCAGCGCCACGGCCGCGTCCAGCGTCGCGGCCGTGACGGCCAGGTGGTCGACGGCAATCACGCGGCGGCCGCCCGCGCCTCGCGGATCAGGCGCAGGATGTCCTGCGCGGCCTCGGGGATGTTGGTGCCCGGGCCAAAGATTGCCTTGATCCCCGCCTTTTTCAGGAATTCGTAATCCTGGTGCGGGATCACCCCGCCGCAGATCACGATGATGTCGTCCGCGCCGCGCGCCTCGAGCGCCTCGACCAGTTGCGGGGCCAGCGTCTTGTGGCCTGCCGCCTGGGACGAGATGCCGACCACATGCACATCGTTGTCGATGGCATCCTGCGCGGCCTCTTCGGGCGTCTGGAACAGCGGGCCCACATCCACGTCGAAGCCGATATCGGCAAAGGCGGTGGCGATCACCTTGGCACCCCGATCGTGCCCGTCCTGGCCCATCTTGACCACGAGCATGCGCGGGCGGCGGCCCTCGTCCTCGGCGAAGCTGTCCACCGATTTCTGGATGGCGGCAAAGCCCTCGTCGCCCTCATAGGCCGCGCCGTAGACCCCGGCGAGCGTCTTAACCTCGGCGCGGTGGCGGCCGAACACCTTTTCCATGGCCATGCTGATCTCTCCTACGGATGCCCGGGCGCGCGCGGCCTCGACCGCGGCCTCGAGCAGGTTGCCTCCCTCGCTGGCCCGGCGGGTCAGCTCTTCGAGCGCCTGCGTGCAGGCACTCTCATCGCGGCTGGCGCGCATCCGCTCCAGAGCGGCGATCTGGCCATCGCGGACCTTGGCGTTGTCGATATCCAGGATGTCGATCGGATCCTCGTTGTCCTTGCGGTACTTGTTCACGCCGACGATCACCTCGTCGCCCCGGTCGATCATCGCCTGGCGGGTCGCGGCGGTTTCCTCGATCCGGAGCTTGGGCATACCGCTGGCCACGGCCTTGGTCATGCCGCCCATCTCTTCGACCTCTTCCATCAGCGCCCAGGCTTTCTCGGCCAGCTCATGGGTCAGGCTTTCGACGTAATAGGACCCCGCCAGCGGGTCGACCACGTTGGTCACGCCGGTCTCTTCCTGCAGGATCAGCTGGGTGTTCCGCGCGATGCGCGCGCTGAATTCCGTGGGCAGGGCGATGGCCTCGTCCAGCGCGTTGGTGTGCAGCGACTGGGTGCCGCCCAGGACCGCGCTCATCGCCTCGTAGGCGGTGCGGATCACGTTGTTATAGGGGTCCTGCTCCTGCAAGCTCACGCCCGAGGTCTGGCAATGGGTGCGCAGCATCTTGGAACGGGGGTTCTTGGGCTCGAACTCGTCCATCACACGGCTCCAAAGCAGGCGCGCCGCGCGCAGCTTGGCCGCCTCCATGAAGAAATTCATCCCGATGGCGAAAAAGAACGACAGACGCCCGGCAAAGCGGTCCACATCCATACCGCGCGCGATGGCGGCCCGAACATATTCGCGCCCGTCGGCCAGGGTATAGGCCAGCTCCTGTACCAGGTTCGCGCCGGCCTCTTGCATGTGGTAGCCCGAGATCGAGATCGAGTTGAAGCGCGGCATCTCGTTCGAGGTGTATTCGATGATATCCGCGATGATCCGCATCGACGGCTCGGGCGGGTAGATATAGGTGTTGCGCACCATAAACTCTTTCAGAATGTCGTTCTGAATGGTGCCCGACAGCTGGTCGCGGGACACGCCCTGTTCCTCGCCGGTGACGATGAAATTGGCCAGTACCGGGATCACCGCGCCGTTCATGGTCATCGACACCGACACGTCCTGCAGCGGGATGCCGTCAAAGAGGATCTTCATGTCCTCGACGCTGTCGATGGCCACACCGGCCTTGCCCACATCGCCCACCACACGGGGATGGTCGCTGTCATAGCCGCGGTGCGTGGCCAGATCGAAGGCGACAGAAACACCCTGCTGCCCCGCCGCCAGCGCCTTGCGGTAGAACGCATTCGATTCCTCGGCCGTCGAAAAGCCCGCATACTGCCGGATCGTCCAGGGTCGGCCGGCATACATCGTGGCCTTCACGCCCCGGGTGAACGGGTCAAACCCCGGCAGCGTGCCCATATGGGGCAGCGCGGCGGTGTCCTCTTCGGTGTAGAGCGGCTGAACCTCGATGCCTTCGAGCGTCTTCCAGGTCAGGTCATCCAGCGGTCTGCCCCGCAGCTCTTTCTCAGCGAGTTTGGACCAGTCCTCTTTCTTGGCGGTCATTCTCTTGTCCTCTTGTCATGGGGTGCCCGGGCAGGTTGGCTCCTGCGCCTTGGGGCACGTGGTCTTCTGTCAGTGTGGCCAGACCATCTGCTCCGGCGCGCAGCCAGAACAGATCGTTCAGATGGGTTTCGCGCAGGGCGGCGGCCTGCAGGGTGTCAAAGGGCTGCCAGCAGGCGGGACCGTCGGGCAGAGTTTCGCCCCGGCCACGGTCATGCAGGATGGCTTGCAGCGCCGCGCGGTCGGGCGTTTCGTTGCGACTGTCCGCGGCATGGGCGGCAGGCGGGATCACCCGGCCCTCGGTCATCGCGGCAAGCTCTGCATCGGCGCGGCCCACGAAGTTTTCGAAAGGCAGGACGGACAGCCGCGCACCGGGTGAGGCGCAGGCCACGTCTGTCACAACGTCGCGCCAGCTGCGCGGCTGGGTCACCAGCCGGTCCAGGCGATCCGGACCCGGCACGGGTACCCCGCGCGCGACCGAGTAGCCGATGACCGAGGCCCAGTAGCTGTCGAGCGACCGGATGCCCAGCACCACATGGCCCACCCGCCCGTCGAAGGCATGAACCAGCCGCGCGACCCGTTCGCCCACGTCGCGGTAAAGGCGCGTGGCGCACAGGTTGTCGCGCATGAAACCCATCATGTTCTCGTCGCTGACCAGAAGCTGCCGCGCGCCCTGCCGGACCAGCCGGTGGCAATTGAGCCGGATGCGCCCCACCGCCCGATCGCGCGCCGCTTGCGTTGCCCCGGCCGAGGGCATGAGGCCCGGAAAGAGCTTTTGCCGCGTGCGCAAGGGGCCCCAGACATGCAGGCCCTGAGCAGTCAGATCGGGCGCGTTCAGCCGAAGATAGCGCTGATAGGCAGTGGTCGCGGTGCGGTGCGTACCGATATGCAGGATGACGTCCATGATCGCGCGGACCTTGTTGCGAAGGGCCGCACCGGACGGCCAGGGAGTATGTGCAGCGACGATCATGCGCGCATCTCCCTGACGAAGGGCTTAACGTTAAAATTTTCGCAGGCATCCTGCCGCAGAGCATTCGCTTTCGGGGCCCAAGGGCTTATATCCGGGTCAACGGGAGAGACGATGAAACACTTCTTCGCAGCAATCATGACGCTGGCGCTGGCCCTGCCCGCACTGGCCCAGGACGAGACCCAGGCCGACGCGCCGGCTGCAGAACCCGCGCCGGACGCGGAGCTGCCGCTGATCCAGCCGGGAACCGACAGGACACTCGACGAGTTCCTGTGGATCAAACGGCCGATCGTGGTCTTCGCGGACAGCGCAGCCGACCCGCGATATGTCGAGCAGATCAACCTTCTGAGCGACCGGATCGAGGCGTTGCGCATCCGCGACGTGATCGTGCTGACCGACACGGATCCCTCGGCCCGGTCCGATCTGCGGCGCGAGCTGCGCCCGCGGGGCTTCGCGCTGGTCGTGATCGGCAAGGACGGCACGATCATCACCCGCAAGCCGTTGCCCTGGAATGTCCGCGAGATCTCGCGCGCCATCGACAAGATGCCGCTGCGCCAGCAGGAAATCCGCGAACGGACCGACACGCTGGTGCAGTAGCCGGGCGCGGCCGCCTGGGCTGATATGCGGGCGACCGCACCCATTGTCGGTTACTCGAACTCCATGATGATCTCGTCCACGGCAAGGCTGTCACCCGGTGCGGCGTTGATCTTGGCCACGGTGCCCTTGCGCTCGGCGCGCAGGATATTCTCCATCTTCATGGCCTCCACGGTGCAAAGCGCCTGACCTTCCTGCACCTCCTGACCCACTTCCACGTCGATTTTCACGATCAGGCCGGGCATCGGGCACAGCAGCAGTTTCGAGGTGTCGGGGGCCACCTTTTCCGGCATCAGGCGGGCCAGTTCGGCCTGGCGCGGGCTGCGCACATGCACCTTCAGGTCCGCGCCCCGCGACCGGATGCGGAAGCCATGGGTGATCTTGCCCACCTTCAGCACGAGCGGCGCACCATCGACGGTCATCCGCGCCAGTTGATCGCCCGGGGTCCAGTCACCCTCGACCCGCATGGTGGTGCCATCTGCAAAACGGATCGTTGCCCCCTTGGGATCGGCATCGACCCGCAGGTCATAGTCCTTGCCCTGAAGCGCGACGTTCCAATCTTCGCCCACATGGCGTTCGTGATTGTCGAGCCGGCCGGACACCCGCGCGCGCCGGATCTCGGCCACGCGGTTCATCGCGGCGGCAGCGGCCGCGATGCGCTTGATCTCGACATCGGGCAGGGTCACGCCATCGAAGCCTTCGGGGTACTCTTCGGCGATAAAGGCGGTGGTCATGTCGCCCGACACGAATTTCGGATGGTCCATCACCGCCGACAGGAAGGGCAGGTTGTGGCCGATCCCCTCGACCTCGAACCCGTCGAGCGCATTGCGCATGGCCTCGATGGCCGCGCCCCGGTCCGGTGCCCAGGTGCAGAGCTTGGCGATCATCGGGTCATAATACATGCTGATCTCGCCGCCTTCGTAGACGCCGGTATCGTTGCGCACGATGGCCGCGTCGCTCATCGCCTCTTCGGGCGGGCGGTAGCGGGTCAGCCGCCCGATCGAAGGCAGGAAGTTGCGATAGGGGTCTTCTGCATAAAGCCGGCTTTCGATGGCCCAGCCGTTCAGAGTCACATCGTCCTGGGTGATCGACAGGGGCTCGCCATTGGCGACGCGGATCATCTGCTCCACCAGGTCCACGCCGGTGATAAGCTCGGTCACCGGGTGTTCCACCTGGAGGCGGGTGTTCATTTCGAGGAAATAGAAGTTCTTGTCGCCATCCACGATGAATTCGACCGTCCCAGCGCTGGCATAGCCCACCGCCTGGGCCAGGGCGCAGGCCTGTTCGCCCATCGCCTTGCGCGTCGCCTCGTCGAGGAAGGGCGAAGGCGCCTCTTCGATCACCTTCTGGTTCCGCCGCTGGATCGAGCATTCGCGTTCGCCCAGGTAGATACAGTTGCCATGGGTGTCGGCCAGCACCTGGATCTCGATATGGCGGGGTTGGGTCACGAATTTCTCGATGAAGATGCGATCATCGCCAAAACTGCTGGCCGCCTCGTTCTTGGAACTCTGGAAACCCTCGCGCGCCTCGTCGTCGTTCCACGCGATGCGCATGCCCTTGCCGCCACCACCGGCGCTGGCCTTGATCATGACCGGGTAGCCGATGTCGTTGGAGATCTTCACCGCCTCCTCGGCATCCTCGATCAGGCCCATATAGCCCGGCACCGTCGATACATTCGCGTCCTGGGCGATCTTCTTCGAGGTGATCTTGTCGCCCATCGCCTCGATCGCGCCCTTTGGTGGGCCGACAAAGGCCACGCCCGCGGCCTCGAGCGCCTCGGCGAATTTCGGGTTCTCGGACAGGAAGCCGTAGCCCGGATGCACGGCCTGGGCGCCGGTCTCCTTGATCGCGGCCATGACCTTGTCGATCACGATATAGGACTGGTTTGCGGGCGGCGGGCCGATATGCACCGCCTCGTCGGCCATCTGCACATGCAGCGCATGCTTGTCCGCGTCCGAATAGATCGCGACGGTCGAGATCCCCATCTTGCGCGCGGTCTTGATCACGCGGCAGGCAATTTCGCCGCGGTTGGCGATCAGGATCTTGTTGAACATTTGCTATCCTTTTCTTGGTCTTGGCACGCAAAAAACCCGCCCGGTGCCACACGACACCGGGACGGGCCCGTCCGGTCAGGGGACATGCCGCGGCCTAGCGGCGCGGCATGGAAATCATGGAAAGATCTGCCCGCGACGACACGTCGGGCATGGCGCAACCGCCAAGGGCGGCGCACAACAGCACCAGTATCGGGGCGACCGCCCGTCTTGCCTTCATCTCTGCCTCGCACATTCTTTTTATGTGACGCTGTATAGCATAAAAACCCGGGCAATGCCCGCTTTTTCGGCAGAATAGGAAAAGAAGGCCCGGGCGACCTGCGAGGGGATGCGCAGCGCCGCCCGGTAGGGGAAGGGTAACGGAAAACGGCCCGACAGGATCGCGTGCTGCCTGACCGCCCCGCAGATACGATGCATGGCAAAGCGACTCGCGCAAAGCGTGTCTTGACCAGGGCCGCCCGATAGGCCGGATCATGCCCAATTCCGGGCCCTGCGCGCAGAAATTCGCCACTCATGCGAAGACCTCGGGAAAGCTCGCGCGCGCCTCGTCAAGGTCGAGGATCAACAGCGCCTCGTAGCTTTCGGGGTCGAACGGGTCGTCATAGGGTTTGACCTCGCGCGCGAACAGCCAGCTGAGCCGGCCCGCGTCGAGGTTGCCGCGTTCAAAAGGCTGGTCGCCGAAATGCTCCCAAAGGGCCCGGACAAAGCCCTCGTCGGCGCGCCGGTCGGGGGCACGGCGATCGGCATAGCGTTCGCGCCGGGTGATCGGCGTGGCGCCCTTGGGGTTGGCGCGGCGGACGGTGAACTGGAAATCGGTGCCGGGCAGACGGCCCGGGAACCCGCGATGCTTGATCATGCCACCCCCCGTCGCAGGTCGCGGGGCAGTGCCGGGACAGGCCGCTGGGCCTGCACCGAAGGTCGTTTACTTGTATTTGCCGGTGTAGGCCGGCTCGACCGAAATAGGTTCCGGGTCGACGACGACGAATTCTTCCACCGGCTCCTGACGGCCGCCGCAGGCTGCGACGGCAGCCACGAGGCCGAACGCGGCGAGAAGCTTGATGCTTTTCGACATTGAGTTCTCCTGTCTCCATAAACAGCGCCGGGGCTCGGAACCTGCCTGCTCCGCCCGGTCGCCACGGTTGAGGTCACTTGGGTGCAACCTGGGGACAGAATAGTGGATAAGCTGTGGAAAAGACATTCTTGGCGGCGCGAGACCGGCTGTTGTGACTCAAAAGCCGCATTCCCGCCCAAGGATGAGCTTTGCGCCGCAAGATATTGTGCACGCATCAAAACATCTCCCAGATACAGAGCCCGTTTTCAAGTCGAAACGCCTCGAACATCTGGGTTGCCTCGGCGTCGGCCTGGCCAAACGGCACCCGGCGATCCGACAAGGACACCACCACCCGATCCGCCGTCTGGGCGGTCTCGGACAGGGTCGGCACCACGTGGTTCGCGCATAGATGGGCCAGATCCGACTGGACGGCATCAAAGGTGGGAACGGCGTCGGTGCCGATCTCGGGCGCCAGGTAGCGGAAGCGCGCAAGACGACCCTGGGCGGTGTCCTCGTAGAGGATCTCGAACAGGGTGACCGGCTGGCCAGAGGGCACCTCCACCGCGATCTCCTGGGCACCCACCGGCGCGCACAGCGCCGTCGCGACCGCCCCCCCGGCCAATAGCGCTGCGCAGCCCCGCACATGGCGCAAGGCGCCTCCTACCTGCGGGGCCGCGCTGCCGGGGTCTCGCCCCGAACCGTATGTCATCAGATCCCTCATGTCGCCGCCCGCCGTCGCGCATTGGCGGTCCAGCGGGCACGGTTGGCCGGGTCGGCCAGCACATCGGCGATCGCTGCCTCGGCCTGTGTCCGGGGAACGGGCCCGGAGACCTGACCGCCCGCGATGACCTCCACCCCGTCGGGGTGGTCTGCCACGCTGACCACGGGCGAAAAGCCACGGAGTCTCTGCAACGCCCGCCACATGTCCTGCCGCACCTGGTGCGCCAGCCGCCGCTTGGACATCCGCGGCAGCACCGTGCCCGCCTGCACGTCGAACCGTGCGGGCAGACGCCGGGCCAGCAGCAGCCGCTCGGGCGTCTCCTCGATATGCCAGCGGGCGCGGGTCATGGGTTACAGCGGAATGTTGTCGTGCTTTTTCCAGGGCATCTCGCCCTTCTTGTGGCGCAGCGCGGCAAAGGCGCGGGCCACCCGGCGGCGGGTCGACCGCGGCTGGATCACCTCGTCGATGAACCCGCGCTCGGCCGCGACGAAGGGATTGGCGAACCGGTCCTCGTATTCCGCCGTCCGCGCCGCGATCTTTTCGGGATCGTCCAGTTCGGACCGGTACAGGATCTCGGTCGCGCCCTTGGCGCCCATCACCGCCACCTCGGAGGTGGGCCAGGCATAATTGAAATCGCCGCGCAGATGCTTCGAGGACATCACCACGTAGGCGCCGCCATAGGCCTTGCGGGTGATGACGGTGACCTTGGGCACCGTCGCCTCACCATAGGCATAAAGCAGCTTGGCCCCATGCTTGATCACGCCGTCATATTCCTGCTTGGTCCCGGGCAGGAAGCCCGGCACGTCCACAAGTGTCAGGATCGGAATCTCGAAACAGTCGCAGAAGCGCACAAAGCGCGCGGCCTTGCGGGCGCTGTCGATATCGAGAACGCCGGCCAGCACCATGGGCTGATTGGCCACCACGCCCACGGTCCGCCCTTCCAGCCGGATGAACCCGGTGATGATGTTCTTGGCGAAATCTTCCTGGATCTCGTAGAAATCGCCCTCGTCCGCGATTTTCAGGATCAGTTCCTTCATATCGTAGGGCGTGTTCGGGTTTTCCGGGATCAGCGTGTCGAGGCTGGGCTCCACCCGCTCGGGATCGTCGAAGAAGGGGCGCACCGGCGGGGCTTCGCGGTTGTGCAGCGGCAGGAAATCGACAAGGCGGCGCACCTCGGCCAGGGCCTCCACGTCGTTCTCGAAGGCGCCATCGGCGACCGAGGATTTGCGCGTGTGGGTCGTGGCCCCGCCCAGTTCCTCGGCGGTGACATGCTCGTTCGTCACCGTCTTGACCACGTCGGGACCGGTCACGAACATGTAGGAGCTGTCCTTGACCATGAAGATGAAGTCGGTCATCGCCGGTGAATAGACCGCGCCGCCCGCGCAGGGGCCCATGATCAGGCTGATCTGCGGCACCACGCCCGAGGCCATGATGTTGCGTTGGAACACTTCGCCATAGCCCGCAAGGCTGTCGACGCCTTCCTGGATCCGCGCCCCGCCCGAGTCGTTGATGCCGATCACGGGTGCGCCGTTCTGCATGGCCATGTCCATGATCTTGCAAATCTTCTGCGCATGGGTGGCCGACACCGACCCGCCCAGAACGGTGAAGTCCTGGCTGAAGACATAGACCATGCGCCCGTTGATCGTGCCCCAGCCGGTTACCACGCCGTCGCCCTCGGGCTTGTTGTCGGGCATGCCGAAATCTGTGCAGCGATGGGTGACGAACATGTCGAACTCTTCGAACGACCCTTCGTCCAGCAGAAGCTCGATGCGTTCGCGCGCGGTCAGCTTGCCCTTGGCGTGCTGGCTGTCGATCCGCTTTTGCCCGCCGCCCATGCGGGCGATGTCGCGCTTGGCCTCCAGCTGATGCAGGATATCTTTCATGACGGGCCCCTCGTTTCTCTTGGCGTGTGGTTCTCGGCGTGCTTCGCTTGGCGCGCACCGTAGAGCCCCCGCCCGGCCCGCGAAAGACAATTCCGGCAAATTTGCAAAGTCTTGACAAGGGGCCTGAAGCATAATGCAAACTTGCATAATTCACATGTGAATGAACCCGGATGGATGGACAGCCGCCATGGCGCGCCCTACGACCATGGACATGACCACCGCACCTTCGGTCCGCTTCCTGGATCGCGCGACCGCACCCCACATCGCCACGCTGATCCTGCTGACCGGGATCTCCGCGCTGACAATGAACGTGTTTCTGCCGTCCCTGCCCAACATGACGGCCTATTTCGACACGGAATACCGCCTGATGCAGCTGTCGGTCGCGGTCTATCTTGGCGTGAACGCGGTCCTGCAGATCCTGATCGGACCGATCTCGGACAAGATGGGCCGCAGGCCGGTGATCCTGTGGGGCATGGCGCTGTTCCTTCTGGCCACGCTGGGCTGCATCTTTGCCCCGACCGCCTACATCTTTTTGGTCTTCCGCATGATGCAGGCGGTGGTCGTGGTGGGCATGGTTCTGGGCCGCGCGGTGGTGCGCGACATGTATCCCCAGGACAAGGCCGCGTCGATGATCGGCTACGTCACGATGGGCATGGCCGTCGTGCCCATGATCGGCCCCGCGATCGGCGGCGTGCTTGACGGTCTGTTCGGATGGCAGGCGAATTTCTGGCTGCTCTTCGTTTTGGGCCTCGCGATGCTCTGGCTGACCTGGACCGATCTGGGGGAAACCTCCCGCGCCAGCGGCAAGACGTTGGTGCAGCAGTTCCGCGAATACCCCGAGCTTTTGACCTCGCCTCGGTTCTGGGGCTATGCGCTGGCCGCCGCGTTCTCCTCGGGCGCGTTCTTCACCTATCTGGGCGGCGCACCCTTCGTCGGATCCGAGGTGTTCGGCCTGACGCCCACCCTGCTGGGCATCTGTTTCGGAGCCCCCGCAGTCGGATATTTCCTCGGCAATTTCATATCCGGGCGGTACTCCATGCGCTTCGGTGTCAACCGGATGATCCTGGTGGGCGCGCTTTTGAACGTCGCGGGCATCGCGCTGAACATGGCGATCTTCCAGGCCGGCGCGGGCACGGCGATCAGCTTTTTCGGGCTGATGACCTTCGTCGGCCTCGGCAATGGCATGACCATCCCCAACGCGACCGCCGGGGCGCTGTCGGTGCGCCCGCACCTGGCGGGCACGGCGTCAGGCCTGTCGGGCGCGATCATGCTGGGCGGTGGCGCTGCGCTGTCGGCACTGGCGGGCGCACTACTGGCACCGGAAACCGGCGCTTTCCCGCTGTTGTGGATCATGGTGCTGACCGGCGTGCTGGGTGTGGCCGCCATCTTGATGGTGATGCGCCGGGAAAGGCGACTCGGCATCTGAGCACGCTTGCGGGCGCGTCTTTGCAAAGCTACGCTTGCGCAGCGGCAAACCTGCAAAGATATCCATGGCCACCCAGAAACTCTATGCCGGGGCCAAGCTGCGCGAGACGCGGCTGAAACTCGGCCTCACCCAAAAGGATTTCGCGGCCAAGCTGGGCGTGTCCCTGCCCTATCTGAACCAGATGGAGAACAACAACCGCCCGGTTTCGACCGCGGTGGTTCTGGCCCTGGCCCAGGAATTCGGCTTTGACGTAACGGAGCTGTCTACCGGCGACAGTGAACGGCTGTTCGCAGACATGCGCGAGGCGCTGGCAGACCCGGTCTTCGGCGACGACCCGCCGCCCCTGGCCGATCTGCGGCTGACCGCCTCGAACGCGCCCGCGCTGGCGCGCGCCTTTCTCGAATTGCACCGCGCCTACCGCCAAAGCCACGAACGCCTGGCTTCTCTCGACGAGGCGCTGGGGCGCGAGGATGCCCGCCTGCAACCCAGCCCCTGGGAAGAGGTGCGCGATTTCTTCCACTACTGCGACAATTATATCGATGCGCTCGACCGCGCGGCCGAACGCAGCGCGGCCGAGGCACAGCCGGGACCAGGCATCGATGCATTGGCCGAAACCGAGCTGCGCAACCGCGGCATCACCTTGCGCCTGGCCGATACCGAGGCGCTGCGCCGCTTCGACCCGGCCACCCAGACCCTGACGCTGTCGGCCCGGGCCGCCCCGGAAACCCGCCGCTTCCAGATACTGATGCAGCTGGCGCTGATGACCCAGGCCAAGCTGCTGGAGGCGACGCTGGACCTCGCCCGATTCCAGTCGGACGAGGCCCGCGCCATCGCCAAGATCGGGCTGGCCAACTATTTCGCGGGCGCGATGCTGATGCCCTACGGTGCCTTCCTCCGGGCCGCGCGCGACACCCGGCACGATCTGGAGCGCCTCGCCAACGGCTTTGGCGCCTCGATCGAGCAGGTCGCACACCGGCTCTCGACCCTGCAGCGCCCCGGTGCCAAGGGCGTGCCCTTCTTCTTCGTCCGCGTGGACCAGGCCGGCACGATCACCAAGCGGCATTCGGCCACGCGGCTGCAATTCGCCCGCTTCGGCGGCGCCTGCCCGCTCTGGAACGTGCACCGCGCCTTCGAGACGCCGGGACGCTTCCTACGCCAGCTGGCCGAAACGCCCGACGGGGTGCGCTACATCTCGCTGGCGGTCGATGTGTCGAAACCGGGTGGCAGTTTCGGCGCGCCGGTGCGCCGCTACGCCATCGCGCTGGGCTGCGAGATCGCCCATGCCGACGCGCTGGTCTATGCCGACGATCTCGATGTCACGAACGCCAAAGCCTTCGAACCCATCGGCATATCCTGCCGGATCTGCGAACGGACCGACTGCCACCAGCGGTCTGTTCCGCCACTGGAAAGACGTTTGCGGGTCGAGGCCCATGGCCGCGGCGTTCTACCTTACGAGGTGATCTGACCCAGCGCATGGGCCATTGAACCCGCGCCGAAAAACGAAGCCCCGGCCGATGCGCCGGGGCTTTGAGGCCATATCCAGAGGCCCCGGATCAGGTCCGGGGCAGGCGCCCGGATCAGGTCCGGGGCAGGCGCCCGGGCGTATCCGGGACCGCCGCAATCACGCGGTGGAGTCGGCCTTCGCCAAAAGCCCCCAGATCTCGTCCTTGAGATGCGCGCGCTTCTTGCGCAGCTCGACCTCGGCCAGCTCCTCCATCGGCTCCACGTTGGTCTCGGCCCGATGCACGGCACGGTTAAGCTCGTGATACTCGTCAAACAGTTTGGCGAAATGGGCATCCGAGGTCTTCAACTGGTGCATCAGGTCGACCTTGTCGGGAAACTCCTCGGCCAGCTCATGGGGGGTGTGGGACATTGCGCGATCTCCTGTTGTGTCTTGCGTTGCCGATCTACGCTAACGGCGCAGCCGACGCGGCTCTTTGACAGGGATCAAACCGGGCGCTCGCGCTGTCGCCTCTCCCACTCGGGCGCGGTCCAGGGCGCGACGTTCTCGGGCGGAAGGGCCGCGCGCCCCAAGATATGATCGCTGGCCTTCTCGCCCACCATGATCGAGGGCGCGTTGAGATTGCCATTGGTGATGCGCGGAAAGATCGAACTGTCGGCGACTCGCAGGCGCTCGACCCCGATCACCCGTGTCTCGGGATCGACCACCGCCATCGGATCGTCGGCCCGCCCCATCCGGCAGGTGCCACAGGGGTGATAGGCGCTTTCCACATGGTCGCGGACAAAGCCGTCGAGCGCGGCATCGTCCTGCACACCCGCGCCCGGCTGGATCTCGTGCCGCACATAGGGCTTGAAGGCCTCTTGCGCAAAGATCTCACGCGCAAGCCGGATGCAGGCGCGGAAATCCACCCAGTCCTGCGGATCGGACATGTAGTTGAAGCGGATCAACGGGGCGTCGCCGGGATCGCCGCTGCGCAAGGTCACCGCCCCCCGCGAAACCGACCGCATCGGCCCCACATGGGCCTGGAAGCCATGCCCCTCGGCCGCCGCCTGCCCGTCATAGCGCACGGCGAGGGGCAGGAAATGCAGCTGGATATCCGGGTAAGGGATGCCCGCCCGCGACCGGATGAAGCCGCCGCTTTCGAACTGGTTCGACGCGCCCGGCCCGCTCCGCGTGAAAAGCCAACGCGCGCCGACCCAGGCCTTGCCCCAAAGCGACCAGTAGCGATAGAGGCTCACCGGCTGCGCCGCGGCCATCTGGATGTAAAGCTCCAGGTGATCCTGCAGGTTCTGCCCCACACCGGGCCGGTCGGCCACCACGTCG
Source organism: uncultured Paracoccaceae bacterium (assembly GCA_913062865.1). Classification (GTDB taxonomy): domain Bacteria; phylum Pseudomonadota; class Alphaproteobacteria; order Rhodobacterales; family Rhodobacteraceae; genus CAJXWO01. Next base: position 2,520 of record CAJXWO010000046.1, on the reverse strand, counting down.
ATCCCGTGTTCCGACAAATGCGCCCCAGGTCCGATCCCCGACACCATCAAGAGCTTCGGCGAGTTGATCGAGGACGCCGCCAGAATCACCTCGGCCCGCGCGGCGATCACTTCGGTCCGCCCGCCGCGATCCACCTCGACCCCCGTCGCGCGTCCCTCGCGGATCACCACGCGGCGGGCAAAGGCCCGCACCAGCGCGCAATCGGGCCGCTTCAGCGCCGTGTCCAGATAGGCCCGCGCCGCCGACCAGCGCTGACCCTGCCACACGGTCATGTCGAACGGCCCCACGCCTTCCTGCCGATGCCCGTTGTAATCGGCGGTCACGCCGTATCCGGCCTGCCGACCGGCCTCGACAAAGGCGCGGGTCAGCGGATTGTCCCCGGGCCCCCGGCTCACATGCAAAGGCCCGTCCACGCCGCGCCAGGCCGCATCACCGCCCTGCCCGCCACCGTGCCAGCTCTCCATCCGCTTGAAATAGGGCAGCACGTCCGCATAGCCCCAGCCATCCGCCCCCTGGTCCCGCCAATGGTCGTAATCCATCGCGTGGCCGCGGACATAGACCATCCCGTTGATCGACGACGACCCGCCCACGACCTTGCCCCGCGGACAAGCCAACCGACGCCCGCCCAGATGCGGCTCGGGCTCGGTGCGGTAGCCCCAGTCATAGCGCGCCATGTTCATCGGATAGCTCAGCGCGCCGGGCATGCGGATGAAGGGCCCCCCATCGCTGCCGCCATGTTCGATCACGATCACAGACCGGCCTGCCGCGCTCAACCGATAGGCCAGCGCGCAGCCCGCGCTGCCTGCCCCCACAATGATGTAATCAGCCTCCATCTCGGGCACGGTCCCCCGCTTCATCTTTCCAAAAATACTCAAACCCGCGCGATCATCCCGTGCCCCCGCCCAGCCCAGGGCGTTGCGATGCAGATTTCGGAATGAACGCGCGCGGAAGCGCACATTTTGATCACGCGCCGCATCAGAAGGGCGCCTCCAGCGGGCCCATGCGCACATAGACGCTCTTGAGTTGCGAATAATGCTCGATCGCCGCGCGGGCGTTCTCGCGCCCCACGCCTGACGCCTTGACCCCGCCAAAGGGCATCTCGACCGGCGCATCGTTATAGCTGTTGATATAACAGGTCCCGGCCTCGAAGCCGCGCACGACCCGATGCGCGCGGGCCAGGTCGCGGGTGAACACCCCGGCGGCCAACCCGAATTCGGTGGCATTGGCCCGCGCCATCACCTCGTCTTCGTCCTCGAAATCGAGCACGCTCATCACCGGGCCGAAGATCTCTTCGCGGGCGATGGTCATGTCGTCGGTCACGTCGGCAAAGACCGCGGGCGCGATCCATGAGCCCGGCCGGTCAAGCCGTGTGCCCCCGGTGACAAGCCGCGCACCCTCCTCCACACCCCGGGCGATGTAGCCGAGGACGATCTGCAACTGCGCCTCGCTGACCATCGGCCCGAAATTCGTCTCGGGATCCAAAGGGTCGCCGATCACCGCGCCCTGCAGCCGCTCGACCAGCCGGGCCAGGAACGCCTCCTTGATCCCATGCTGCACAAAGACCCGCGTGCCGTTCGAACACACCTGGCCCGAACTGTAGAAATTGCCGAGGATCGCGCCCGACACCGCATCGTCCAGGTCGGCATCCTCAAAGACGATGAGCGGCGATTTGCCCCCCAGTTCCATGGTCACGTGTTTCATCCCCGTCGCGGCCGCGGCATAGACCTTTTTGCCCGTGGGCACCGACCCGGTGAGCGACACCTTGGCCACCCGCGAGTTGGCCACAAGCGGCCCACCGACCGCGCCCGCGCCCTGGATCACGTTGTACAGCCCCGCGGGCAGGCCCGCCTCGTGCAGGATCTCGGCCACCTTCAGAGCACAAAGCGGCGTCGTCTCCGACGGCTTGAACACCATCGCATTGCCACAGGCCAGCGCGGGCGCACCCTTCCAACAAGCGATCTGGGTGGGATAGTTCCACGCCCCCAGACCCACGCAGACACCCAGCGCCTCGCGCATCGTGTAGGCCCAATCGCCGCCGGGCAGCGGGATATGCTCGCCTGTCAGCGCCCCAGCCAGACCGCCAAAGTATTCAAGCGCGTCGGCCCCGCTCGTGGCATCAACTACCGAGGTCTCCTGGTAGGGTTTGCCCGTGTCCATCGTCTCGAGCACGCTCAGTTCGTGATTGCGGTCGCGCATCAGGTCGGCCGCGCGGCGCAGGACGCGCCCGCGCTCGGTGCCCGAAAGCGCCGCCCAGTCCTTTTGTGCACGCTGCGCGGCCGCGAGCGCCCGGTCGATCAGCGCGGGCGTGGCGGCATGGACAGTCGCGATCACCTCGCCCGTAGCGGGGTAGATCACCGGCATTTCGGTGCCGCTTGTGTCCTCGACATAGTCACCGTCGATGAAATGGCTGGCGGTCGGCTGCGTCGGATAGGTCAGGGTCATGACAGGGCAATCGCACTTCAGAAGCCTTCGATGAGTGTTTGCAGGAAGTCATTGCTCCATCCTGCCTTTTTGAACTTC
>CAJXWO010000045.1 GCA_913062865.1 uncultured Paracoccaceae bacterium | reverse complement strand
TCGAAGCTCCATCTGATGATGAAACCTCAAGAATCCAGTTCTGCACAACTGTCAAAGCTCAAGTGCGATTCCCCTGACAAGCCCTGAGACAGAAGGACGGACAGACCATGCACAGCGACGCCCCCACCACCCCCGATGCCGAAACCCTGACCCGGGAGGGCGTGCGCGTCCTGCGCCGGCTGTGCGAACGCGGGGCCCTGCTGGCCGTGGCCGAAGGCATGGACAAGGCCGTGGTCGTGCGCGACGCCGAAGACGACACGGATCCGACGCGGATCGCCGTGACCTCGCGCAGCGTGGCCGAGGCGATGGTGCTGCAGGACTGGATCGACTGCGCCAAGCCCGGCCGCATCTCGCGGTACCGGGTCACCCAGGCGGGCCGTGCCGCGCTGGGGCGCATGGTGGCCGAGGCCGAGAATGCCGCCCAGGGCCTGGGCGAGGCGGCCGCGCCCTTTGCCGATCAGCATCGCGACTGGGACAGCCGCACCGTGCGTGAAGAGGGTGGTACGCGCCGCATCCGCTACAATGCCGGGGAAAGCCCCTTGACCCTACTGGCGCGGCGCAAGGACAAGGACGGCAAGCCGTTCCTGACAGATGATCTGGTCGCCGCGGGCGAACGTCTGCGCGAGGATTTCGAACTGGCGCAGATGGGCCCGCGCGTGGCCCAAAACTGGGACCGGTTCCTGACCGCGGGCGCGCGGGGCGGGGTCCACCCCGGATCGGGCCATGGCGGCGGATCGGCGGCGGCGCGCGACCGGGTGGCGGGGGCGCTGCGCGACCTCGGTCCCGGCCTGGGCGACGTGGCGCTGCGCTGCTGCTGCTACCTGGAAGGGCTGGAACTGGCCGAACGCCGCATGGGCTGGTCGGCCCGGTCGGGCAAGGTGGTGTTGCGCATCACCCTGCAACGGCTCAAGCGGCATTACGACGGGCTGGGTGCGCAGGCGGCGATGATCGGCTGAGGCTCAGCCGCCCACGATCCAGCCAACCAGATATGCCACGGCCGCGCAGGTGCCGCCCACCAGCATCGTCTCGCCCACGGTGCGCACCAGCCGTTCTCCGGTAGCGTTCCAGCGCAAGAGCCCCAGCGCCGCAAGCGCACCGGCCGTGGCCAGCACCGACAGGCGGAACGTGGTGTCCGTCGGATCGAGCAGGAAATAGGGCACCAGAGGGACCGCCCCGAAAACGATGAAGGACAGGAAGGTGATGAAGCCATTGACCGCCGGGTTGTCCTCGTCCGGGTCGTGCATCCCGAACTCGTAGGTCATCATCAGGTCCGCCATGATCTCGGGGTGGCGTGTCAGGATTTCGGCCGTGGCGCGGGCATCGGGCTCGCACAACCCGCGCTGGACCAGGATGGCGTGCAGCTCGCGGGCCTCTTGTTCCGGGTTCTCGGCGATCTCGCGCAGTTCGCTGGCCCTCTGGCTGCGGTAGAGGTCGCGCTGGGAACGGCCAGAAAGGTACTCGCCCAGGCCCATCGACACCGCGTCGGCAAAAAGGTTGGCCAAGCCAAACACCAGTACCGCCAGCCCGCCGATCTGGGCCACGCCATCGGCCTGGGCCCCGGCGAAGCCCGCCACGATGGCAAAGGTCGTCACGATCCCGTCATTGCCGCCATAGACGATCTGGCGCAGGAATTCCTGGGTCCGCCCGATCTCGTGGGCCTCGCGGCGATGCGCCGTCCAGTTGATGCTCATGGTGAAAGCTTCCGCGTCCTGCCTTGCCCGCAGCCTAGCTCACGGGCGGCGCGCGAACAATGGGACAGGCCGGCAAAGCAAGCGCCCGGCCAGGGCGCGGTTGGGGGCTTCGTGATCGTTTATGATTGAATTCAACCGTCACGGCCATAAGACGGGGTTATGAACGTCACCCTGCGACAGTTGCACTATTTCCGCGCCTTGGCCGAGCATCGCAATTTCGGCCGCGCGGCCGAGGCCTGCCACGTGTCGCAACCGGCCCTGTCGGTCCAGATCCGCGAGATGGAGGGCCAGCTGGGCGCCGCGCTGGTCGATCGTAGCGCCCGGGGCGTGGTGCTCACCCGGTTCGGCCGCAAGGTGCTGGCCCGAACCGAGCGGATCCTGTCGGAAGTCCAGATGCTGGAACGGCTGGCGCGCCACCGCGAGGGGCTGGGCGGGCAGCTGTCGCTTGGCGTGATCCCGACGGTGGCGCCCTATCTTCTCCCCGGCGCGCTGGCCGCGCTTCGGGCGCGGGACATCTCGCTCGACGTGGAGGTGACGGAAGCCAAGACCGATCGGCTTCTGGAGGGGCTTCGGGCCGGAACGCTCGATGCGGCGCTGGTTGCGGTGCCCACGGGGCAGGAGGGCCTCGAAGAAAGGGTCCTGTTCGAGGATCGATTCGTGCTGGCCGGGTCAGAGGCCCGGATCGACGCGGTCATCGGCACCGGCGCCGGGCCCGAAGCGCTTCGGCCCACGGAATTGGGTCAATCGCCGCTCATGCTGCTGGAGGACGGCCACTGCCTGACCGATCAGGCGCTGGAACTCTGCGGGCGGGACCGGGGGCATGCGCGGATCAACACCGGTGCGTCGTCCCTTGCGACTCTGTCGCGGCTGGTGGCGGCCGGGTTCGGCCTGACGCTTCTGCCCGAGATCGCCCTGGCCACCGAGCGCATGGCCACGCCGGGCATCTCGGTCATGCGCTTTGCCGTGCCCGAGCCGCGGCGCCGCATCGGCCTTGTGCGTCGCGCCACCACCGACCGGGACGAAGGGGACTGGTTCGCGGCGCTTTCGGCGCTTCTGAGCGAAGTCGGCGAGGAGGTCGTCGCCACGGCCCGGGCACGCCTGCCGACGCGTGACACCGAAACTGGCGCGGCGGGCGTGGACACGCCGCCCATCCCGGCCAAGGCCCCGCCCGGCGGGTGACAGGGGGGTAATGGTTACGTGGGATGCGTCGCCGCAACGCGGCTATGCGGAACTGGAAACTCCCCCTGCCAGGGCCTATGGTATGGGAAACCCACAGCTTAACGTCGCGGGGAATATATATTGCGAGACCTCAAACTGCCCGAGCAGCGCCACCCTGAAAAGGCGCATCGCCCCGACAATGCCCAGCCGAAAAAGCCGGACTGGATCCGGGTGAAGGCCCCCACGGGCAAGGGCTATCAGGAAACCCACCGGATCATGCGCGAACACAAGCTCGTGACGGTTTGCGAAGAGGCGGGCTGCCCCAATGCGGGCGAATGCTGGAACCAGGGCCACGCCACCATGATGATCATGGGCGAGATCTGCACGCGTGGCTGCACCTTCTGCAACATCGCGACGGGCAAGCCCCAGGCGCTTGACCTGTTCGAGCCGGGGCGCGTGGCGGATGCGGTGCAGAAACTGGGGCTCAACCACGTGGTCATCACAAGCGTCGACCGCGACGATCTGGAGGACGGCGGGGCCGAGCATTTTGCCCAGACGATCCGCGCGGTGCGCCACCGCAGCCCCGGCACCACGATCGAGATCCTGACGCCCGATTTCCTGAAATGCGCGCCCGAGGTGCTGGAGACCGTAGTGGCGGCCAAGCCGGACGTATTCAACCATAACCTCGAGACCGTGCCAGGGCTTTACCCTGAGGTGCGGCCCGGTGCGCGGTATTTCCATTCGCTGCGGCTTTTACAGCGGGTCAAGGAGATCGACCCGACGGTGTTCACCAAGTCGGGCATCATGGTGGGGCTGGGCGAGGACAAGCAGGCCGTCCACCAGGTCATGGATGACATGCGCGCGGCGGATGTGGATTTCCTGACCATCGGGCAGTACCTGCAACCGACGCCCAAACATCACCGCGTGGACCGGTTCGTGACCCCCGAGGAATTCGCGGGCTACGAGAAAGCGGCCTATGGCAAGGGCTTCCTGATGGTGTCGGCCACGCCGCTCACCCGGTCGTCCTATCACGCGGGCGACGACTTTGCCCGGCTCAAGGCCAATCGCGAGGCGCGGCTGGCGCAGGCCTGATCCCATGATCGGGGCCTGACCCAGCGGTGCGCTGCCGCGCGCTTTCACTCTGAAATCTGACAGGCGACGCCCCGGACCAACCGGGTGCGCCGCTTGCACCTGTGGTGTTGAGGTATTTTTGCCAAGAAGAAGCAGGGACGTGCGGCGCGCCGCCCGAATGGCGCGCCTGGCCAGGGCCCGGGTCGCGGCCTAGGGCAGCGCCTTGAGGTAGGCCGCGATGGCCTGGCGGTCCTCTTCGGGCAGTTGGCTGGTGTTTTCGACCACCCTGGCCATATGGCCGCCCGCGCTGTCGAAATCCGGGGTGAAGCCGGTCTCGAGATAGTAGGCGATTTCGCTTTCCGACCAGCTGAGATTGGCAGGGTCGATGGCCGGAATGGAGCCGCGGCCCGAGGGATTGGGCGCGCCGGTCATCCAGGCGCTGCGGTCGAGTCCGCCGAACGCATCGCGCGGGGTGTGGCATTCGGCGCAATGGCCCGGTCCCTCGACCAGGTAACGGCCACGGACAACCGTGTCGGTGGCGGCATTGGCCAGCACGTAGTCATCCTCCAGGTAGAGCGCTTTCCAAAGGCCGATACCCCGGCGCAGCGTGAAGGGAAATGCCAGGTCATGCGCCGCGTTGGGTGTATCCGAGGCGGGCAGGGTATCGAGGAACGCCTTGAGGTCGACGATATCCTGCGCCGACATGTGGATGTAGGACGTGTAGGGAAAGGAGGGGTAGTAGTGCCGGCCCTCGGGCGAGACGCCCCGCAGCATCGCGTTGGCGAGGTCGAGCGCGCTCCAGGCGCCGATGCCGTGCTCGGGGTCGGGCGAGATATTGGGCGCCACGAAGGTGCCGAAATCGCTCTCGAGCCGGTGTCCGCCGGCCAGGACCAGCTTGGCCTCGCCCTCGGCCTCGGGCGCGGCATGGCACGAGGCGCACCCGCCCGCGTAATAAAGCGTCTCACCCCGAGCGACATCCGGGGTCAGCCCGGCGAACGCCTCGGGATCGACCCGGTCGGGACGGGTGAGCCAGTAACCCGCCGCCGGTGCGAGAAGCACGGCGACGAGCAGCAGTTTCAGGATCAGGCGCATTACTGGGGTTCGCGGTAATCGTCGTGGCAGGACGAGCAGGTGCCGCCCACCTGGCGCAGGGCCGGGCCGATCGCTTCGGCACCGGTGCCCGCAGCCTCTTGCATGACCAGGGCCGCTTCGCCGTAATCGGACCATTTCGCGAGGAAGTCGTCGGTGTTTTCCCAGATCGCGGGCATCGCGCGGGTGCCGTCGATCGAGAAATTGTCCGAGCCTTCGGGCCAATGGGGGGTCTGGCTGATCATGGACACAGCCACCAGGGTGTCAGCGGCCTCTTGTGCAGCCTCGGCGTCGTACTCGATCTTGCCCTGGGCCATGCCACCCAGCACGCCGAGGTTCAGCGCCATGATGCGGAACTGGCCCTGGCGGGCTTTCAGCTCGGCGGAAAAATCCTGCGCCATGGCAGGCGCGGCCACCATCGTGGCGGCTGCGAGGGTCAGTGCAAATCTCTTCATTTCGGTAAACTCCCTAATGGACGTGGCCCAAGTCTAACCCGACCACCATGACAGACATATTGCGAATTTCCGCAGAGGCGATCTGCATCTTGCCTGTTGACAGGCCCGCGGGCGCGGAACGGCGGCCCTAGGGGCGCGGCGTGCGTTCTACGGTGAGCGCGTCGGGCCAGCCGATGAACCGTTCGATCCCTGCCAGCACGAGGCAGGCAGCGATCAGTCCGAACACCAGCGCGACCCGCTTGTCCGACGGCGGGTTGCGCGCCCAGCGCGAGGCCCGCAGGAACCAGCGCAGGCCGATCACGTGAAGCGCACGCTGCCGATGAAGGGCAGGTTCCGGTTGCGTTGCGCGTAATCGATCCCGTAGCCCACGACGAACTCGTCGGGGATTTCGAAGCCGGTCCAGTCGGCCTTCATGGACACCTCGCGGCGGGACGGCTTGTCGAGCAGCGCGATGCAGCGCAACCGTGCCGGGTCGCGCGATCGCAAGAGCCCCATCACGTGGTGCAGCGTATGGCCGGTATCCACGATATCCTCGACCACCAGCACGTCACGGCCCGCGATTTCGCCGCGCAGGTCCTTCATGATGCGCACCTCGCGGCTTGATTCCATGGCATTGCCGTACGAGGACACCTCCATGAAATCGACCTCGACCGGCAGATCGAGCTCGCGCACCAGATCGGCGATGAACACGAAGGAGCCGCGCAAGAGCCCCACCACCACCAGCTTGTCGGTATCGGCGAATTCGCGCCGGATCTCCTGGGCCAATTGTTCGATCCGGGCGGCGATGGCCTTGGCCGAGATCATCTCGTCGATGACATAAGGACGCTCTGTCATGGGTTTCCCTTGATTTTCCGGGCTGAGAATACGACATGCACGCCCACTGTCACGACGCAAGATGCGAAAGGCCCATGCCCAGCCACTCCGAGACCCGAACGCTGCCCTATACCGCCCAGCAGATGTACGATCTCGTGGCTGATGTGGGATCCTATCCGCAGTTTCTGCCCTGGACGGCCGCAGCGCGCATCCGTTCGCGCACGCCGTTTGAGGGCGGCGAGGTGATGGAGGCGGACCTGGTGGTCAGCTTCAAGGTCTTTCGCGAACGGTTCGGCAGCCGGGTGACGCTTTGGGCCGAGGACAAGGCGATCGACACCGAGTATCTCGACGGCCCGTTCAAGTACATGGTGTCGAAATGGGCGTTTCGCGACCTCGAGGACGGCCAGTGCGAGGTCGCCTTTTCGGTCGATTTCGAGTTCAAGAACCGGATCCTGCAGGGCGCGGCGGGCATGTTCTTCTACGAGGCGATGCAGCGGATCGTGCGCGCCTTCGAGGGACGCGCGCAAGAGCTTTACGGCTGATCTGGGCCAGTTTGCCCGCGCACGCCGTCCAGCAGCTGCGACAGTGCATGGGCGACGGTGGCCGCGCGCACCTCGGCCCGGCCAAGCGCGCCGAAATCCACCGTTTCGGTCCGCGTGACCTGTGCTTTTTGCGCCAGTCCGAAACACACGCGCCCCTCGGGCTTTGCGTCGGTGCCGCCGCCCGGACCGGCGATGCCGGTGACCGAGACGGCCAGATCGGCGTCGGAGCGCGACAGCGCCCCCTCTGCCATTTCGCGCGCGACGGCCTCCGAGACGGCGCCATGGGCCTCGAGCGTCTCGGGGCGCACGCCCAGCATCTGGATCTTTGCCGCGTTCGAATAGGTCACGAACCCCCGGTCGAACACGGCAGAGGATCCCGCGATATCGGTGATCGCCCCTGCAATGAGCCCGCCGGTGCAGCTTTCGGCGGTGGCCAGCATCAGGCCGCGGTCCCGGGCTTCGGTCAGGAGCGTGCCAGCCAGGCTCATCCCATCAGCACCCCGTGCGAGATCGCGGCCGCCGCGGCCACCAGCACGGCACTGATAAGCCCCGCGAACACATCATCCAGCATCACGCCCCAGGCATCGCCGCGCCGGTCGGCCCATCCGACCGGTCCCGGCTTCACGATATCGAAAAACCGGAACAGCACGAAGGCCGCGACCCATCCGGGATAAAGCGCCAGAACATCCGCGCCCACATGCCACGCCCCAAGAGAGACGGGAAGAAGCGCGATCCACTGGCCTGCAAGCTCGTCAATGACGATCTCGGACGGATCCTTGTCCGCGGTCCCGGCGGTGGCGGCGCGTACGGCCCAGAGGCCCACGGCGCAGGCAATGAGCGTCGCCGCCCCGAACAGCAGGAAGCCGCCCAGCGTATGGAGCGCCCAGCCAAGGGGCAGGGCCGCCGCCGAGGCCCAGGTGCCGGGGCCGGGGCGCAGGTAGCCCAGGCCGAAGAGGGTTGCGACCGCGCGGCTCATGCCGACACCAGCGTGGCGGTGGCGATGGCGGCGATGCCTTCTTCGCGGCCCGTGAAGCCCAGCCGCTCGGACGTGGTCGCCTTGACCGAGACCCGGTCTGGCGCGACGCGCAGAAGCGTGGCCATCGCGGCCTGCATGGCGTCGGCATGGGGCCCGATCTTGGGCCGCTCGCAGACAAGCGTGCAATCCACATTGCCGATGCGGTAGCCTTGGGCCGCCGCCAGATCGACCGCGTGGGTCAGGAAGATGTGGCTCTCGGCACCTTTCCATTGCGGGTCCGAAGGTGGGAAATGCCGGCCGATATCGCCCTGGGCCAGCGCGCCATAGATCGCGTCTGTCACTGCATGCATGCCCACATCCGCGTCCGAATGACCCTGCAGTCCGCGCCCATGGGGCACGCGCACGCCGCAGAGCATGACGTGATCGCCGGGGCCGAAGCGGTGCACGTCATAGCCGTTGCCCAGCCGTATATCCATCTTGCTGTCCTTTTCCTCGGCCTTTGTCAAAAGCGCCTCGGCCCGCGCGAAATCGGCGGGCAGGGTGATTTTCAGATTCGCTTCCTCGCCCTCCACGATGGCCACGTCCAGCCCTGCCGCGCGGGCCACCTCTACATCGTCTGCAGCCCCGCCCGGATGGGCGGCATGGGCGGCGCGGATCGCCTCGAAATGGAACCCCTGGGGTGTTTGCGCCCGGAAGAGCCCGGTCCGGTCCTGCGTGCCTGACACTAGACCGTCCGCGCCGCGCCAGAGCGCATCGGTGACGGGCAGGGCCGGGGCCGCGCCCGGATGGGTGTCGAGCGCCGCGATGACCCGTGCCGTGACCGCCTGGGTCAGGCAGGGACGCGCCACGTCATGGATCAGGACCCGGGTCGTGCCCGTCCCCTCGAGCGCGTCGAGCCCCGCCCGGACCGAGGCGTCCCGCGTGGCGCCGCCGGTGGTAACGATAAGGCCCGGTGCGTCCGGCGCGCGCGACAGGTCGTCGGGGTGCAGCACCAGTACCGTATTGGCCAGGCCCGGTGTCTGCCGGATCGCGGCGAGCGTCCAGTCCAGCACCCGGCGGCCTGCCAGCGGCTGCCATTGCTTGGGGACGTCCCCTCCGGCGCGGGTGCCGCGCCCGGCGGCGACAAGGAGGAAGGCAAGGGTCATGGGGGTCCGTCCGAAACTGCGCCCTCTGTCTAGGCGCTGCTTGCGGGACGCGCAATCGACCCGGGACGAATGCTTAATAATTGAGCAGTGCCCTTTTCTGCGGCTGCATTGCGCCGGGAAGCCATTGTCGCCGGTGAGAGACACGCGTATCTCATGGGGAGAGTGCACAAGGATTAATCACGTGACCGCATTTCTTGCAGCGCAGGATCTGACGCCACCCGTTCTGCTGGCCCCGATGGCGGGGATCACCGATCTGCCGTTCCGCGGGATCGTGCAGCGCTTTGGCGCGGGTCTGGTCGTGAGCGAGATGGTCGCAAGCCAGGAGATGGTGCAGGCCAAGCCCGGCGTGCGCGAAAAGGCCGAGCTGGGCTTTGGCGTGGCCAACACCGCCGTGCAGCTGGCCGGGCGCGATGCCCGCTGGATGGCCGAGGCCGCCCGCCAGGTCGAGGCCAATGGCGCGCGGATCATCGACATCAACATGGGATGCCCCGCAAAGAAGGTGACCTCGTCCTCGGGCAGCGGCGCCTCGGGCTCGGCGCTCATGCGCGAGCCAGACCATGCGCTGCGCCTGATCGAGGCGGTGGTGGGTGCTGTGTCGGTGCCGGTGACGCTCAAGACCCGGCTGGGCTGGGATGACGACCTGATGAACGCACCCGAGATCGCCGCTCGGGCCGAAGCGGCGGGCGTTCAGATGGTCACGATCCATGGCCGCACGCGGTGCCAGTTCTACAAGGGCCGGGCCGACTGGGCTGCGATCCGCGCGGTGAAAGAGGCCGTGCGCATTCCTGTCATTGCCAATGGCGACATCACCGGGGCAGACACTGCAAAGCAGGCGCTGTCGGCCTCGGGCGCCGATGGGGTCATGGTGGGGCGCGGTGCGCAGGGCCGGCCCTGGGTGCTGGCCCAGATCGCCGCAGCGCTTTACGGCACGGCCGCGCCCGAGGTCCCCTCGGGCCCGGCCCTCGCCGATCTCGTGGCCGCGCATTACGAGGCGATCCTGTCTTTCTACGGCCCGGACCTTGGCTTGCGCGTCGCGCGCAAGCATCTGGGCTGGTATATGGATACGGCGGGAACCGTGCGCGCCCTGCGCCAGGAAATCCTCATTGCTCGCACGCCCGGGGCGGTGCTGTCGCGACTGCCAGGTGCCTTCGATGCGCCCGAAAGGCAGGCCGCATGACCCAGCCTGATGCTATCTGGTCGTCTCTTCCCGTGCCGGGGCTGATCCTCGATCCCGAGGATCGGATCGCCGATATCAACTCGGCCGCCGAGGGGTTTCTCAACGTCTCGGTCAAGGCGATGAAGGGCGTGCCGGTCTGGGACAAGCTGGCCGTCGATGCGCCCATCGAGGAAGCGTTCCAGCGCGCCCGGGACCAAGGCACGCCGCTTTTCGTCAACGATGTGGATGTGGGCACCGGGGATCGCGCGCCGCTTCAGTGCAACATCCAGATCGCGCCGTTGCAGGGGCAGGACGGGCATATGATCCTGCTCATCTCGCCCCGCGAACTGGCCGGGCGCATGACCCAGAACCATTCGGTCAAATCCGCCGCGAAATCCGCCATCGGCATGGCCGAGATGCTGGCGCACGAGATTAAGAACCCGCTGGCGGGCATCACCGGCGCGGCGCAGCTTTTGTCCATGGGCCTGTCGCAGGAGGACCTCGAGCTCACCGACCTGATCGTGAACGAGACCCGGCGCGTCGTGAAGCTGCTGGAACAGGTGGAGCAGTTCGGCAACCTGACCGCCCCGCACCGGGCGCCGGTGAACCTGCACGATGTGCTCGACCGCGCGCGCCGCTCGGCCCAGCTGGGGTTCGGCGCGGACATGACCATCGACGAGGAATACGATCCCTCTCTGCCGCTGGCCTATGGCGATTCCGACCAGCTGTTGCAGGTGATCCAGAACCTGCTGAAGAACGCGGCCGAGGCGGCGGGCACCAAGGGCGGGCGCATCCTGCTGCGCACCCATTACGAGCATTCGTTCCGCCTGCGCCGCGCCGATGGCTCGGGCCATTCGCTGCCCTTGCAGATCGAGGTCATCGACGATGGCCCCGGCCTGCCGCCCGAGATCAAGGGCGATATCTTCGACCCCTTCGTGTCGGGCAAGGAAAACGGCACGGGGCTGGGCCTCGCGCTCGTGTCCAAGATCATCTCGGACCATGACGGCTGGATCTCGGTGTCTTCCGTGCCCGGCCACACGGTCTTTCGCATTTCGCTGCCCCGCGCCCCGCGCGAGGCGTTGACGTCCAACACGCCGGAGAGCTGACCCAATGGATGGAACCGTCCTTGTCGCCGATGACGATCGCACGATCCGCACCGTCCTGACCCAGGCGCTGACGCGCGCGGGCTGCAAGGTGCATGCCACATCGAGCCTGACGACGCTGATGCGCTGGGTGGGCGAGGGGAAGGGCGACCTGGTGATCTCGGACGTGATGATGCCCGATGGCAACGGGCTCGAGATGCTGCCCAAGATCAGCGAAGACCGGCCCGATCTTCCGGTGATCGTGATCTCAGCCCAGAACACGATCATGACGGCGATCCAGGCGGCCGAGGCCGAGGCGTATGATTACCTGCCCAAGCCCTTCGACCTGCCGGACCTGATGAAGCGCACGGCGCGCGCGCTGGAAACCCGCCGCCGCGCGCCCGCGCGTCCGGCCGAGGTCGAGGATCCGGGCCAGCCCGACGAATTGCCCCTGGTGGGCAAGACACCGGCGATGCAGGCGCTGTACCGCTTGGTCGCCAAGGTGATGAACACCGATCTGCCGGTCCTACTCACGGGCGAAAGCGGCACGGGCAAGTCGTTGATCGCACGGGCGATCCATGATTTTTCCGACCGCCGCACGCTGCCCTTCGTCACCGTGACGGCAGCCGATCTGCAGGATCTCGAGGGGCCCGCGCGGGTCATGGCGCGGGTCAAGGGCGGGACGCTTCTGATCGACGAAGTGACCAACCTGGACGAGGATCTGCAGGCCCGGCTGGTCCGCATGATCGACGCGCCGGGCGATCATGTGCCCCGTTTCATGGCCACGAGCCAGCGCGATCTGTCCGATGCGCTGGACCAGGGGCAGGTGCGGCAGGATCTGTATTACCGCCTGTCGGGCGCGACCATCGCCGTGCCCGCCCTGCGCGAACGGGTCGACGATATCCCGCTTTTGGCAACGCATTTCCTGGCCCGGGCCGAGCGGGACGGCGCGCCCGCGCGTTGGCTATCGGAAGAGGCGGGCGAGTTGTTCCGCGCCTACAGCTGGCCCGGCAATGTCCGCCAACTGGAAAACGCCGTGCGCCGGTTGGGCCTGACCAGCCGCGCCGAAGAAATCACCCGCGCCGAGGTCGAAACGGTTCTGTCGAACCAGCCCGAGATGGAGCCGGTGCTGGGCGGGGGCGAGTCGGAGAAGCTGTCGGCCTCGGTCGCGCGGCACCTGCGGCGCTATTTCGACCTGCATGGCAACATGCTGCCGCCTCCGGGGCTCTATGGCCGCATCCTGAAAGAGGTCGAGCTGCCGCTGATCGAGATCGCGCTGGATGCCACTGGCGGCAACCAGGCCAAATGCGCGGACTTGCTGGGAATCAACCGCAATACGCTTCGAAAGAAGATCAACGATCTCGATATCCGCGTGACTCGACGCCGCAAATTGATGTAAAACCGCAACAGAACCGTGGCCGACGGGCGGCACCCTAGAGGTTTGCCCGTGAGAGACCACAAAATCTGGCGGTCTGTCGCTTTTGCGGCACATCAGAGCGAGGGCAGTTCGTGATCCCGCGGGCACGCAAGATGACATGGGCCCAGCTAAGCCGCTTGCGGCGTCAGAAGCGTGTGCAGACCATCGCCACCTTCGGGTTGGTGGTTCTGGGTCCGATCCTCGCGCTGGCCACGTTCCTCGTCCTTGGACCTTTCGACCAGGGGGCCTCGGCGCTGAGCCTGCGGCTCGTGCTGTTGGCCGATCTGGTCTATGTGCTGGTGGTCGCGGCCCTTGTTCTGCAAAGGGTCGCCCGGATGATCGCCGCGCGCCGGGCGAAATCCGCAGGCTCCCGGCTGCATTTGCGCCTGACCGGCGTCTTTGCGCTCATGGCGCTGATCCCGGCGGTCTCGGTGGCCGTTTTCGCAGGGCTCACGGTGAATATCGGTCTCGAGGGCTGGTTTTCCGACCGTGTGCGCAACGTACTGGGCAATTCACTGGCCGCCGCCCAAGCCTATGAGGGCGAGCATCGCGAAGACCTGGCCGAGGATGCCGAGGCGCTGGCGCGCTTCATAGACACTAACCGCCGCGCGTTGATCGTCGATCCCACGCTCAGCCTGCGCGGTCTTCTGACCGACGGGCAAAGCCAGATCCAGCGCGGCCTGCGCGAGGCCTACCTGATCGACGGCACCGGCGAGATCCGGGCAAGGGGCGAACGGTCGTACCTTTTCGACTACGAAGAACCCGCGCCCGACCAGATCGCCGCCGCGCGCGAGACGGGGATCCTGATCATCGAGGATTGGGACAACAACGAGTTCCGCGCGCTGGTGCCGCTGGCGGCCTTTCTCGACCGCTATCTCTACGTCAGCCGCGAGGTGGATGGCGGCATCCTGAACCTGCTCGACGACACCCAGCAGACCGTGCGGCTCTACCAGCAACTCGAAAGCGAGCGGGGCAGGGTGCTGTTCGAATTCGGACTCTTGTACCTGGGTTTCGCGGTGATCCTGATCCTGGCGGCGATCTGGCTGGGGCTGTGGTTCGCCGAACGGCTTTCGCGCCCCGTGGGGCGGCTGGCGGGGGCCGCGCAGCGCGTCGGTGCGGGCGATCTGGACGTGCGGGTGCCCGAGGAAAAGGACGATGACGAGATCGCCATGCTGGGACGCTACTTCAACCAGATGACCCGGCAGTTGAAGGCGCAGCGCGAGACGCTGCTGGACAACACACGCCAGATCGAACGGCGGCGGCGCATGTTCGATTCCGTGCTGACCTCGGTCACATCGGGCGTTGTGGGGCTGGATGCCCAGGGGCGGGTGGCCTTCGTCAACCGCTCGGCCGAGCGGTTGCTTGACTGGCATGACGACCGCCAAAGCGTGCCCCTGGCGGTGGCGGTGCCGGAATTCGGCCCATTGCTCGACCGATTGCAGAATGCGGGCCCCGGCGGGGCCGAGGTGCTGCAGGAAGAGGTCAAGGTCACACGGAACGGACGGCTGGAGAACCTGCTGGTGCGTATCTCGCCCCGGCGGCGCGACGATGGCAGCCTCGAGGGCTACGTGGTGGCCTTCGACGATGTGACCGACCTGGTCAGCGCCCAGCGGATGGCCGCCTGGGGCGACGTGGCCCGCCGCATCGCCCACGAGATCAAGAACCCGTTGACCCCGATCCAGCTGTCGGCAGAACGGATCAAGCGCAAGTTCGGCCGCAAGCTCGAGGACGTGGACGCAGAGGATCTGGATGCGATGACGGCCGTGATCGTGCGCCAGACCAACGATCTGCGCCGGATCGTCGACGAGTTTTCCAAATTCGCACGCATGCCCGAACCCGAGCGACGCCGCGAAAGCCTGACCCAGCTCGTGCGCGACGCGGTCCTGTTGCAGGATACCGCGTTGCCCGATGTGACCCTGAGCGCCGATCTGCCGGACGACGTACTGATGGCCGATGTGGATGCCACGATGATCGGGCAGGCGCTTACGAATCTTATCAAGAACGCAGGTGAAGCCACTGAAACCTATCGCGAAAGCGGCGCCGACGAGAGATACAGGCCCGAGGTCCGCGTGACCTGCGAGACCGACGGCACCCATGCCACGATCCGCATCATGGACAACGGCATCGGGCTGCCCGCCGATCGCGCGCGGCTGTTCGAACCTTATGTGACGACCCGCGAAAAGGGCACGGGCCTTGGCCTGCCCATCGTCAAGAAGATCGTCGAAGAGCATGGCGGACAGCTGAGCCTCGAGGATGCGCCGATCTTCGACGGCAACACGCGGGCCGGGGCGATGGCGGTGATCCGTCTGCCCCTGGCTTTGCAGATCGAGATTGAAAATCAAGAAAAACAGGCGGTTTGAGTACGATGAGCGATATTCTAATTGTAGATGACGAACGTGATATCCGGGAATTGATCGGGGATATCCTCGAGGACGAGGGTTTTTCGACCCGTTTGGCGGGGAACTCGGATGATTGCATGGCGGCGATCAATGCCGAGGCGCCGGCGCTTCTGATCCTGGACATCTGGCTCAAGGACAGCCGGATGGACGGGATCGACATCCTCAAGACCGTCAAACGCGACAATCCGGACGTGCCCGTGGTCATCATCTCGGGCCATGGCAATATCGAGATCGCGGTCGCGGCGATCAAGCAGGGCGCCTACGACTTCATCGAAAAGCCGTTCAATATCGACCAGTTGCTGGTCGTCATTCGCCGGGCGATGGAGACATCGCGGCTGCGGCGCGAGAACAACGCGCTCAAGCGGCGCGAGACGGCGGCGGCAGACATGGTGGGCGACAGCGCGTCGTTCCGGACGCTCATGAACCAGCTTGACAAGGTCACGCGCTCGAACGGGCGGGTGATGCTGTCGGGGCCCGCTGGCTCGGGCAAGGAGATTGCCGCGCGGTACATCCATGCCAAGTCGAACCGGGCCGACGGCCCCTTTGTCACCGTCAATTGCGCGGGCGTTGCGCCCGAGCGGGTGGAGGAGGTTCTGTTCGGCCGCGAGACCGCCGAACGCGGGGTGGAGCCGGGCCTTTTGGAAGAGGCCCATCGCGGCGTGATCTATTTCGACGAGGTCGCGGACATGCCGCTGGGCACCCAGTCCAAGATCCTGCGCGTGCTGGTCGACCAGCAGTTCCAGCGCGTGGGCGGCACCGACAAGGTGCGCGTCGATCTGCGTGTGATTTCCTCCACGAACCGTGACCTCGAGGCCGAGATCGCCGCGGGCCGCTTCCGGCAGGAACTGTATCACCGGCTCAACGTGGTGCCCATCGCGGTGCCCAGCCTCGAGGACCGGCGCGAGGACATTCCGCACCTGGCCGACCATTTCATCGAAGAGTTCAACCGCAGCCAGGGGCTGCCCCTTCGACGGCTCAGCGAAGAGGCGGCGGCGCTCATGCAGACCATGGTCTGGCCGGGCAATGTGCGCCAACTGAAGAACTTGATCGAGCGGGTGCTGATCCTGGGCGACGGGACCGGCCCGATCGAGGCGCGCGAACTGCCCCTGGACAGCGCGGGGCCGTCCGATGACGACCGGGTGGTGCTGTCGGGCGCCCTGGCCACGATGCCGCTGCGCGAAGCGCGCGAGGCGTTCGAGCGCGAGTACCTGCTGACCCAGATCAACCGCTTCGGCGGCAATATCAGCCGCACCGCGAATTTCGTCGGCATGGAGCGCAGCGCGCTGCACCGCAAGCTCAAATCGCTCAATGTGGTAACCTCGTCCAAGGCGGGTGCCCGGGTGGCGCGGGTCGACGAAGACGGCGACGCGGATGCGGCCCCGGCGGATCGGCAGGTGGGCTGACGCGACGCCTTGCCCGTGCCGGGCCTGATTGACCGGGCCTGCCCCATCTGTCATTCACTGTCTCTTGACGGACATGGGATGGTCCCGGAGAGCACAGCATGAAGGTCATCATCTGCGGCGCGGGCCAGGTCGGCTGGCAGATCGCGCGGCATCTCTCGGGCGAGCGCAACGATGTCACCGTCGTGGACAGCAACGCAGACCTGGTGCGCCGGGCCACGGATTCGCTCGATGTGCAGGGGATCGCGGGCTTCGCCTCCTATCCCGACATCCTGGACCGGGCAGGCGCACGGGATGCCGACATGGTCATCGCCGCCACCCATTCTGACGAGGTCAACATGGTCACCTGCCAGGTGGCCCATTCGGTCTTTGCCGTCCCGCGCAAGATCGCGCGGCTGCGGTCGCAAAGCTACCTGACCGCGATCTACTCGGACCTCTACCGCCGCGATCACATGCCCATCGACGTGGTGATCAGCCCCGAGCGTGAAGTGGCCGAGGCCGCACTGCAGCGGCTTGCCGCGCCCGCGGCCTTCGACACCGAGACCTTTCTGGAAGGTCAGGCGCAGCTTCTGGGCCTGCATATTGAAGAGGCCTGCCCGGTGGTGAACACGCCGCTGCGGCAGCTGACGGACCTGTTTTCGACCCTGCGGTCGATCGTGGTGGGCGTCCGGCGCGAAGGCACGTTGTTTGCCCCCGAAGCCTCGGACCAGCTGTTTCCGGGCGACGATTGCTATGTCATCAGCCATATCGAGGACGTGCCCCGCACCACAGAGATCTTCGGCAAGTCGCAGAAAAAGACCAGCCGTGTCGTGGTCGTGGGCGGCGGCAATGTGGGCCTGACGGTGGCCAGCACGCTGGAGGCCCAAGCTGACCGCATCCGGGTCAAGGTGATCGAACGCAACCGCAAATGCGCCGAACGCGCCGCGGATGCCCTCGAGCGCACCATCGTTCTGAACGGCGACGGGCTGGACGCGTCGCTTTTGGCCGAGGCCAATATCCAGCGCGCCGACGCGGTGCTGACCGTCACCGATGACGACAAGACAAACATGCTGGCCGCCGTGCGCGCCAAGTCCGAGGGCTGCCCGTTTTCCATTGCGCTGATCAATGATCCCACGCTGGTGCCGCTGATGGATCCCCTTGGCATCGACGCCTATATCAACCCGCGCGCCACCACCGTCAGTTCGATCCTGCGTCATATCCGCCACGGGCGGGTACGCGGGGTCTATTCCATCGGCGATGCCGAGGCCGAGGTGATCGAGGCCGAGGTTCTGTCGACCTCGCCCATCGCGGGCGAGCGCATCCGAGACGTGGATTTCCCCGAGGGCGTTCTGGTCGGCGCAGTCCATAAGGGCGACAAGGTGGTCAAGCCGACCGGATCGCTGCGCATCGACGAGGGCGACGTGATCGTCCTGTTCGCGCTGACCGCCGACGTGCCCGAGGTCGAGCGGCTCTTGCAAGTGTCGATCGACTTCTTCTGAGCGATGCTGGCGCGGCTTCTGGAACTTCCGCTGCTGCTTGTCCTTGCGGGGCTCGGCTTTGTCTCCATGTATCTGCCCGCCGCCCATGCGCTGTCGGTCGAGGCGTTCTTCGAAGCGCGCATGTTCTTTTATTCCGGGACGCTGGGCCTGATCTTTTGCGCGATGGTCGGGCTGGCCTTCTGGTCGCGCAGGTCGCCGCAGGACGGTCTGCAGCAGCTTCTGGCCCTGTTCGGGGCCTTTACCCTGCTGCCTGTGGCGCTTGCGGTGCCGTTTTACGAGGCGTTGCGTACGACCACCTTTCTGAACGCCTACATGGAGATGGTCTCGAGCCTGACCACGACCGGCGCCAGCTTTTTCGCGCCCGAGCGGCTGTCGGGCACGCTGCATTTGTGGCGCGCTCAGGTGGGCTGGATGGGGGGGCTGCTGATCTGGGTGGCAGCTGCCGCGATCCTGGCACCGCTGAACCTGGGCGGGTTCGAGGTGACCGCGCGTGCCGAACCGGGCGAGGGGGATACGAGACAGGTCCAGACCGCACAACAGGATCCCACCTTGCGCCTGCGCCGGTCGGTGCGTGCGCTGTTGCCGATCTATGCCGCGCTGACCCTTGCCCTGTGGGTGATCCTGCTGATCGCGGGTGACACGCCGCTCACGGCCTTATGCCACGCCATGTCGCTCATGGCCACCAGCGGCATCTCGCCCGAGGGTGGGTTGGGCGATACGGGATCGGGCATCTGGGGCGAGGTGATCCTGTTTGTCTTCTTCGTCTTCGCGCTGTCCCGGATCACCTTTTCCTCGGACACCGTGACCGGGGCCGGGCAAACGCTGTTCCGCGACCCCGAGTTCCGGCTGGGCCTGCTGATCGTGCTGGGCGTGCCGACGGCGCTGTTCCTGCGCCACTGGGTGGGCGCTTTCGAACTGGATGAAACCGATGATCTGCAAACCGCGCTGCGCGCCTTCTGGGGGGCGCTGTTCACCACGACATCGTTCCTGACGACCACCGGATTCGTGAGCATGGACTGGGACACCGCGCAGGCCTGGTCGGGCCTGCCGACACCGGCACTGATCCTGATGGGGCTTGCGCTGGTCGGCGGGGGCGTCGCCACCACCGCGGGCGGGGTCAAGCTGCTTCGGGTCTTCGTGCTGTATCTCAACGGCCTGCGCGAGATGGAACGGCTGGTGCATCCGTCCTCGGTCAGCGGCTCGGGCGCGGTCAAGCGGCGCATCCGCCGGCAGGGCGCCTATATTGCCTGGATCTTCTTCATGCTTTTCGCGCTGTCGCTGGCGCTGATCACCGTTCTGTTGGCGGGTCTGGGGCTTGGGTTCCAGAACGCGCTCGTGCTGGCGGTAGCCAGCCTGTCGACCACGGGGCCGCTCATGGCGGTGGCCACCGAACCACTTGTCGTGCTGGCGGATCTGGGTGCCTGGGCCAAGGCGGTTCTGGCGGCGGCGATGGTGCTGGGACGGCTCGAGACGCTGGCGATCATCGCGCTTTTGAGCCTCAACCTGTGGCGCAACTGAGACTGCGCCGAAAAGCCCGGTGTAAAGTTCTGTTTTTGGGGGTGGAATCCCGCAAAGCGAGATTACATACTCGGCACGCGAGGGAAGCCGAACGCGGCAAACAGTATAAGAACAAAGGCGAATCCAATGGCGACCGACAGACAGAACCTTCAGGACGCGTTTCTGAACCATGTCCGCAAGACGAAGGTCCCGGTGACCGTGTTCCTGATCAACGGGGTGAAATTGCAGGGCGTCATCACCTGGTTCGACAATTTCTGCGTGCTCCTGCGCCGCGACGGACAATCCCAGCTGGTCTACAAGCATGCCATTTCCACGATCATGCCGGCCCAGCCGATCAGCCTTTACGATGGTGAAGACGCCTCTTGACCGACACTGAGCGGGCCAGGACCCGCGCCTGGGTTCTGCATCCCGATATCCGCAGCGACACGCAGCGCCGTGACCCCGGTCCGGCGCTGGATGAAGCCGTGGCCCTGGCCGCAGCGCTCCCCGATCTCGAGGTCGCGGGACAAGAGGTGGTGCGCCTGCCCAAGGCCCATCCCGGCATGCTGTTCGGATCGGGCAAGATCGACGAGCTAAAGGCGCGGTTCTCTGAGGCCAAGATCGAGCTGGTCCTGATCGACGGGCCGGTGACGCCGGTGCAGCAGCGCAATCTCGAAAAAGCCTGGGGCGTGAAGGTGCTGGACCGGACCGGTCTGATCCTCGAGATCTTCTCGGACCGCGCCCGCACCCGCGAAGGCGTGCTGCAGGTCGAGATGGCGGCGCTCAGCTACCAGCGCACGCGGCTGGTGCGGGCCTGGACCCACCTGGAGCGGCAGCGCGGCGGGCTGGGCTTCGTCGGCGGCCCCGGTGAGACGCAGATCGAGGCCGACCGCCGCGCCATCGACGAACAGCTCGTGCGGCTCAAGCGGCAGCTGGAAAAGGTGGTCAAGACCCGTGCGCTGCACCGTCAGGCGCGCGCCAAGGTGCCCTATCCGATCGTGGCGCTGGTGGGCTACACGAACGCGGGCAAATCCACGCTCTTCAACCGCCTGACCGGGGCCGAGGTCATGGCCAAGGACATGCTCTTTGCCACGCTCGACCCGACCATGCGGGGGGTCAAGCTGGAGAACGGCCCCGAAGTGATCCTGTCCGACACAGTCGGTTTCATTTCGGACCTGCCGACGGAACTGGTCGCGGCCTTCCGCGCCACGCTCGAAGAGGTGCTGTCGGCCGACCTGATCCTGCATGTGCGCGACATCTCGCATCCCGAGACGGATGTGCAGGCCGAGGATGTGGAAGAGATCCTGTCGGGTCTTGGCGTCGACAAGACCACGCCGATGCTGGAGGTCTGGAACAAGATCGACGCGGTCGGGCCCGAGCGGCGCGCCAATCTCGAAGCCATCGCCGCGCGCCATGACGAGGTGATCTGCGTTTCGGCCTGGACGGGCGAGGGGATGGACCCGCTCTTGGAGGCGGTGACCGCGCAGCTTGAAGGTCACAAGACCCAAGCGCACCTGGTCCTGGGCTACGACGACGGCCGCCGCCGCGCCTGGCTTTTCGAGGAAGGCGTGGTGCAAGAGGAACGCCAGGCCGAGGACGGCGTGCACCTGATGGTGCGCTGGACCCCCCGGCAAGAAGCGCGGTACCGGCGGTTATAGGGGCGGGTGCGAAAGGGCGGACTCCGGACGGCCGCCGACCGCAACGCCACTGGCAACAGGCACACCCCGGCGCGCATGCGCCATGCCCGACCTCGGGAGGGCCTCGACGCATTCGTTACGCGACCGCTCAAAAGCACCAGCGTCGCACAAGCTAAGTGTTGGTCAACGGATGCCCTCCCGGGGGGGAGGTCGGGCATGGCGCATGCGGCCTTGACGAAGCAGGGTGCACTTGGCCGGCGAAGGCAGCCCGGGCACTCGCTGCAGTCCGTACCAATGACCGAAGCGCGGGACAAAGGACACATTTGCCGTCATCGTGGCTCCTTGGTCTCCTTAGCTTGCGTCCAGTCCTGCTGGCCAAACTACGACCAAAACGCTGAGGCTAGGGGCGCCACACTGTGTCTTGGCTCACACGGGTAATGCTGGTCGCCAAAGCCTCGAACTCGTGGCGGATATGGCTGTGCACCCGTCGGGCTGCGGGCTTCATCTTGATCTCCGCGTTGGTCAAAACACCGAGATGCCGGTCCGGGTCGCCGATCCGAATGGACAGCGCGCTCACGGATCGCTGGTTGCGCATCATGAAGACCACCGAGAACGGCAGCACGGTCAGCGCGTCCGATCCGGTCAGGATGTTGACCGTCGCACTGAGCGAGCCACCGGTGAAACTCACCTTGAAATCCTTGATCCCGATTTCCTTCAGGACGCTGCGCAGATCCTGGTAGAGCGGGCTGTCCGCGGGCGGCGCGATCCACGGAAACTGGCCGATATCGGCAAGCTTTACAGAGCCGCGACGCGCAAGCGGATGACTGGCGCGGCAGGCGATGACATTGCGTCCGGGCAGGATTTGCTCGAACGCAAAGCCCTCGGGGATAGAGGCTGCGCGCATGGGAAGAATGGCAAGATCCAGTGATCCGTCCCGGAGCCGCGGGATCAGGTCATTCATTTAGCCGTAGACCTGCTCAATGCGCACGTCCGGGCGTTCGAATTGGAACCCGGCAAGCATCCCGGAAATCACGCCATCAAGAAAGAACGGCGTACCGCCCACGCGGACGGCGCCGGTCTTGCCGTCCCTGTAGCGCGCCAGAACCTCGGAACTGCTGCGACCGGCCTGATAGATCTTGCCGCCCTCGGTAGCAAGGGCAAGCCCAAGCTCGGTGGGGCGCAGCGGACGCCGTCCCGGCTCGAAAAGGGCCATGCCGATGCGCTCTTCCAGCATCGACAGCGACCGGCTGAGACTGGGTTGCGATTTCCCGAGCTTCTCGGCGCCCTCGCTCAAACCGCCCGTTTCTACGATCGCGTAGAGCATTTCGAGATGGCTCGGGTCCAGCTTCATAACACTACGTTATGAACTTGGGCCAAGAATAGATCAAGATGCCAAATCTCAGCGGCCAGGGCAATCGCGCTTCAGAAGCCTTCGATGAGTGTTTGCAGGAAGTCATTGCTCCATCCTGCCTTTTTGAAC
>CAJXWO010000044.1 GCA_913062865.1 uncultured Paracoccaceae bacterium | reverse complement strand
ATGCGACGCTTGAGAAAGCGGTAGCGCGACAGGATCTCGGTGATGCCCATGAGGTTGATGTCGGACATGGGAAAGAGCGGGCTCAGCCCCTGCCCCTGCATCAGCGGCCCACCGACGCCCTCGAAGCTCACGCCGGTCGACAGGTCCCGAAGCCCCGCCATCAGCGCGGCCCCCAGCCGGTCGCCCGAGGCCTCGCCCGCGGTGATGAAGACGCGCATGGCGCTAAAACTCCCGGGCCAGCACGAAGAGCGCGGCCGCCTCGGCCGCCGCGATGAGGTCTGCACGTTCCAGCACCACCACCTGCCCCGGCAGGATCACGATGCCCCCCAGACCCGCCTGGGCCACGTTCCGCACGGTGTCGGGCCCGATGGCGGGCATGTCGACGCGCAGATCCTGCCCGGCCTTGGGATACTTTACCAGCACACCCGGTGCCTTGGGCCGAAGCGCGGCCGGTGTCTGGGCCACGAAGCGCAAAAGCGCATCGGTGCCCTGCAAGGTCTCGATGCCCAGGCACAGCCCCCCGGCCACCACCGCGCCCTGCCCGATATCCAACGGCCCCAGCGCGCGCAGGATGTCGGCGGCCTGAAGCGCGTCGGCCATCGCCACCTCGGACGGTTCGGGGCCTACGAGCAGCCCCGGCGCGGCGGTCAGGTCGGGCAACAGCTCATGGGCGCCGCGCACGGCAAAGCCCTGCTCTTCGAAGACGCCGATGACAAAACGCAAGAGCCCGTCATCACCCCCCTGCATCGCCGCCACAAGGCGCGGGGCCAGGTCGCGCATGACGGCGTCGAAGCGCGCGGGGTCAAGCGCCGGGCGTGACATGCCGCCCGCCAGCACGACCTCCGTCACGCCTGCCGCTTTCAGTGTGGCGAAAAGCCCGCCCATCTCTTCGAACGCATGGGTGCTGTCGACCCGGGCCAACGCGTGGGCGACCCCGTCGAAGCCCACGCAATAGGCATGCGGGTGCGCCGATGAGAGTGCCACGGGCAAGGCCCCGCTGCCCGATAGGATGGCAAGCCGTCCGGCCATGGCGCCCTAGCCCGGGGTCAGGAACGACCGGTCGCTGTCGCCCAGGATGAAGTCGACGATATCGCGCACATAGGGGCTGTGGCTTTCGTCGCCCAGCCGCCGCGCGCGATCGACAAAGGCGCCTTCGCCCTGGGCCAGCATCTGGAACGCCGCACGCAGGGCGGTGATGTCCTCTCGGCTGACGCCCCGCCGCTTGAGCCCCACGAGGTTCAGACCGTCAAGCTTGCCCCGGTCGGCCTGCACCAGGCCATAGGGGATCACGTCATTGGTGACCATGGTCACCGCACCGATGATGGCCCCGCGCCCGATGCGCACGAATTGATGCACGCCCGACAGCCCGCCGATGATCGCTTCGTCTTCGATCACGCAATGCCCGGCGAGCGCCGCGTTGTTGACCACGATCACCTTGTTGCCGACCCGGCAGTCATGGGCCACGTGGCAGCCCGCCATAAAGAGGCAATCATCGCCCACACGGGTCAGTCCGCCGCCACCCTCGGTGCCGGTGTTCATGGTCACGTGTTCGCGGATGCGGTTGCGCGCGCCGATCACCAGCCGCGTCTCTTCTCCCGAGAATTTCAGGTCCTGCGGGATCTCGCCAATGACGGCGAAGGGAAAGATCACGGTCTCCGGTCCGATCTCGGTCTTGCCGGTGACGACGACATGGGATTTCAGTTCGACCCCGTCGCCCAGGACGACCTCTGGCCCAACGGTGCAGAAGGGGCCGATACGCACACCATCCCCCAGCTTTGCGGCGGGGTCGATGACGGCTGAGGGGTGGATCAGGTCACTCATGCGGTCGGCAGGTCCATCATCGCGGTGAACTCGGCCTCGGCCGCCATCTCACCCTCGACCGTGGCCACGCCCGCGAATTTCCAGACCTTGCCGCCGGGCTTGCCCCGCGTGGTGGTCAACCGCATCTCGAGCACGTCGCCCGGCACGACCATGCGGCGGAACTTGCACTTGTCGATGGCCATGAAATAGACCCCGAGATCCTTGTCCGCGAGGTCGAGCGCAACGCCCACCATCACCGCCGCGGTCTGCGCCATCGCCTCGACGATGGTCACGCCCGGCATGATCGGGTTGCCGGGAAAGTGCCCCTGGAAATGGGGCTCGTTCATGGTGACGTTCTTGAGGCCCTTGGCCGACTGGTAGCCGTCGATCTCGACCACCCGGTCCACCAGCAGAAACGGATACCTGTGCGGCAGGATGCGCTGGATCAGCTGGATATCGGCGCTTTGCAAGGCGTCGCTCATGAAGTCCCCCGAGGTCTGTTTGGCCCGCTGTCCCTAGCAAGGCCCGCCCGTCTGGGCAAGCGCGCTAGGGATCGTCCACGCCGCCCGATGCCGCGTCCGGCGCGCCGGGGAAGTTATCGGACGGGGAACCCCTGTCCGTTTCGGGGGCATCCGGCGCCGTGTCGCTCTCCGGCGCGGGGGCCGTGTCGATGACCCCGAGGCCCGAACCGATCGCG
This sequence comes from uncultured Paracoccaceae bacterium, assembly GCA_913062865.1. Classification (GTDB taxonomy): domain Bacteria; phylum Pseudomonadota; class Alphaproteobacteria; order Rhodobacterales; family Rhodobacteraceae; genus CAJXWO01. Next base: position 20,172 of record CAJXWO010000044.1, on the reverse strand, counting down.
GCGTCGATCCGGGCAATGGCCTCGTCGGTCACGTCAAGCACATCGGCGCTCAGAAAGACCTGTCGCCGTTCGAGGATGATGGCTGCGTTCGCCTCGCGCATCAGCGCCCCGAGCGCCGGCTGAGCCGCGTTCAGGAACACGCGCCGGTCCTCTTCGCCCCGCTCGGCGATGGCGTTGGCCTTGGCATCCTGTTCGCGGCGGATGCGCTGCACCTTCTCGTCGAAAGCGTCTGCCAGGGCACGGAACTCGGCGGCTGGCAGGGTGGCGCGCTGTTCGGTCAGGGCCTGCTCTTCCTCAATCAGCGCGGCCTCGATGCGCATGTTTTCATCGCGCAGGGCGGCACCCGCCGCCTCGATTTCCTCGGCGACGCGCTGGCCAAAGGCCGACTCGGTGAATAGCCTGTCGGCTTCGATGATCAGGATCGGACTGCGGATCTGGCCCTGCGCGTCCTGCGCCGCCAGGGGCGACGCAATCAGCAGCGCCAGGGCCGCGAGGATGCCGCGCAGCCGCAAGGCCCCCATCAGAACTCGGTCGAGATCGTCAGGTTGAAATTCTGTTCCTTGTCAAAGCGTTCCTTGGAGATCGCCTCACTCCAATTGAACCGCAGCGGCCCGATGGGCGTGGTCCAGAAAAGCGAGACACCGATGGTCTGCCGCAGCGACGAATCCTCGTAAAGCACGTCCGAGTTCGTCTGGTCGAGCCCCCAGAGCGAGCCCACGTCGTAGAACACCCCGCCCCGGACGCCGTATTCTTCGGGCAGGCCCAGGGGGAACTCGGCCTCGAACCGGGCGACAGCATAGAAGTTGCCGCCAAGCGCATCGTTCACACCGCCATCGGTGCGCTCGCGCGGACCAATGCCGGCCGCCTCGAAGCCGCGGAACGTGTCGGGTCCCAGGAAGAACCTGTCGGTCACCTGGCTTTGGCCGTCCATGAAGTTCAGTGCCCCGCCCTCGAAACTGGCGCGCAGGGTGACCTCGTCGTTCATCACGCGGGTCTGTGCCACAGAGCGGGCCGTGGTCTTCACATAGGTGCTGTCGCCGCCCAGCCCGGCGAAGTCCTGGCTGAACTGCAGCAGCACGCCCGCATTCGGATTCAGCCCGGTGCGGCGGGTGTCATAGCTGTAGGTGTAGCCGATGGCGCTGGAATAGACCGGATCACGCAGCGCCTCTGCAGAGATCAGGCGGCCAACCTCGGGATCGGGGCGCAGCACGTCGGCATAACCCAGCTCGTAGCGCACCGACAGGCGGCCGTTGTCGCTGACGGGAAAGGTCAGCGACGGACGCAGCGTCGCGATCTCGGTATCGTAGAGCGCATTCTGATTGTCGGTTTCCACGTAAGACAGGTCGAGGCCGAAGCGCAGATCGCGGCCCAGAAGCGCGGGTTCCGCGAAATTCAACGAATAGACCTGGTTGTCGGTGCCGGTATTGACCGCGAAGCGCAGCGTTTGACCCCGACCGAGGAAGTTCCGCTCGGAAAAGCTGACGCCCAGGCCGAATCCGGTGTCGGTCGAATAGCTGCCGCCGAAGTTGAAGCTGCCGGTGGGTGCCTCTTCCACGTCCACGTCCACAATGACCTGGTCGGGGGCCGAGCCCTCGCGGGCATCGACCTCAACATTCGAGAAGAAACCGAGCGCGCGAATACGTTCGGCGCTTTCGCGGATTTCACGCGGGTTGAACGGGTCGCCTTCGACCACGCGGAACTGGCGCCGCACGACACGGTCGAGCGTGGTGGCGTTGCCCTCGATGTCGATGCGTTCGACAAAGATGCGGTCGCCGCGCACAAGTGCGAATTCCACGTCGAGCGTCAGGTCGCGGTCGTTGCGCGAAATGCGTGGCTCGACGCGGACAAAGTCGATGCCCTCGCGGATCGCCATCCGCTCCAGCCGGGCGATGGAGTTCTCGACCAGCGTGGGCGAATAGGTCTGACCGGGGCGGATCCGCAGGGCCTCCTGGAAGAGGTCCGGGTCGACCTCGGGCAGGTCGCTGACGGTGGTGATCTCGCCAAAGCTAAACTGTTGACCTTCCTCGATGTTGAAGGTCAGGAAGTAGCCGTCACGCTCTTGCGCAAGCTCGGCATTCACGCCGGTCGTGCGGAAGTCGACATAGCCGCGCGACAGGTAGAAATCGCGCAGCACCTGGCGGTCGAACTCGACCCGGTCGGCCACGAAGGTATCGCTGCGGATGACCGCGCGCAAAAGCCCGGCCTGCTTCGATTCGAGCACCCGGCGCAGACGCCGATCGGAAAAGGCCTGGTTGCCGACAAAGGAGATCCGTTCGACCTCGGTAATGCCGCCCTCGAAGATCTCGAAGATCAGGTCGACGCGGTTGTCGCTGCGGCGGATGATGCGCGGGGTGACCTTTGCGGCCACGCGTCCCTGCTGCGCATAGGCCTCGGTCAGGGTGGCCGCATCCTGTTCCGCGACCGTTGCGTTGAACACGCGCCGCGACTGCGAGCGGACCAGCGGGGCCAGGTCGTCGTCCTTCAGGCGCCGGTTACCTTCGAAACTGATGCGGTTGATCGTCGGGAACTCGACCACGCGAATGACGAGGCGATTGCCCTGCGGCTTGATCTCGACGCTTTCGAACAGGCCGCTGCCCTGGATGCGCTGGAACGCCTCGTTCAGCTCGGCCGCGGACACGGCCTGGCCCTGGCTGATCCCGGCATAGCTAAGAATGGTGGCGGGCTCGATCCGCTGGCTACCCTCGATCGAGACCGAGGTGAAGCGATACTCCTGCGCCGCGGCCGGTGTGGGCAGCACCAGGCAGGCGGTTGAAACGGAAAGAAAAACACCGGCGACCACGCGGGCCGATACCGTCGATAGCAATGAGCGGCGGTCTGCCGCGCCCCCTAAGGCTTTGGTCATGAAACCGTTCCAGTCAGACATCCCAGTTGGGATTGTGACTATCGGTATTGTCGGGCCTTGTCAAAACGTACAAGGCGGCAGGGCGCAGCCCGGTGCGGGCGGCTGGTTTTCACGCCTCAGAGCGAGCCGAGGAACGCGCCCAACATCAGCGCCAAAAGGATCGCTGCCGGATAAAGGATACGGTCCCAGTTCAGGTCCAGCAAAAGGCTGACACCACGATATCCGCTTTCGAGCGTTTGCATTTCTTGCCTCTCTCATGCGTTTCGGCACGCCACGGTCTAGCGTGGTTTTATGGCATGAATTGGACGGCCGGGCCGGAAAACCGTTTCCGATCCCGCACCGATCAAGGGCAGAACAGGTCGTTTGTCAGCGCAAAGACCATCAATGACAGGATCAAAGCCAGACCCGCGCTCATCAGGATGCGCAGCGCCCGGTCGCTGGGGGGCTTACCGGCCACCGCCTCGTAGGCATAGAACACGAGGTGTCCTCCATCCAGCACCGGCACCGGGAACAGGTTGAGAAGACCCACCGCCGTGGACAGCACGGCAATGAACCAGATGAAGCTTTCCAGCCCCTGGCTCGCCATCGCGCCCGAGGTTTCGGCAATCCCGATGGGGCCCGACAGGTTGCAGCTGCTGATCGCGCCGGTGACCATGTGGTAGAGGCCGGACAGCGAACTCTGGATGATCGACCAGGTCTGCGCCACGGCCGATCCAAGCGCGGTCAGAACCCCCGTGGCCTCGGTCGCCGGGTCGAAGAACAGACCGCCCGCGATGCCGATGCGCCATTCCGTGCGGAACCCGCCTTCGGCCTGCGGCTCGTCGACCCGGCGCGGTGCCAATTCGAGCGACAGCACGTCGCCGTCGCGCCAGACATCCAGGGCAAGCGTGCGCCCGTCCGAGCCCTCGACCACCTCCTTGAGTTGCGAGAAGGCAAAGACCGGGTCGCCATCGACCCCCACGATCACGTCGCCCACCTTCATGCCGCTGTTGAACGCGGCGCTTTGCGGGGCCAGCTGGCGCACGATCGCCGGATACGGATAGGGCCCGTCGACCTCTGCCAAAGCCCCGTCGCGCCGCACCACATAGTCAAGCACGGGCTGCTCGGGGATGGTTTCGGCAAAATCCGAAAAAGCTTCGGTGTCGTCGAAGGCGGGCACGTCGATGCCGCCAATCGACACGATCACGTCGCCCTCTTGCAGTGCATGTTCGGTCGGCACAGGGGCCAGATCGCCGATGGTCAGCGGCTCGGACACCTCGCCGCGTCCCATGAAAACAAGCGCGAAGACCGCAATCGACATGATGAAGTTGAAGGCCGGGCCCGCGGCCACCGTGGCCGTGCGCGCCCAGAGCGGTGCACCGTGCATCGTGTGCCGGGCCTCGTCGGGGGGCAGCCCCTCCATCGTCTCCGAATCCTTGCCCGAGGCCGCGTTGGAATCGCCCTTGAACTTGACGTAGCCGCCAAAGGGCAGCGCGGCGATCTGCCAGACCGTCCCGCGCTTGTCGGTGCGTTGGAACAGAACGGGCCCGAAGCCCAGCGAAAACACATCGGCATGGATACCGGACCAGCGGCCCACGATGTAATGTCCGTATTCGTGAACCGCGACGATGATCGAAAGCGCAACCACGAAGGCGAGCACCGTCATGGCCACGCCGCCGAAACCGGGAATCAAGAAATCCAAACCGTGCCCTACCCTGCTATCTGCTCTGCGACCGCGTCGGCCTCTTTGCGTGCCAGATGGTCAACCCGAGTGATGTTATCAAGGTAAACGGGGGCATCAACGTGACCCGGTTGCGCGGAAAGACGGGCAAGCACCTCTTCCACGACCGGCGCCATCTCCATGAAGCCCAGGCGGCCGGCGATGAAGTGATCGAGCGCGCGCTCTTTGGCGGCGTTGAAGGCCGCACCGGCAAGGCCGCCGGTCTGCATCACTGCGCGCGCGAGCCGCAGCGCGGGATAGCGCGCGGCATCGGGGGCCCGGAAACTGAGTGCGCCGAGCGCGGCCAGATCCAGCCGTTCGACCGGCACGGGTTTGCGCACCGGCCAGTTCAGCGCAAAGCCGATGGCATGGCGCATGTCCGCAGGGCCCACATGCGCCATGAGCCCGCCATCGTTGAACCCGACTAGGGCATGGACCAGCGACTCCGGATGAACCAGCACCTCGATCTGCTCAGGCCTGACTTGAAAAAATTCCCTGGTTTCAATGACCTCCAGCGCCTTGTTGAACATGGACGCCGAATCGATCGTGATCCGCTGGCCCATGTCCCAGTTCGGATGGGCCGAGGCCTCGGCCACCGTGGCGCCGGCCAGTTTCTCAAGCGGCCAATCGCGGAACGCCCCGCCCGACGCGGTGATGATGATCCGCTCGACCGCCGCGATATCCTCGCCGATAAGGGCCTGGAACACGGCCGAATGCTCGCTGTCCACGGGCAGCACCGTCGCGCCATGCTTGCGCGCCGTCTCGATCACGAGAGGGCCCGCCGCAACCATGCTTTCCTTGTTGGCCAGCGCCAGCGTCGCGCCCTGTTGCAGCGCTGCGAGCCCCGGGGCGAGGCCCGCCGCACCGATGATCGCGGACATGACCCAGTCCACTGGCCGCGACGCCGCCTCGACCAGGGCACGGGCCCCCGCCGCAGCCTCGACCCCGCTGCCCGCGAGCGCGTCGCGCAGATCGTCCAGCCGGTCCTCATATGCCGTGACCGCGACCTGCGCGGCCAGGCGGCGGGCGTCCTCGGCCAGTTGCGCGATGTTGCCGCCGCCGGTCAGGGCCACGACATCGAACGCATCGCGGTCGCGCGCGATCAGGTCGATCGTGTTCTGCCCGATGGAGCCCGTCGCCCCCAGGATCGAAACGCGCCTCATGGCCCGAGCCCCGGCGGGAAGGCGGTCAACGGTCCGACCACCACGATGAAGACCGATGCGCCCAGCATCCCGTCGAACCGGTCCAGAAGACCGCCATGCCCCGGCAAGAGGCGCGAGCTGTCCTTGGCCCCGACCCGTCGCTTTATCGCGCTTTCGGCGATATCGCCCATCTGCGATGCCATCGCGGCCGCGATGCTGACGCCGACCAGACCGATCCCGGCCTCGGTCGCCGCTGCGAAGATGGCACCGACCAGCCCAGACCCCAGCCAGCCCGCAACCGTGCCCGACCACGTCTTCTTGGGGCTGACGCGCGGCCAGAATTTCGGACCGCCCAGCATTCGCCCGGCGAAATAGCCCAGCACGTCGGTGACGATCACCACGAGCACCAGCCACAGCATCCAGACAAAGCCGAAATCGTCCCGCAGCGCCATCATGCCGAAACCAGCAAGCAGGATCAGCGCCGTAAAGGCGAGATAGACCGAACGGCCCCGCGTGATGAACCCGAGCCCGAGGATCGACGGCACGAGCAGCAGCGGCAACCCAAGGCCGGGCGGCAATTCGGCCGCGGCGAAGACGGCAATCCCGGCGATCCCGCCCAGGTGCACCGGGCGGATGCGGGCCGCGGGTTCCATCAGGCAGACAAGCTCCCACACCATGACGGCAACGATAAGCGCGACCAGAAGGTGAAACCAGATGCCCCCAAGCGCGACACAGCCCATGCCGACGGCGACCATCGCCAGGCCCGAGACCAGACGCAGGGTCAGATCATCCCATTTGGCCCCAACCGTCATGTCAGGCGCTGACCGCCCCGAACCGCCGCTCGCGGCCGGCATAGCCGGCGACCATGCCGGCAAAGATCTCGCGGGTGAAATCCGGCCAAAGGATCTCGGTGAACTCGTATTCGGAATAGGCCGACTGCCAGAGCAGAAAATTGGAGATACGCGCCTCGCCGCTGGTGCGGATCACCAGGTCCGGATCCGGCAAAACACAAGTATCCAAATACCTTGGTAGTGTTTCTTCATCCACTGTCTCAGGGTCCAGCTTGCCATCGCGCACGTCCCGCGCCAGCCGCTTGGTGGCGCGGGCGACCTCGTCGCGGCCACCGTAGTTCAGCGCGATGGTCAGATGCATGCGCGTGTTGTGCCCGGTCAGCGCCTCGACCTCGTCCATCAGCGCGCGCAGCTTCGCATCGAGCCGCAGCCTGTCGCCGATGAAGCGCACGCGCACGCCCTCGCGCACGAACGCCTGCATCTCTTTGAAGATGTAGCGCCGGAAGAGCGACATGAGACCCGCGACCTCGGTCTGGGTGCGCTTCCAGTTCTCGGTCGAGAAGGCAAAGATCGTCAGGTAGTCGACCCCGAGGCCCGGGCAGGCCTCCACGATCTCGCGCACCCGGCGCGCGCCCGCGTGGTGGCCGAACAGCCGCGGGCGTCCGCGCTGTTGGGCCCAGCGTCCATTGCCGTCCATGATGACGGCCACATGCCGCGGCCCGGCACCGCCCCCGTTCGGACGCATCGGCGCGGTGGAGGCGTCGCGGGCCATCAAACCTGCATGATCTCGGATTGCTTGGTCTCGAGCGCGTCGTCGACCTGCTTGATGTAGGTATCGGTCAAGTCCTGCACCTCGGTTTCCCAGAACTTTTGATCGTCCTCCGACATGCCGTCGGCCTTGGCCTTCTTGATCTGGTCCATTCCGTCACGGCGGATGTTGCGGACAGCCACGCGGGCGGCCTCGGCGTACTGGGCGGCGACCTTGGTCAGTTCCTTGCGGCGTTCCTCGTTCAGCTCGGGGATCGGCAGCATGATGATCGTGCCGTTGAGCTGCGGGTTGATGCCCAGTCCGCTTTCACGGATCGCCTTTTCCACGGCGCCGACCATCGACTTGTCCCAGACATTGATCGTGACCATGCGCGGCTCGGGCACGTTGACGGTGCCCAACTGGTTGATCGGCGTGCGCTGGCCATAGGCCTCGACCGTAACCGGCTCTAGCATGGAGGCCGATGCGCGGCCCGTCCTGAGCGACGCGAATTCCGTGCGCAGCGCGCCCATCGCCCCGTCCATGCGGCGTTTGAGGTCATCGGTGTCGATCTCGAAATCGTCTGACATGTCTTGATTTTCCCTTTTTCAGGCGGTTCCGCCCGTCTTTGTGACAGTCTACTTCTTACCCTGCACGATTGTATAGGTGCCTTCCCCGGCAAGGATTCCCTTGAACCCGCCGGGCTCGTCGAGGCTGAAGACGATGATCGGCAGATTGTTGTCGCGCGCGAGCGCGATGGCCGAGGCATCCATCACGCCCAGATGCTGGGCCAGCACCTCGTCATAGGTAACCTTGTCGAAGCGTTTGGCATCGGCGTGCTTCATCGGGTCCTTGTCATAGACCCCGTCGACCTTGGTGCCCTTGAAGATCGCCTCGCAGGCCATTTCGTTGGCGCGCAGTGTCGCGGCGGTGTCGGTCGTGAAATAAGGGTTGCCCGTCCCGGCAGCGAAGATGCAGACCCGTTTCTTCTCCAGGTGCCGCACGGCGCGGCGGCGGATATAGGGCTCGCAGACCTGGTCCATGGGGATCGCGCTGATCACGCGGGTGAAGACGCCCAGCCCTTCGAGCGCGGATTGCATCGCCAGCGCGTTCATCACCGTGGCCAGCATGCCCATGTAGTCGGCGGTCGTCCGCTCCATCCCCTGGGCCGAGCCCTGCAGCCCGCGGAAGACGTTGCCACCACCGATCACCATGCAGATTTCCACGCCCATCGCATGCACCGACTGCACCTCCTGTGCGATGCGCTGCACGGTGGGCGGATGCAGGCCATAGCCCTGATCGCCCATCAGCGCCTCGCCCGAGATCTTCAGCATCACCCGTTTATATCTAGTGTCTCCGGGTGTGTTTTGCTCGGCCATGTTGCGCTCCATCGGGCGAAGGGTCTAGAATTGCGCGCAAAATGTCGCAAAACCCGCACGGGTTCAATGCGTGATCCATCCCCTTTTTCCTCGACCGGGACTTCTCGCCCATGGCGCTGACCCACAGCCTGCCCGCCGACCGACCGGTGCTGATCGCGGGCCCGACAGCCAGCGGCAAATCCGCGCTGGCGCTCGCGATCGCGACGGCGCAGGGCGGCGTGATCGTCAATGCCGATGCCAGCCAGGTGTTCGGTTGCTGGCGCCTTCTGACAGCGCGCCCCTCACCGGACGAGGAACGTCAGGCGGCGCACCGCCTGTACGGCCACCTGCCCCATGACGCGGACTATTCCGTGGGACACTGGCTGCGCGATGTCCGCCCGCTGCTGGACGGGCCCGCGCGGCCCATCATCGTCGGCGGCACCGGGCTCTATTTCACCGCCCTGACCGAGGGGCTGGCCGAGATCCCGCCGACCCCGCCCGCCATCCGCGATGCGGCCGATGCGTTGCGCACCGCCGAAGGGGTGCGCCCGATGATCGCGGATCTCGATCCCGCGACGCGCGCACGGATCGACCTGGAGAACCCGATGCGCGTGCAGCGCGCCTGGGAGGTCGCCCGGGCCACGGGGCGTGGGCTGGCGGCGTGGCAGGATGATACGCCCCCGCCGCTTCTGCCGCTCGGCGACTGCACCGCGCTTGTCGTGGATGCCCCCAAGGATTGGCTCGACCCGCGGATCGAGCGGCGTTTCGACGCCATGCTGGAGGGCGGTGTCCTCGACGAGGTCCGCGCCATGCGCGCATATTGGGACCCGACGCTTTTGTCGTGCAAAGCGATCGGTGCGCCCGAATTGATGGCCCATGTGTCCGGCGACATTCCGCTTGATCGCGCGCGGGACTCTGCCATCATCGCCACACGCCGATATGCAAAGCGTCAACGCACGTGGTTCCGCTCTAAAATGCGGCTGTGGCGGCCGGTCTCTGCGCAAGAGTTCGCCTGACGACTTTATCCATTTGCAATCTAAGTGCGGGTCCGACATGGCTGTGCGTGATCGATTCTTGCACTTTTGCAGCTAGGACGGCCGTTCTCTTGAAGATGGATCTTGCGCCACACATCCGGATTTCTTCCATCGCACAGCTGTCGCGCGGGGCATCGTGGCGGCTGAGCATGCTGCACGACCGGCCGCAGCGTCTGCTGTTCTGGATCACCAAAGGCCAGGGCGTGGCCGTGGTTCAGGGCCGACGCCGGGGCGTCGGCGCGCATAACGCCCTGTTCCTGCCCGCCCAAACCCTGTTTTCGCTGGACTTGGGCCACCAGGGCTTCGGACAGGTTCTGACCTTTCCCGCGACGACCTCGGTGGCGCTGCCGCGCGCGCCGGTGCATCTGCGCGTCCGCGACGTTACCGCACAGGCCGAACTGACCGGCCTGATCGAGGCCATGCAGCGCGAGGACAGCGGCAGCCGGCCCTTCGCGGCCGAAGCGCTCGATGCCTACGGCGCGCTTGTCGCCGTCTGGTTACGCCGACACGGGCAGGACGCGGGCACCGGCGTCCCCGAGGACAAGGCGGCGGACCGGCTGGTGTCGCGCTTTGCAGAATTGGTGGCGCGAGACTTCAGAACCGGCCGCCCCATGGCCGATTACGCAAAGGCGCTCGACGTGACGCCGACGCATCTGAGCCGCGTCTGCCGGGAACGCCTTGGGCGCACGGCATCCGACATCCTGACCGAACGGGTCGTCTACGAGGCGCGGCTTCTGCTGACCGGAACCGAACTGCCCATCCAGAACATCGCCCGGCACCTTGGCTTTTCCAGCCCGGCCTATTTCACCCGCTTCGTGCAGCACCACACGGGCATGCCGCCCTCGGCGCTGCGGCGCGACAGTGGGCCCGGATCTCCCGCACGCCGGACGGCGTGACACCACCCAGATTGCACGGGACCCCGTGACGCGCGGCCGGAGGATTTTCGGTTGCACGCACGACCGATGTCGTTTTTGTATGATGCAGGCGTCGGTTTTCGGACATACACTGTCGAATCCGTGCGTTGACGCGGCGGGAATTTCCGTGCCGAATGACGTTACCGAACGGCGAACCAACGCCGCCACATGCCGGTCCTTTGCCGGGACCGGTCGACGGAGTGTCTCCGTCGAACTGCACAGTTAATTGTGTCACAGGGAGAAAAAGATGACGCACCCGACCCAGCACGGCCAGATCCACCCGGCCGCGACCATGTATGCAGAGGAGTTCAAGGCCGGCAAACTGAGCCGACGCGAATTCCTGGCGCGTTCCACCTCGATGGGTGTCGCCGCCGCCACCGCCTACAGCCTCGGCGGCCTGACCCAGCCCGCGCAGGCCGCAAGCCATATGCAGGAAGGCGGCACGCTGCGCGTTCAGATGTCCGTGCGTGGCCTCAAGGACAGCCGCACCTATGACTGGTCCGAGATCGGCAACGAATCCCGCGGCACGCTGGAGTACCTGGTCGAGTACAACAACGACGGCACGTTCCGCGGCATGCTGCTGGAAAGCTGGGAGGTCAACGATGACGCGACCGAGTACCTGCTGAACGTCCGCCCTGGCGTTAAGTGGAACAACGGCGACGACTTCACCGCCGAGGACGTGGCCCGCAACATCACCCGCTGGTGCGAGCGCGACGTGGAAGGCAACTCGATGGCCGGCCGCATGGCGACGCTGATCGACGAGAACACCGGTGCCGCCCTGGAAGGCGCGATCGAAGTGGTTGACGCCACCACCGTGCGCCTGTCCCTACCGCGCCCCGACATCTCGATCATTCCCGGTTTCGCGGACTACCCGGCCGCCGTGGTTCACAGCTCGTACAATCCGGAGGCCGTGCAGAACGTGGGCACCGGACCCTACCTGATCAAAGAGTTGGAAGTGGGCGTGAAATGCACCCTCGTGCGCAATTCCGAACATACCTGGTGGGGGACCGAGGTATTCGGCGGGCCGTTCCTGGATCGCATCGAGTATATCGACTTCGGCACCGACCCGTCGGCCTGGCTTGCCGCGCTGGAATCCGACGAGGTCGACATGCTGCACGAGTCGGTCGGCGAGTTCATCGACGTGATGGACGGCCTCGGCTACAAGAAATCCGAGATCGTGACCGGCGCCACCATCGTGATCCGGCCCAACCAGCTGGCCGAGGTCGACGGCATGCAGCCCTATGCTGACAAGCGCGTTCGCCAGGCGATACAGCTGGCGGTCGACAATTCCGTGGTGCTGGAACTGGGCTATGGCAACCGCGGCGTGCCGGCCGAAAACCACCACGTCGCACCGGTCCACCCGGAATATGCCGAGCTGCCCCCGCAAGAGCATAACCCGGCCCGGGCGCTCGAACTGCTGCAAGAGGCCGGCATGGCCGATTTCGAGCACGAGATCATCTCGATCGACGATGACTGGCGCAAGAACTCGACCGACGCTGTGGCCGCTCAGCTGCGCGACGCGGGCTTCAACGTGCGCCGGACGATCCTGCCCGGATCGACCTTCTGGAACGACTGGACCAAGTACCCGTTCAGCTCGACCAATTGGAACCATCGTCCGCTGGGCGTGCAGATCCACGCGCTGGCCTATCGCTCGGGCGAGGCCTGGAACGAGTTCGGCTGGTCCAACCCGGAATTCGACGCGATGCTGGAAGAGGCCCTGTCGATCGCCGATGCGGACACACGCCGCGAGACCATGGCCAAGATGGAGGCGCTCATCCAGGAGGAAGGCGTGACCATCCAGCCCTATTGGCGCTCGCTCTACCGTCATATGAAGGAAGGCGTGATGGGTGCAGAGCAGCACATCACCTTCGAGCATCATCACTACAAGTGGGGCCTGGCCGCCTGAGCCAGCCTATGCTCTCCGGGCCGCGCCATCCATGGCGCGGCCCGATTTTCGATGGCCCGCGCGGCCACAAGACCAGACGAGACCACATCTCGCTTACCTGACAACAGGGACACGCAATGGGATTGTTCATACTCCGCCGGCTGGGGGTCATGCTTCTGACGGCGCTCTGCCTGACCTTCATCGTCTTCTTCCTGACGAACCTGTTTCCGAACCTCGAGAAACTGGCCAAGACCGAAGGCAATTTCCGCATGAGCGACGAGGCGGTGATCAGTTACCTGACCCGCGAAGGCCATATGCAGCCCCTGCCCGTCAAATACGGTCAATGGCTTGGTGTTGTGCCGGGCTTCACCTTCGAAACCGACGACGGCATCACCGGCCAGTGTTTCGATGGCGCGCTCACGGCCGAACAGGTGGCTGAGCAGCGGCGCTATTGCGGCATCCTGCAGGGCGATTGGGGCTTTTCCACCCGCTTCAAGGACGAGGTCGGCCCGATCATCGGGGAACGGCTGAGCCTCACGGGCATCCTGATGTTCTGGGTGATGCTGCTGATGGTGCCCTCTGCCCTTATCCTGGGGGTGCTGGCGGGCATGCGCGAAGGCTCGCGGACGGACCGGGCCCTGTCGACCGTGGCGATCACCACCACCGCGACGCCCGAATACGTCTCGGGCGTGGTGCTGATCGCGGTCTTCGCGTCATCTGCCGTGGGCCTGCGCTGGTTCAAGGGTACCGCGACCGGCGCGATGGAAAACCCGACCTTCGAAAACTTCTTTCTGCCGGTGCTGACCATCGCGCTGTACGGCATGGGCTACATCGCGCGGATGACCCGCGCCTCCATGGCCGAGGTCATGACCGCGCAATACATCCGCACCGCCCGGCTGAAGGGCGTGAGCTTTCCCAATATCGTCATGAAGCACGCGCTGCGGAACGCGCTGATCGCGCCCTTCACCGTGATCATGTTGCAGTTCCCCTGGCTTCTGAACGGCGTCGTGATCGTCGAGACGCTGTTCAACTACAAGGGCTTCGGCTGGACGCTGGTCGAGGCCGCGTCCAACAACGATATCGAGCTTTTGCTGGGCGTCTCGGTCGTGTCGGTCTTCGTGGTGCTGATCACGCAGCTGATCTCGGACATCGGCTACGTCTATCTCAACCCACGCATCAGCGTCAGCTAAGGGAGGCCTTGCAACATGGAACCGCTTAGCTGGAGCGAAATCATCCTCCGCATCCTGGGCCAGTTCACACCGGTCTGGATCGCATTGATCGTCACCTTCGTCGTGTCGATCCTCTACAAACGCCGCTTGGGTCTTTATGGCAAGCTGTTCGACTCGACCATCGGCATGATCGGCTTTGCACTGGTGATGTTCTGGGTCTTCACCGGCGTCTTCGGGGGGCTGTTCAACCTGATCATCACGCATGACGTGCTGGACCAGGTGTCGGGGATGAAGAACAAGGTGCCCGGAACGCCGCTGCCAAGCCCCGAGGACGGGGTGTATGAATACTACCTTCTGGGTGGCGACAACCTGGCCCGCGACGTGTTCAGCCGGATGGTCAAGGGCGCGTGGGAGGTGATCAAGATCGCCCCCTTCGCCACGCTTTTCGCCTTCATGGTCGGGATCACCCTGGGCCTGCCCGCGGGCTACTACGGCGGCAAGCTGGACACGTTCCTGTCCTTCCTCGCCAACCTCATTCTGGCCTTCCCGGTGATCCTGCTCTTCTACCTGCTGGTGACGCCCGAGATCGTGGCGACGGGCATCCCGGTCTACATGGCCGGTGTCCTGTTCATTTTCCCGATCGTGTTCCTGGTGATCCTTTACAACTCGCGTTTCTATACCCAGCCGGCGAAACGGAACCTCTATATCGCGATCACGCTGGTGATCGGGCTCTGGCTGTATCTGGGCATTGCCTGGGACGCGGACCCGCTGGGACTGATCTCGTTCCCGCCGAACCTGCTGGTGGTCTTCGTGTCGGTGGTCTTTGTCAACTCGCCCACGGTGTTCCGGATCGTGCGGGGGCTCACGCTCGACATCAAGACACGCGACTACGTGGCCGCGGCCCAGACCCGCGGCGAAGGGCCATGGTACATCATGCTGTGGGAGATCCTGCCCAACGCGCGCGGGCCGCTCATCGTCGATTTCTGCCTGCGGATCGGCTACACCACGATCCTTCTGGGCACCCTGGGCTTCTTCGGGCTGGGGCTGAGCCCCGAAAGCCCCGACTGGGGATCGACGATCAACGAGGGCCGCAAGCTCTTGACGATCTACCTGCACCCTGCCCTGCCCCCGGCCTTTGCCCTGCTGACGCTGGTGCTGGGGCTCAACCTGCTGGCGGACGGGCTGCGGGAAGAAAGCCTGCGCGACTGAGGAACGACGGGACCGGGGGCCAGCCCCCGGACCCCCGGAGTTTTCATGGAAAGATGAAGAACAGGACCACCCAAGGGTCCACCGACCGGGAGACGAACGATGGCGACATGGGAGTATGACGGGCCGATCCTGGAGATCGACAAGCTGTCCATTTCCTTTTTCACGCGGCTGCGGGAAATCCCGGCGGTCATGGATTTCTCGGTCAAGGTGCAGCCCGGGGAGGCTGTGGGACTTGTGGGCGAATCCGGTTGCGGGAAATCCACCGTGGCGCTTGGGGTCATGCAGGACCTTGGCAAGAACGGCCGCATCGTGGGCGGCTCCATCAAGTTCAAGGGCCGCGACCTGGGCGAGATGAGCGATGACGAGCTGCGCACGATCCGCGGCAGCCAGATCGCCATGATCTACCAAGAGCCTATGGCGTCGCTGAACCCGGCCATGAAGATCGCCAAGCAGCTGATGGAAGTGCCCATGATCCACGAGGGTCTGGACGAAAAGGCGGCCTATCAGCGCGCGCTCGAGGTGGTCACGGATGTGAAACTGCCCGACCCCGAGCGCATTCTGAAAAGCTATCCCCACCAGCTGTCGGGCGGCCAGCAGCAGCGGATCGTCATTGCCATGGCGCTGATGTCGAAACCGTCGCTTCTGATCCTCGATGAGCCCACCACCGCGCTCGACGTGACGGTGGAGGCCGCCGTGGTCGAACTGGTCAAGGACCTGGGCAAGAAATACGGCACCTCGATGCTGTTCATCAGCCACAACCTGGGCCTGGTTCTGGAAACCTGCGACCGGATCTGCGTGATGTATTCCGGCGAGGCGGTAGAGCGCGGCAGCATCGAGGACGTGTTCGACGAGATGCAGCACCCCTACACCCAGGCGCTGTTCCGCTCGATCCCCCTGCCCGGCGCGGACAAGAACGCGCGTCCGCTCGTGGCGATCCCGGGCAACTTCCCCCTGCCCCATGAACGCCCGCCAGGCTGCAATTTCGGCCCCCGCTGCGACTATTTCGAGGCCGGGCGCTGCGACGCGGGCGATATCCCGATGTTCGACGTACCGGGCAACGACCGCCATGCCACCCGCTGCCTGCGCTTCCAGGAGATCGACTGGCACGCGCCGATCGAGGCGGCGGCCCAGCACGACAAGACCGAGCCGGGCCAGGTCGTGCTGAAGATGGAGAACCTCAAGAAATACTACGAGGTCGCGGCCAATGCGCTATTCGGGGGCGACAAGAAGGTGGTGAAGGCCAACGAGACGCTCAGCTTCGAGGCGCGCGAATCCGAGACTTTGGCCATCGTGGGCGAATCCGGGTGCGGCAAGTCGACCTTTGCCAAGGTGCTCATGGGGCTCGAGACGGCGACGGACGGGCAGATCCTGCTCGACAATCGCAATATCGAAAGCACGCCCATCGAGAACCGCGACACAAAGACCGTGGCCGATGTGCAGATGGTGTTCCAGAACCCGTTCGACACGCTCAACCCGTCGATGACCGTGGGGCGCCAGATCATCCGCGCGCTCGAGATCTTCGGCGTGGGCGAGACCGAGGAAGAGCGGCGCGAGCGGATGCTGCAACTGCTTGACCTTGTGAAACTGCCCCGTGAATTCGCGGACCGGATGCCGCGCCAGCTGTCAGGCGGGCAGAAGCAGCGCGTGGGAATCGCCCGGGCCTTTGCGGGCGACGCGCGGATCGTGGTCGCGGACGAGCCCGTCTCGGCGCTCGACGTGTCGGTTCAGGCCGCGGTGACCGACCTGCTGATGGAAATCCAGCGCGAACAGAAGACGACGCTGCTGTTCATCTCCCACGACCTCTCCATCGTCCGCTACCTGAGCGACCGTGTCATGGTGATGTATCTGGGTCATGTGGTGGAGCTGGGGACGACCGAACAGGTCTTTGCACCGCCCTACCACCCCTACACCGAGGCGCTGCTGTCTGCCGTGCCCATCGCAGACACCCATGTGGAAAAGCAGCATATCGTGCTTGACGGTGACATCCCGTCGGCCATGAACCCGCCGCCGGGTTGCCCGTTCCAGACGCGCTGTCGTTGGAAGTCCGAAGTGCCGGGGGGCTTGTGCGAGAAAGAGGTGCCGCCCGTCCGGCAGCTGGGCGACGGGCACCAGGTCAAATGCCACCTGTCCGACGAACAGCTCGCCCGGATGGAACCGGTCATCAAGATCGCCGCCGAGTGAGAAACGAAAACGCCCGCCAGGTCATGACCTGGCGGGCGGTTCGCAGGCGCAAGCCCGAGGCGGGCAGCGCGGCGATTTATGCGCCGTCATCATCCTCGGACGGGCTGCGCAACAGGGCGCTTGCCACTTCGTCCCGGGCGACGGTGGCAAAGCCCGCCACCATGGCCTCGTAGACCTGCTCGGTGGAGGGGGCCACAACCAGCCCCCCATCGGCCGAGGTCACCTCGAGTACCGACGCCTCGACGCTGACGGGCACATTGCCCAGGATCTCCCCCTCTTGGGTCAGGACGCTGATCGACCCTTCGAGCGCGCTGAACATCTCGGCGTCGCCCATGGCCGCAGCCCCGTCGAGGCCGATCCCATCGAGCACGACCTTCAGGTCATAGCCGTCCTCGGCCGACATATCGACGAAAGCCGCGGTCACGGCCGCCTCGAGGTCGGTCACGAGCTCGGGCCATTTCTCGAGCGCCTCGCGGTCTTCCACGGCCTCGATCCCGGCTTCGACGGACACGTCGTGGACCGCGATCTCGTCGGCCAACGCCTGCAGCGGCAGGCCCATTGCGATGGCAGCGGTGGTCATCAGAATGCGTTTCATTGGATCTCTCCCATCATGTCGTGTTGGGAGATGACGTATGTCAAATCCTTAGCAGGGCAAAGTAATAGGCAGCTTTTCGCCGCCCTTGCATAATTTTATCACAAAAAAACAATGCGATATATGCTTAGCCGCCCAAAATGATCTTCACGTAATTCCGGGTCTCGCGGTAGGGCGGCACGCCACCGTGCTTTTCGACCGCGCCCGGCCCGGCATTGTAGGCCGCCAGCGCAAGGCGCCAGGACCCGAACTTGCGGTACTGCTCACTCAGGTACCGCGCGCCCCCTTCGAGGTTCTGCCGGGGGTCGGTCGGATCCACGCCCAGCACCTTGGCGGTGCCCGGCATCAACTGGGCCAGCCCGATCGCGCCCTTGTGGGACCGCGCATTGGCGTTCCAGCCGCTTTCCTGCTGGACGAGGCGCAGGAACAGATCTTCGGGCACGCCATGCTTGCGCGCCGCCGACCGGGCCACATCCAGATACGGCCCGTTATAGCGGCCGCGATACTTTGGCGCCGCAGCGCCGTATTTCGACGGGGTCACGACCTTGGGCGGCTGAAGGCGAACGGAATTCCGGTACTGTTCGCGCGCGCGCGTGTCGAGCACACTGGTCTGCGATTGAAAAAGCGACACGCGGCTTTTTGACGACAACACATCGGCCTGAGCCGTGCCGGTCATGGCCATCATCGCCACGCCTGCAACGAAAGCTTTGCGCATCCTGTCCCCCGATACCATTCCTGCGCGGCACTATATACAAGATGCGTGAAACCGCCAGATCGGGTCGTCCGGTGCTGCCCACGGGATCGCGATGGGCAAATCCTTGCCGATTAAGCTTTCCTTCATCCTGTTGGGGTGGTGTAACCAAGGGCACGACACGGCCAGATTCTGGAAATAGGAGGTCCCATGGCAGGCTCGGTGAACAAGGTGATCCTGATCGGCAATCTGGGCCGCGACCCCGAGGTGCGGACATTCCAAAACGGCGGCAAAGTGTGCAACCTGCGCATCGCTACGTCGGAAAACTGGCGCGACAAGAACAGTGGCGAACGCCGGGAGCGCACGGAATGGCATTCTGTTGCGATCTTTTCCGAACCGCTCGTGCGCGTGGCCGAGCAATACCTGCGCAAGGGCTCCAAGGTCTATATCGAAGGCCAGCTGGAAACCCGCAAATGGCAGGACCAGTCAGGCCAGGACCGCTATTCGACCGAGGTCGTGCTGCGCCCCTACCGCTCTGAACTGACGATGCTCGACGGCCGCAATGACGGCGGCAGCGGTGGCGGCGGCGACTATGGCGGCAGCCAGGGCGGCGGCTACGGCGGTGGCTATGACAGCGGCGGCATGGACCAGGGTGGCGGCTACGGTGGCGGCCAGGGTGGTGGTGCCCCCTCGCGCGATCTGGACGACGAGATCCCGTTCTAAGGCATCGGCGCAGCCCTGCGCGGAAACGACACCGCCTGTCGCCTTTTGACTTGCCCCCTGCCCGGCCCGCGCTCACCGTGACGGCGGATCGGTCAGGAGGAACCCCATGAAAACCACCACCCGCGTTTGCGTCATCGGCGGCGGCGTCGTCGGCTGTTCGGTGCTCTACCACCTGACCAAGCTGGGCTGGTCGGACGTGATGCTGGTGGAACGCTCGGAACTGACAAGCGGCTCGACCTGGCACGCGGCGGGCGGGTTTCACACGCTGAACGGCGACACCAACATGGCCGCGCTTCAGGGCTATACGATCCGGCTTTATCGCGAGCTGGAAGAGATCACCGGCATGTCCTGCGGGCTCCACCATGTGGGCGGCGTGACGCTGGCCGACACCCAGGAACGCTTTGACATGCTGGTGGCCGAGCGGGCCAAGCATCGCTACATGGGCCTCGAAACCGAGATCGTGGGCCCGGACGAGATCGCCAAGCTCGCGCCGATCACCAACACCGACGGCATCTTGGGCGGGCTGTTCGATCCGCTCGACGGGCATCTTGACCCCTCGGGCACCACCCATGCCTATGCCAAGGCCGCGCGTATGGGCGGGGCTACGATCGAAACCCATTGCATGGTCCGCGAAACCAACCAGCGCCCCGATGGCACCTGGGACGTGGTCACCGACAAGGGCACTATTCATGCCGAGCATGTGGTCAACGCGGGCGGGCTCTGGGCGCGCGAGGTGGGCGCGATGGCCGGCGTCTACTTCCCGCTCCACCCGATGGAGCACCAGTATATCGTCACCGAAGAGGTGCCCGAGATCGCCGCGATCATCGACGCGGGCGGCGAGCATCCCCACGTGATGGATCCCGCCGGCGAAAGCTACCTGCGGCAAGAGGGGCGCGGGCTGTGCATCGGGTTCTACGAACAGCCCTGCCGCCCCTGGGCCGTGGATGGTACGCCCTGGAGCTTCGGGCATGAACTGCTGCCCGACGATTTCGACAAGATCGAGGACAGCATCGCCTTTGCCTACAAACGCTTCCCCGTTCTGGAACGCGCGGGTGTCAAATCGGTGATCCACGGCCCCTTCACCTTTGCCCCCGACGGCAACCCACTGGTGGGCCCGGTGCCCGGCATGCGCAACTACTGGGCGGCCTGCGCCGTGATGGCGGGCTTCAGCCAGGG
>CAJXWO010000043.1 GCA_913062865.1 uncultured Paracoccaceae bacterium | reverse complement strand
ATTGGAGCGGGTAACGGGAATCGAACCCGTAACTTAAGCTTGGGAAGCTCGCGTGATACCTTTTCACCATACCCGCCTCAGGGATCGGGACATACGACCGGCGCTGCGGATCGTCAAGGGGGCGCAGCCTAGGCCCGCCTGCGGCGTCTGCGACCCGTGTCCTCGCCCCCGCCGCCGGTGTTGAAGCTGACGTCGGGCAGGGGGACCGCGGCGGCGAGATGCGGGAAGGGGTCGGTCGCGTGGGGGATCGCGTTGGCGGCCACGAAATGCTCCTGAAAGCGGGGCTCAATCGCGGTTTCGACCTTGGTAATGCGGCGGACGGTGTCCTGGATCTCGGCCCGCTTGGCGGCGTTGCAGAGCGCGATGCGGGCGCCGTGGCCCGCGGCATTGCCCGCGCCTGTCACCTTGTCGAGCGCCACGTCGGGGATCATGCCCAGCACCATTGCGTGCTTGGTCGAGATATGGGCACCGAAGGCCCCGGCGAGAACGACGCGGTCCACCGTCTCGACCCCCATCTCGTCCATCAACAGGCGCGCGCCGGCGTAGAGCGCGGATTTGGCCAGCTGGATCGCACGGATATCGCCCTGGGTCACGGCGATGCGCGGCCCGCCTTCGGCAGTGGCATCGTGGATCAGATAGGCATGCGTGCGCCCCTCAGGCATGCAGCGGGGCGTGCCCGTCTGCGCGGGCGAGCCGATGAGACCCGACGGATCGAGCAGGCCTGCCATGCGCATCTCGGCCACCGCCTCGATGATGCCCGAGCCGCAGATGCCGGTCACGCCGGTCGCGGCGCTGGCTTCGGCAAAGCCCGGATCGTCAGACCAGAGGTCACAGCCGATGACCTTGAATCGCGGCTCTTTCGTGGCGGGGTCGATCTCGACCCGCTCGATGGCGCCGGGGGCAGCACGCTGGCCCGCGCTGATCTGCGCGCCTTCGAAGGCCGGACCGGTGGGCGAGGAACAGGCGAGCACGCGGGTCTTGTCGCCCAGAAGCAGCTCGGCATTGGTGCCGACGTCCACGATCAGCACCAGATCGTCGGATGTGTCGGTCTCTTCGGCCAGGGCCACGGCGGCCGCATCGGCCCCCACATGACCCGCGATGCAGGGCAGGATATGGACGCGCGCGGCGGGGGCGATGGCGCTCAGGCCTAGCTCGGGCGCGGCCAGATCCACCGCGTCGGACGTGGCGAGTGCAAAGGGTGCCTGGCCCAGCTCCACCGGGTCGATGCCCAGGAGCAGGTGGTGCATGACCGGGTTGCAGACAAAGACGGCCTCGAGGATGAGCGAGGGGTCGATGCCCGCCTCGGCGGCGATTTCGCTGGCCAGCGTGTTGAGCGCGTCGCGCACGGCCGCTGTCATTTCGGCCGCGCCGCCGGGGTTCATCATGGCGTAGCTCACCCGGCTCATCAGGTCTTCGCCAAAGCGGATCTGCGGGTTCATGATGCCGGAAGAGGCGCGGACCTCTCCGGTGACGAGGTCGCACAGATGGGCCGCGATGGTGGTGGAGCCCAGGTCGATGGCCAGCCCAAAGATGCCGCCCTCGTGCAGGCCGGGCCAGGCCGCGACCAGGCGATGATCGGAGCTATTATTCGCTTTGTGCAAGGCGACGGTGATCTTCCAGCCGCCTTTGCGCAGGATTGATTGCAATTGTGTCAGTGTGGAAAAGTCTGTGGACAGGCTGGGGATGTCCCACTGGGCCTTTAGCGCGCGTTTCAATCGCTCCAGATCGCCCGTGGGTTCGTGCATGTCTGGTTCCTGGACCTCGACGAAATAGAGCCGCGTGGCGGGGTCCATAACAATGGGCCTGGTCGAGGCGGCCTTGCGAACGACCTGGCGGTGGACCTGGCTTTCGGGGGGCACGTCGATGACCACGTCGCCCTGGATCGTGGCCTGGCAGCCCAGGCGGCGGCCTTCTTTCAGCCCGCGTTTCTGGTCATAGCGCTCTTCGACGGCGTTCCAGTCTGACAGGGCATCGTGCTGCACCGTCACCCCATGCTTGGCGAAGTCGCCATAAGACGGCGCAACCTGGCATTTGGAGCAGATGCCCCGCCCGCCACAAACGCTGTCGAGATCGACGCCCAACTGCCGCGCGGCAGTCAGGACAGGTGTGCCCACCGGAAAGCGGCCGCGTTTTCCGGACGGGGTGAAGATGACCAACGGATCCTGGGACATGAGGGGGCCTGTCGTTCGCCTGGGTTGAGGCAGCATAGTCCGTAGGGGGTGCGGAAATCGCCGGGAAGCGGCAGACCGGGGTGCGCACGCGTCGTTTTCGCAGGCTTCACGGCGGCAGACCCTTCTGCGACGGGTCTGGGGCGCAAATCCTTCTGCGAAGGATTTGAAGGCGCGGCGGCAGGGGCGGGCCATGTCGCGGCCCTTCGCAGAAGGGGATGCCGGACCCAAATCCTTCGCAGAAGGATTTGGGTCAGCGGTTGCCGGACCGCGTGAAGCGGCCCGCGTCCTCGGCCGCCTTGCGGATCGCACGGGCCTTGTTCACGGTTTCCTGGTACTCGGCCTCGGGATCGCTGTCATAGACCACGCCACCGCCTGCCTGGACGTAAAGCTTCTCGTCCTTCACCACCGCGGTGCGCAGCGCGATGCACATGTCCATGTCGCCACCTGCGCTGAAATAGCCGACACCGCCGCCATAGACGCCGCGTTTCTCGGGCTCCAGCTCGTCGATGATCTCCATCGCGCGGACCTTGGGCGCGCCGGACACCGTGCCAGCGGGCAGGCCCGCCAAGAGGGCCGAGAGCGCGTCATGCTCTTCGCTCAGCTCGCCCACCACGTTCGACACGATATGCATGACGTGGCTGTAGCGCTCGATGATGAATTCTTCGGTCGGGCGCACGGTGCCGATCCTGGAGACACGACCGGTGTCGTTGCGGCCGAGATCGAGCAGCATCAGGTGCTCGGCCCGTTCCTTGGGGTCGGCCAGCAGCTCGGCCTCGAGCGCGCGATCCTCTTCTGGCGTGGCACCGCGCGGGCGGGTGCCCGCGATGGGGCGGATCGTGACCTCGCGCCCGAAGACGCGCACCAGGATCTCGGGGCTCGCGCCGATCACCTGGAAGCCGCCAAAGTTGAAGTAGAACATGAAGGGTGAAGGGTTAGTCCGTCGCAAGGAACGATAAAGTGCGAAGGGTGGTAGCGAGAAATCCTGCGTCCAGCGTTGCGCGGGGACGACCTGAAAGATGTCGCCCGCGCGGATATAGTCCTTGGCCTTCTCGACCGCCGCGAGATAGTCGGCTTTGGCGAAGTTCGACACCGGCTCGGGCATGGCATGGTCGGCCTCCCCCAGGTCGCGGCTTTCGGACGGCATGGCGCGTTCCAGATCGCGCACCGCATCCATGACCCGTTCGGCGGCCTGCGCATAGGCGGCCCGCGCGGTCTGACCGGGCGTGACCCAGGCGGGCGAAACCACGGTGACCTCGCCTTTTACCCCGTCCAGCACCGCCACGACCGAGGGGCGCATCAGCCGCGCATCGGGCAGGCCCAGGGGATCGGGGTTCACGTTGGGCAGGTGCTCGACCAGCCGGATCATGTCATAGCCGAGGTATCCGAACAGCCCGGCGGCGGCCTGGGGCAGGTCGTCCGGCAGGTCGATGCGGCTCGCGTCGATCACCTGGCGCAGCGAGGTGAGCGGGTCGGTGCCTGCGTCCTCCCAGGCCTCGGGGTCGAAGCGGGCCGAGCGGTTCACGCGCGCGGTGGGGCCGTGGCATTCCCAGATTAGGTCGGGCTTCATCCCGATGATGGAATAACGCCCGCGCACCTCGCCGCCGGTGACCGATTCGAGCATGAAACTGTCGGGCGCGGCACCGGCCAGCCGCAGCATCAGGGACACGGGCGTGTCCAGATCCGCGGCGAGCCGGGCATAGACCACCTGGTGCTGGCCCGCGTCATAGGCAGGGGCGAAATCCTCGTAACTCGGGGTCAGGCTCATGGGGTCGCCTTACTGGAAATTGGCATGCACGGCGTTCAGCGCCTGCTGGTCGATCTGGATGCCGGCCTGGGTCTGCAATCCGCGCAGGTAGATCTGGAACAGATCCTGCGAGAGCGCGGTCGAGGCCTGCTGCGCCGCGGCCTGGCCGATCGCGGCGGTTTGCGGATCGCTCGTGTCGGGCTCCACGACGGCATCGACGCGCAGCAGCGCCACGAGGCCGTCGCCCGGGATCACGTCGACCGCGCCGGGCTCGAGGGCGAAGGCCCGGTCGGGCAGGGCGGCGGGCGCCCCGGCGACCACGTCGCCGCGGATCAGACCCTCGTCACGGCGGGCCAGAAGCCCCTCGGCGGCAAAGGTGCGGCCTTCGCGCAGGGCGGCGGCGGCGGTTTCGGCCTGTTCGGTGAGCGCAGCGATCTCGGCCGCGTCCTGCGCCGCCCGGGCCACCTCGTCACGGATGTCGGACAGAGGAATGGGCTGCGCCGGGATCGTGCCGTCGAGGCGCAGCGCGAAAACGCCGCCGTCGTTCAGCTCGATCAGTTCCGGGAAGTCGTCGGGCGTGACGGCCGCGGCGGCCTCGCGGAAGGCGGGGTAGGCGGCAATCCCGGAATCCAGCCCCGCGTACCAGTCGATCTGCCCAAGTTCGAGGGCCGTTTCCTGGGCCAGTTCCTCGAGCGTGGCGCCTGCGGCCAGCAGGTCGTCGATCGCTTCGAGGCGGGATTCGATCAGGCGGCGGGCGCGGTCGGCCGCCAATTCCTCGCGCAGGAGCGGGCGGGCCTCTTCGAAGGGGGTGCTCTGCGCCGCGAGGACGCCGTTCACGCGGTAGAGGGCGGGCCCCAGGTCCGAGGGCAGCGGGCCAACGATGTCGCCGCTGGTCGCGGCAAAGACGCCGTCTGCGGCGGCGCCCAGATCGGCGGCCGAGACATCGCCGAGGTCGATATCGGCAAGGTCGAGCCCGCGGTCGGCCACCAAGTCCTCGAAGCTCGTGTCGCCCGCGCCGATGGCGCGGCGGGCCTCTTCGGCGGCGGCCTCGTCGGCAAAGGCAAGCCGTTCCACGAGACGGCGTTCCGGTTGGTTGAATATGGCGCTGCGTTCCTCGTAGGTCGCGCGCAAAAGCTCTTCGTCGATCTCGACCTCGTCCAGCACCATCAACGGTCTCACCCAGGCGTAGGTGATCTGGCGCGCCTCGGGGCGGGTGAACCGCGCGATGTTCTCATCGTAGAAAGCCTCGATCTCGGCATCGCTGCGCGGGGGCACGGGGGTGGCCAGATCGTCGGTCGTAAGCGTGGCCCAGGTGATGGCACGCCCCTCGGCCAGGTAGGTCAGAAGACTGTCTGCATAGGCGGGCGCCATCGGGTTGGCGGCGAGCACGGCGGCATTGAGGATGGTCCGGGTGGTCTCGTCGCGCAGGTCGGCCTCGAACCCGGCCTCGGTCAGGCCCGCATTGTCCAGCGCAAAGCGATAGGCCTCGCGGTCGAAGCTGCCGTCGGGGCCCTGAAAGGCCTGGATGCCAAGGATCTGCTGGGCCACGGTGTCGTCGCCCACGGACAGGCCCAGGCGTGCGGCCTCGTTGTCAAGCGCGGCGGTGGCGATGAGGCTGGCCAGCACCTGCTGATCCACGCCGTCCGCCCGAATCTCGGTAAAGGGAACGGCGCGGCCTTCGGCGGCTTCGATGGCGCGGATTTCCTCGGTCAGCGCACGAGCATAGTCATCGACCTCGATCGGGGTGTCGCCGACTTCGCCAACGGTGCGCACGGTGCCCGAGAGGTTCGTCGCGCCGAACCCGGCGAGACCTATGAACAAAAAGCCCATGAGGATCCATACGAGTGTCTTGGAAATGCGTCCGCTGGCTGCCATCTCGTCCCCGCTGATGCTGTGCGGGACGTGTCTACGCGGCGCCTGCGGCCGGGGCAAGGGGCAGGTCGAGCACGGCCAACCTGTCATAGAGCGTGGCGATGCCCGACCGGTCGATATTGGCGAAGGCCACGCGCAGCTGGCGGGCGCCCGCGGGGTCGCCCTCGGGCACGAACATGGTGCCGGGCAGCATCAGGACAGAGGCGCGACGCACCAGCTCGGGCGCAAGCTGGTCCGAGGGAATAGCGAAAGGATGTTCGAGATAGGCGAAATAGGCGCCCACGCCCAAAAGCCGCCAGCCCTTGTCGGCCAGCCGCCCGAACCCCTCTTCGATGGCGGCGCGGCGATCCAGGATCTCGGCCCGTTCCCCGGCGAGCCATTGGCCCAGGTTCTGCAATCCCCAAAGGGCTGCGCGCTGGCCCAACTGGGGGGCGCAGATCGACACGCTGTCGAGAAATTTCTCGGCCTCGGCCAGCCGGCTGCGCGAGGCAATCATCGCGCCCACGCGGTGGCCGGTCAGGCGGTAGGCCTTGGAAAAGGAATACAGGTGGATCAGCGTCTCAGGCCAGTCGGGGTCGGTAAAAAGCTGGTGCGGCGCACCCGTCCGGCTGTCGAAATCGCGATAGGTCTCGTCGAGGATCAGCGCGATGCAGAATTTGCGCGCGATGGCGTAGAACTCCATGACCAGGTCGGCGGGGTATTCGACGCCGCCGGGGTTGTTCGGCGTGACAAGCGCGATGGCGCGGGTGCGGTCGGTTATGGCGGCCTCGGCCGCGGCCGGGTCGGGCAAAAGCCCGGCGCCCTGGGGCAACGGCACAGCGGTCACGCCCGACATATCAAGCCACATCTTGTGATTGAAATACCAAGGGGTTGGCAGAAGAACCTCATCCCCTTCGCCGCACAGGGATGCGATGGCTGTGGCAAAGGCCTGGTTGCATCCGGCGGTGATGGCGACCTGGCCCGCGTCGATCTGCCCGCCGTAGCTTTCGGACCATTGCCGGGCGACCTCGTCCCGCAAGGTGGGCAGGCCCAGGACGGGGCCATAAAGATGGGTGGCCGGATCGTCCAGCGCTTCGGCCATCGCCTCGCGCAGCGGCGGCGGCGGCGGGTCCACCGGTGCGGCCTGGCTCACGTTCAGAAGCGGCCGGTCATCCGGGAAGGTCACGCCGTCGATCCAGCGGCGCGCCTCCATCACCGGGGGCGAAAAGGTCGTGCTTGTCCGCGCGGTCACGCCTCAGTCTGTCCCGCGATAGGGTTCCACATATTGCAGTGCCATGTCCCAGGGGAAGAAGATCCAGGTGTCCTGGCTCACCTCGGTGATGAAGGTGTCGACCTGGGGGCGGCCCATGGGCTTGGCGTAAACAGTGGCGACATGGGCCTTGGGCATGTGCTGGCGCACGACCTCGAGCGTGCGGCCGGTGTCCACGAGGTCATCGACGATCAGGATGCCGGTGCCGTCGCCCACGATGTCCATGTCGGGCGACTTGATCACCCGGGGTTCGGACTGGGTCTGGTGGTTGTAGGACTTCACGCTGATCGTATCGACGGTGCGGATGTCGAGCTCGCGCGCGACGATCATCGCGGGCGCCATGCCGCCACGGGTGATGGCGACGACGGCCTTCCATGCGCCATCGTCGGGGCCATGGCCCTGGAGACGCCAGGCCAGCGCCCGGGCGTCACGGTGTAGCTGGTCCCAGCTGACATGGAAGCCTTTTTCATGGGGCAGGCGGTCTTGCATGGCGGATCCCTTTCTTTTGTGCTTGGTCTAGCGGCCGATCAGCAGGCGCAGGCCCAACGCGCCAAGCACGGCGGCGGCCAGGAGATCGATCACGGGCTTCATGCGCAGATAGCCCGCGCGAGCGGTCGGCGTGGCGAGCAACGCCGCAAAACCTGTATAGACGGCCAGTTCGACGATGAAATGATTGAGGACGATGACCGCCTTCTCGCCCAAGCTCAGACCGGCCGGAAAGACCACGACCAGCACCGAAGCGGCGAACAGAACGGATTTCGGATTGCCTAGGTTCACGAGCATGCCACCCAGAAAGGCACGCGCCCCGGGCTCTGCGATTTCGGATGCGGGGACGCGCGCGAAACGCCACAGTAGGTAGGCGATCCAAAGCAGGTAGGCCGCGCCGAGTGTTCGAAGCGCGACATAGGCAAAGGGGAAAAGGGTATACACGACCTCGAGGCCCAGAAGCGCCGCGCCGGTCCAGCCCGCGGCCACAATTGCCAGCCCTGCGCCTGTCGCGACACCGGTGGCGAACCCGCCCGCGATGGACTGGCGCAGGTGGAACAAGAGCGCCGGACCGGGGGCCGCCATCGCCGCGAGCAGCGTCAGGTTGAAGGCTGCGAGATGGGCCCAGGTCACGCGGTCAGTCCTTGGACATGTCGGGCGCGTCCACGGCCTTCATGCCCACGACGTGATAGCCCGCATCCACATGCAGTACCTCGCCCGTGGTGCCCGAGCCCAGATCGCTGAGCAGGTAAAGCGCCGAGCCGCCCACATCGTCGATGGTCACGTTCCGACGCAGGGGCGAGTTGTATTCGTTCCACTTCATGATGTAGCGGAAATCGCCGATGCCCGAGGCGGCCAGGGTCTTGATCGGACCGGCCGAGATGGCGTTGACGCGGATGCCGTCCTTGCCCAGGTCCTCGGCCAGGTAGCGCACCGAGGCCTCGAGCGCGGCCTTGGCCACGCCCATGACGTTGTAATGCGGCATGACCCGCTCGGCCCCGTAATAGGTCAGCGTCAGCGCCGAGCTGCCCGGGTTCATCATCTTTTCCGCGCGCTGCATGACGGCGGTGAAGGAATAGACCGAGATGTCCATCGACATCTGGAAATTGGCGCGGCTGGTATCGACATAACGGCCCCGCAGCTCGGATTTATCCGAAAAGCCAATGGCATGCACCACGAAGTCAAGGCTGCCCCAGCGCTCTTTCAGGCTGTCGAACAGGGAATCCATCGACGCTTCGTCGGACACGTCGCAGGGCAGGACGATGTCGCTGCCCAGTTGCGCGGCCAGCGGATCGACCCGCTTTTTCAGCGCTTCGCCCTGGTACGAAAAGGCAAGCTCGGCCCCGGCCTCGCCGCAGGCCCGGGCGATGCCCCAGGCGATGGACTTGTCGTTCGCGAGGCCCATGATCAGGCCGCGTTTCCCGGCCATGAGTTGATTTGACATCGCGCGATCTCCACCAGATTTGCCGTTGCGCTCCTTTAGGCGATTGGCATTGCCGCATCAAGGCCCGGGCTCTATGTAGCGTGGCGCATGGGAAGGCAGGACAGATGAGCGACCGAACAGGCATTTTTGCAGGCGACGATCCGATCGAGATCGCGCGACGCTGGCTGGGCGAGGCCGAGCAGACGGAGATCAACGATCCCAATGCCATCGCCGTGGCCAGCGTCGATGCGGACGGCCTGCCCAATGTGCGCATGGTGTTGCTGAAGGAGATCGAGGACGACGCCTTTGTCTTCTACACCAACTACGACAGCGCGAAGGGGCAGGAGATCCTGGCATCGGGCAAGGCGGCTTTTGTCATGCACTGGAAATCCCTGCGTCGCCAGGTCCGGGTGCGAGGGCTTGTCGAAAAAGAGGACGGCCCAAAGGCCGATGAGTACTACGCCTCGCGGTCGATGAAATCGCGCCTCGGGGCCTGGGCATCGCAACAGTCGCGTCCGCTGTCGTCGCGGGCTGCGCTGATGGCAGAGGTGGCAAAGGTCACAGCCCAGCATGGTCCCTCTCCGAAACGTCCGCCGTTTTGGGGTGGTTTGCGCATCAAACCGCTTGAAATCGAGCTTTGGGCGGATGGAGCGTTTCGTCTTCACGACCGCTTTGTCTGGCGTCGGGAAACAATAACCGATATGTGGGGAATCGAACGGCTCAACCCCTGATCTTCGGGTCCACATTGCGTCAAGTGACGCCAAAGCCACTCTTTTTTGCCATTGTTTGATGTTGTTTAGTCGGTCGGGAGGGCGAGCTTCTGAACGGGAAATGATTTCGATTTGACTGATAATACGAACGATACCTCAACCATCTCGGGGTCCGTGAAGTGGTTTGACCCGATCAAGGGCTTTGGCTTCGTCATTCCGGATGCAGGCGGCGCGGACGTTCTGCTGCATGCGAACGTACTGCGGAACTTCGGGCAAAGCTCGGTTGCCGACGGGGCCCGGATCGAACTCGAAGTGCAGAAAACGCAGCGCGGTATTCAGGCGACTCAGGTTCTGAGCATTTCGCCGCCCGAGGACGCGGGCACGGCCGCGCTGAGCGATTTCGAAACGCTCGACCCGGCCGAGATCCGCAATACGCCGCTCGAACCCGCCCGCGTCAAATGGTTCGACAAGGGCAAGGGATTCGGGTTTGCCAATGTCTTCGGGCGCGGCGAGGATGTGTTCATTCACATCGAAGTGCTGCGCCGGTCGGGCCTGGCGGATCTGCAACCGGGCGAGGCCCTCGCGATCCGCGTGATCGACGGCAAGCGTGGCCGCATCGCGACGGAGGTCTGTGCATGGGAATTGGGGCTGCGAGACAGCTAGCGGCCGCTTTGGCGCTGTGCCTGGCCGGTGCCGCCGGCGCGCAGGAATGCCGGCCAGACACCGTTCAATTGCGCGGTGAATGGGGCGAGGCGCGGTTCACCGTCGAGGTGGCCGATGATCCGGACGAACGGGCCGTGGGCCTGATGAACCGCCCGTCGATGCCGAAAAGCGCGGGCATGCTCTTTGTCTATGACCGTGCCCAACGGGTGTCGTTCTGGATGGAGAACACGCTGATCCCGCTCGACATGATCTTCGCCGATGCCGATGGCGTGGTGCAGAATGTCCACCACGAGGCCGTGCCGCTCGACCGCA
This sequence comes from uncultured Paracoccaceae bacterium, assembly GCA_913062865.1. Lineage (GTDB taxonomy): Bacteria > Pseudomonadota > Alphaproteobacteria > Rhodobacterales > Rhodobacteraceae > CAJXWO01. The sequence goes on along the minus strand of CAJXWO010000043.1, from coordinate 12,304 downwards.
CCAGCATTCCGGGCGAGGGGCAGATCCAGTACGTGCTCGAGATCAATGGCGGGTTGGCGCGGGCCATGGGAATCGGCCCCGGCACCCAGCTGCGCCACCCGGCTATCGGCCCGGATCCGGCCTGGCCCTGCTAGCGCGGTTTTCGCTTTTCAAACCCGGGTTCGGGCGGTATGCCCTGCGCCACGTCAGTCGGGGCGTAGCGCAGCCTGGTAGCGCGACGGTTTTGGGTACCGTAGGTCGCAAGTTCGAATCTTGCCGTCCCGACCATTTATCGACCACATTATCTAGTGTCTTGTATGGCACAGACCGCAAGTTTCCCACAGCTGTGCCGCGCCGCGGAATCGCGTTGAACCAGCGTGTGAAACCGTTGGACTAACCCCACTTATCCACAGGGTTTTCCACACTTGCTCTTTGAAATCGCGGCAGAATCTGCGCGGCCCGCGGGCCGAAACAGTCCCGCTCGGTCAACCGAAAAAACCATGTCAAAGACGTAAAAATTCCGTTGACCATGGTCGCCTATATACGCCAGATTGTGCGGGCCGGGTTTGGGAGCCACAAGATATAGTGGCAAGGGCGTCCGGCAGAGAAACCGAAGCACAGCAGCACGATTTGCGGATTTCGCATCTCGCACAGCCTCTTTGCACGCATTGCGTGCAAGGGCCGAGGGATCTTTGTCTCGCCGCCAGCCCGGACCGATCCACAGGTCGGGCCGATCCATGGATCGGGCAGGGCCAAGGCAGCTTGAGGCAAGGGGACAGAGATGAAGATCGACAGACAGTTCACCAAGGCAGGTCAGAACGCATACGCGGACCTGGAATTCGTCACCACATCGTCGGAGATCCGCAATCCGGACGGGACCACCGTGTTCAAGCTCGACGAGATCGAGGTGCCCGCAAAGTGGAGCCAGGTCGCCTCGGACGTGATCGCGCAGAAATATTTCCGCAAGGCCGGTGTGCCGACCGAGACGCGCAAGGTGCGCGAAAAGGACGTGCCCGAGTTTCTGTGGCGCTCTGTCCCCGCCGATGGCGCCGAGATGACCGGCGAGACTTCGGCCAAGCAGGTCTTTGATCGCCTCGCTGGCGCCTGGGCCTATTGGGGCTGGAAGGGCGGCTATTTCTCGACCGAGGAAGACGCGCGCGCCTATTTCGACGAGATGCGCTATATGCTGGCCACCCAGCGCGCCGCGCCCAACAGCCCCCAGTGGTTCAACACCGGCCTGCACTGGGCCTATGGCATCGACGGCCCCAGCCAAGGTCACTTCTATGTCGACTACAAGACCGGCAAGCTGGTCAAATCCAAATCGGCCTACGAGCATCCCCAGCCGCATGCCTGCTTTATCCAGGGCGTGCAGGACGACCTGGTGAACGAGGGCGGCATCATGGACCTTTGGGTGCGCGAGGCGCGCCTGTTCAAATACGGTTCGGGCACCGGCACCAATTTCAGCCACCTGCGTGGCGAGGGCGAGGCCCTGTCGGGCGGCGGCAAATCCTCGGGCCTGATGGGCTTTCTCAAGATCGGCGACCGGGCGGCCGGCGCCATCAAGTCGGGCGGCACCACGCGCCGCGCGGCCAAGATGGTGATCTGCGATGCCGACCACCCGGATATCGAGGAATTCGTCAACTGGAAGGTCAAGGAAGAGCAGAAGGTCGCGAGCATCGTCGCAGGATCGAAGATGCACGAGGCACGCCTAAATGATATCTTCGCCGCCATCGGCACATGGGACGGGGCCGAGGCCGATGCCTATGATCCCAAGGTGAACCCCCAGCTGAAGGAAGCGATCCGTCAGGCCAAGCGCGACGCGATCCCCGAGACATATGTCAAGCGCGTGCTGGATTATGCGCGCCAGGGCTATGACAGCATCGAGTTCCCGACCTATAACACCGACTGGGACAGCGAGGCCTATGCCAGCGTCTCGGGCCAGAACTCCAACAACTCGGTGCGCGTCACCGATGCCTTCCTCAAGGCGGTCAAGGACGATGCCGATTGGGAGCTGATCCGCCGCACCGACGGGTCCGTCGCGAAGACCGTGAAGGCGCGCCAGCTGTGGGAAGACATCGGCCACGCCGCCTGGGCCTGCGCCGATCCGGGCATCCAGTACCACGACACCGTGAATGCCTGGCACACCTGCCCGGAAGACGGCCCGATCCGCGGGTCGAACCCGTGCTCGGAATACATGTTCCTGGACGACACGGCCTGTAACCTGGCCTCGATGAACCTGCTCACCTTCCTCAAGGACGGGCAGTTCCAGGCCGATGACTACGTACACGCCATCCGGCTGTGGACTCTGACGCTCGAGATCAGCGTGATGATGGCGCAGTTCCCGTCGAAGGAGATCGCGCAACTCAGCTACGATTTCCGCACGCTGGGCCTGGGCTATGCCAATATCGGCGGCCTGCTGATGAACATGGGCTTCGGCTATGACAGCCCCGAAGGACGCGCGCTGTGCGGTGCGCTGACCGCGGTGATGACCGGCGTGTCCTACGCCACCTCGGCCGAGATCGCCGGTGAGCTGGGGCCATTCGCAGGCTATGCGCGCAACCGTGACCACATGCTGCGCGTCATCCGCAACCACCGCAACGCGGCCTATGGAGCTACTGACGGGTACGAGGCGCTGGACGTCAAGCCCGTTGCGCTCGACCATGCCAACTGCCCCGATCAAAGCCTGGTCACGCTCGCGATGCAAAGCTGGGACGAGGCGCAGCGCCTGGGCGAACAGCACGGCTACCGCAACGCGCAGGCCACGGTGATCGCGCCCACGGGCACCATCGGTCTGGTGATGGATTGCGACACCACCGGGATCGAGCCGGACTTTGCACTGGTGAAGTTCAAGAAGCTGGCCGGTGGCGGCTATTTCAAGATCATCAACCGGTCGGTTCCTGCCGCGCTCGAACATCTGGGCTATGACAGCGCGCAGATCGACGAGATCGTCAAATACGCAGTCGGCCACGGCACACTGTCGGGCGCGCCCGGCATCACCCATGCGGCGCTGGTCGGCCACGGTTTCGGCCCGGCCGAGATCGAGAAGGTCGAGATGGCGCTGGCGCAGGCCTTCGACATCCGCTTCGTCTTTAACCAGTGGACCCTGGGCGAAGCGTTCTGCACCGGGACCCTTGGCATCCCGGCCGAGAAACTGGTCGATCCGTCCTTCGACCTGCTGCGCCACCTGGGCTTTTCCAAGGCCGATATCGAGGCCGCGAACGATTATGTCTGCGGGACGATGACGCTGGAAGGCGCGCCGCACCTGGCCGAAGAGCACTACAGCGTCTTCGATTGCGCCAATCCCTGCGGCAAGAAGGGCAAGCGCTTCCTGTCCGTCGACAGCCATATCCACATGATGGCCGCCGCGCAGTCCTTCATCTCGGGGGCGATCTCGAAGACCGTGAACATGCCCAACGACGCCACCATCGAGGATTGCCAGCGCGCCTACGAGCTGTCCTGGTCCCTGGGCGTCAAGGCCAACGCGCTTTACCGCGACGGCTCGAAACTCAGCCAGCCGCTGGCGGCGGCCCTGGTCGAGGATGACGACGAGGCGGCCGAGGTGCTGGAGACCGGCAGCGCGCAGGAAAAGGCCGCCGTTCTGGCCGAGAAGATCGTGGAAAAGGTCGTGGTCAAGGAGATCGTCCGCAGCCACCGCGAAAAGATGCCCGAGCGTCGCAAGGGTTATACCCAAAAGGCCATCGTTGGCGGGCACAAGGTCTACCTGCGCACCGGCGAATATGCCGACGGCAGCTTGGGCGAGATCTTTATCGACATGCACAAGGAAGGTGCGGGCTTCCGCGCGATGATGAACAACTTCGCCATCGCCGTGTCCGTGGGTCTTCAGTACGGTGTGCCGCTCGAGGAGTTCGTGGATGCCTTCACCTTCACCAAGTTCGAACCGGCAGGCATGGTGCAGGGCAACGACTCGATCAAAAACGCGACCTCGATCCTCGATTACATCTTCCGCGAACTGGCCGTGTCCTACCTGGACCGCACGGACCTGGCCCATGTGAAGCCCGAAGGCGCCACCTTCGACGATCTGGGCCGCGGCGAGGAAGAGGGCGTGTCGAACGTCAAGGAACTGTCGGAAACGGCGGCCTCCAAGAGCCTCGAAGTGCTCAAGCAGATCAGCTCGACCGGCTATCTGCGCAAGCGTCTGCCTCAGGAGCTTGTGGTGTTCCAGGGCGGCCAGGACGCGATGACCGGCACCGATCCGGTGTCGGCGCTGCAGACCCTGGTCCCCGAGACCTCGACCGCCACGGCGGTGCAGGCCACCAGCGTGACCGCCATCGCGGCGTCCACCACCGCTGATGCGGTGACCCGGGCCAAGATGCAGGGCTACGAGGGCGAAGCCTGCGGCGAATGCGGCAACTACACGCTGGTGCGCAACGGCACCTGCATGAAGTGCAACACCTGCGGCGCGACGAGCGGGTGTAGCTGACAAGGACAGGGCGCGCGCGTCTTCCGCGCGCCCCATTGCGATCCGGGCCGCAGGCAGACCTGAGAAACGAGCGGTGTAACGATGAGCCCGGAGCGATCTGACTGGAGCGTCCCCCCCAGGGCGCTCCATTTTCTTTTCCCGCTCCCACGTCCGTGATCGCGTGTCTGCGGATTCGCTTTGCACCCCCCGCGGCGTTCTGTGAGGGTCGCGGCATGGCGAATATTGCGAACCTGTCCGGGCGGCTTTTGATCGCGCTTCTGTTCATGGGCGGGGCCGTGCAGAAGCTGGGCGATCCCGCACCGGTGCGCGCGATGATCGACGGGATCGGCCTGCCCGGAGGGCTTGTCTGGGCAGTGGCGCTCTTCAACCTCGTGGCGGGTCTGGGGCTTCTGCTGGGCCCGAAGGTGCGGGTCTGGGCGCTGGTCCTCGCGGCCTATTGCCTGTTCACCAGCTATTTTCACTGGCAGCTGCGCGCGGACCCGTGGCAGATGACCATCATGGTCAAGAACTGGGCCATCGCCGGCGGTCTTCTGATCCTTGCTGCGCAGGGTCCCGGGCGATTCGTTTTGTGGCGGGACGGTCGCTAACCCCCCAGCGTCACCACCGGGCCGCCTGCAGCCTCCGCATCCTCGGGGTCGTGGGTCACCATCAGCACCGGCAGGCCCCGGTCCCGCGCCTGATCGAAGACCAGCGCCCGCATGAGTTGGCGCAGGGCCACGTCGAGGCTGGAGAACGGCTCGTCCAGCAAGAGCGCCCGTGGCTCGGACAGAAGGGCGCGCATGAGCGAGACGCGCAGCTTTTGCCCGCCCGACAGTGTGGCGGGGTCACGGTCGCCGAAGCCTGCCATGTCGATCCGCGCCAGCGCTGCATCGACGGCGGCGCGCCGAGCCGCGCGGCCTCTCAGCCGCGGGCTCAGGCCAAAGGCAAGGTTCTCGGCCACGGACAGATGCGGGAACAGCAGGTCATCCTGGTAGAGGATGCCGATCCCCCGTGCCTCGGGCGGTAGCGGCGTCAGGTCGGTCTGGCCCAGGCAGACCCGCCCGGACATCTCGAAGGGCGGGCGCAGGGTGCCGATGATCGCCGCCAGAAGCGTGGATTTGCCCGTGCCCGACGGCCCCATGATCGAGGTGACGTGGCCTGGCATGACCTCCAGATCGAGCGCGAAAAGCGTTTCGTTTCTGAGCGATACACGCAGGTCTTCCAGTCGCAAGGCATCAGTCATGCAAAAGGCCCCGGCGGTTGCGATAGAGAAGGCGTGGCAGGATCAGTGCCAGTGCGAAAGGCACAAGGGCCGCCGCCGTCTGGGCCAGCGCAAAGACCCCGATGGCCCGCCGGTCCCCGCCCGAGGCCAGCGCCACCGCCTCGGTCGTGAGCGTGGGTACCCGCCCGCCGCCCACCAGCAGCGTGGGCAGGTATTGCCCCACGCTGACCGCAACACCCACGGCGCTGGCGGTCAGGACCGGGGCCAGAAGCATGGGGAGCCGTACCCGCCACAACACCCGGTTCGCCCGCGCGCCCAGGGTGCAGGCGATGGTCGCATAGCGCGTGTCCCAGGCGCGGAACGGATCGCCCAGCGACAGGAAGACATAGGGAAAGACAAAGATCACATGGGCCGCGGTGACGGCGAATAGGCCTCCGTCGAGGCCAAGGAGCAGCATCGCCGTCTGCACGCCTGGCAGAAACGCCACCTGCGGGATCAGAAGCGGCAGGTACAAAAGCCACAGACCTGTGCGCCGCAGGGTCAGCCCATCGCGATGCTCGGCCTCGAGACAGCCCAGAGCCAGGATCAAAGAGGCCAGCGTGGCCAGCCCGGCGATGGTGACGGTGCGCGCGGCGATCTCGGCCAGTTCCGGCCCGTGCCGCATCCAGCTCCGCAGGCTCAGCTGGTCCGGCAGGGCCTTGGGAAAGGACCAAAGCCCCGCCACGGACCAAAGCGCCAGGATCGCAATTCCCAAGAGCACCGTTGCCGCAGCGGCCCCGGCGGGCAGCACCGACAGACCGCGCAAGGCGGGCTCGCCCAGGCGCGCTCGGGCGCCGCGCAGCACCCAGGCGCGGCCCAGTCGCGCGGTGGCGATCTCGACCAGCCGCCAGAGCGCCAGCGCGGCCAGCACCAGCGCCAGTTGCAGCACCGCGCCCGCCGCGGCCTGCAGGCGCAGGGACAGGTCCGGGTCCGTCATCCAGCGCAGGATCTGCACCGACAGGGTGGGCGGTGTGTTGGGGCCCAGGATGATGGCCACGTCGACCACGGTCATGGAAAAGGCAAGCACCACATAAACCGGCAGGCGGATCTGGGCGTAGACGCGGGGGAACACCGCCTTGAGCCAGCCCGTGGTGCGGCCATAGCCTAGCGTCTGCGCGACGGTCTGCGCGCGGGTGGCATCGGCCTGTCCCAGCGCGGCGATGGTCATCAACAGAAGAAACGGCACCTCTTTCACCACCAGCCCCGCGATCAGCGTCAGGCCCAGCGGGTCCTGCACGATCAGCACGTCCGGCGGCCGTTCCAGCCCCGTGGCCCAGGCCGAGGCAAGGCGCATCAGCCAGCCCGAGGGCGCAATGAGGAAGGCAAGACCGAAGGCCGCCGCGGCGTGGGGCACAGACAAAAGCGGCGACAAAAGGCGGCGCAGGGCGGCAAAGACCCGGGTTCCGCCCCAGGCGGCGGTCACCAGCGCCACGATGGCCAACGACAGTGCCGTTGCGGCCAGCCCCGTGCTCAGGCTGAGCGTCACCGCGCGCGGTAGGCCGGGCCAGGCCAGAAGCGCGCGAAAGGCGTCGAGCCCCGGCTGGGCTCCGGCAAGCCCGGGCATCCAGCCGAAGGCCGGGCCCAGCGTCCCGATCAGCCCTGCACCCAGCGGCACCAGCAGCACCGCCAGCGTCAGCGCGGGCAGGGCGGGCAGCACCCGCCTGCGCGAGACCCAGCCCATGGTCCGGCCATGCCGAAATGTCCGGGTCTCGACCGGGTGCATGGATCAGTCGGCGGCGACGCCGTAGCGCGCGACCCAATCCTCTTCGATGCGGGCCATCCAGCTGGGATGCGGCTCGGGCAGGGCGGGGCCCAGCTCGTCCGGGCCAAGGGTGGCGATGCCAAGGTCGATGTTTTCAAACAGCGCGCGCTCTTCCGCGGGCAGGGCCGAGACATTCAGCACCGTGCCGTAGCCCAGGTTCTGCGGGTCGAGCGCGCGGGCCTGCGCCTCGGGCGAGAGCAGGAAGTCGGCGACGACCATGGCGCCCTCTTTGCTGCCGGAATTGTAGGGGATCGCGACAAAGCTCGCATTGCCGATGCTGCCGCCCTCGGGCACGAAGGTGCGCACCGTGTCGGGCAGTTGGAAATTGGCGATGGCGGTCGAGGCCTCGCCGGGGCTGAAGCTGATCGCCAGGTCGATCTCGTCATCGGCCATGAGCTGGATCTGGCGCGGCCCGGTCTGGGGATAGGCGCGCCCCTCGCGCCACAGATGGGGCGTGAGCGCGTCGATATAGTCCCAAAGCGGTGCGGTTACGGCGTCGTAGTCCGCATCGTTGACCGGCTCCAGCAGCACATCCGGATTGTCGATCACGCCGTAGAGCGCCTGTTTCAGGAAGGTGGAGCCCAGGAAATCCGGCGGCTGCGGATAGGTGAAGCGGCCCGGGTTTGCCTGCGCCCAGTCGAGGATCGCGGCCATGTCGGGCAGCGGCTCTGCCAGGTCGGCGGTGTCATACATGAACACCACCTGCGCCGCGGCCCAGGGGCTTTCGTAACCGTCGGTGGGGATGGTGAAATCGACGCTGACGGGCTTGGTCTGATCCACCAGCGCCCAGTTCGGCAGGCTTTCCGCGAAGGGCCCGAACAGCAGGTCGTTCTCTTTCATCGCGGCGAAGTTCTTGCCATTGATCCAGATGAGGTCGATGGCGCCATCGTCATCCTCGCCCGCCGCCTTTTCCGACAACACGCGGCTGACCGCGTCGGCGGTTTCCGACAGCTTCACATGCTCGAGCGTCACGCCATACTCTTCGGCCACGCGGTCGCCCACCCAGGCGATGAAGGCGTTGGTCGTCGTCGACCCGCCCCAGGCGTTCCAATAGACGGTCTGGCCATCGGCGGCCTCCAGCACGGCGTCCCAGTCGGCAGGGTCGGTCTGGGCCGTGGCGGCCAGCGGCAGAAGGGCGGCAAGGCCCAGCGTGGCAAGACGGGTCATTCAGGTCTCCTTGGTTGTCTGGTCGGGGGCCGCAAAGACTTGGCGGGCCAAAAGCAGCCGCGACGTGGCGGTGATGAAACAGAGCGCACCAAAGATCCAGGCCAGTGGCGCAAAGGCTGTGGGCCAAAGGCAAAGGATCACGAAAAAGCCGATGGTTTCCGCCCCTTCCAGCAGCCCGCCGGTGAAGTAGAGCGATTTGGCCCCGCGTTCGGCGGTCTCCATCCCGCGCTTTTCGGCCAGGATCGCGTAGCCCAGAAAGCTCGCCCCGTTGAAATAGAAGCTGGTCAGCAGAAAGGCCCCCGCGGCGCCGTTTTGCACGGGGTCCATCAGAACAAAGCCCAGCGGCACGGCACCGTAGAACAGAAAGTCGCTGGTGATGTCGAGATAGCCGCCGAAATCGGTCTTGTGGGTGGCCCGTGCCACCGCGCCGTCAAGGCCATCGGCCAATCGGCTGAGCAAAAGGGGAACCAGCGCGAGGCCCGGCTGGCCCAGGGCGATGATCGCAGCCGAGGCGAGCCCAAGCGCGAGGCCGATCAGGGTGACAACGTTCGCCGTTATCCCCATCCGGGCCAACAGTTGGCCCTGCCGGTTCAGGACCGGGTCGATCAGGGGACGTATGCGCGCATCGAACATGAGGCTTTGTCTAGGCGGGTTCGCGCCTGACGCGCCAGTGTCTTTTGCGTGAGCATATGTGACGACCCCGGGCCGGGCTTTCAGGCACGCGCCCGGACCGCCATGACCCAGAGACCGGCGAAGGCCAGCGAGGCGACCGTGTTCCAGCTGGCCATGGACAGCCCCAGCATCTCCCACGGAACTTCGTCGCAGCGCACGAGCGGGGCCGCCATGATCTGCTCCATGAGCTCTTCGGCCGAGAGCCCTCCGACCGGCCCGGACGTGCAGGTGCTGGGGCCGTCCCACCAACCGCGCTCGACCCCGGTGTGGTAGACACCGATACCAGCGGTGCCAAGCGCCGCAAACGCGCCCAGCACCGGCAGAAGACGACCGCCCAGGGCGATGGCCAGCACGCCGATCAGAATGGCGGCCGCGTGGGGATAGCGTTGCCAGATGCAGAGCGCACAGGGCGCCATGCCGCCGACATGCTGAAAGGCAAAGGCCCCCAGCAACAGCGCCGCCGATCCTCCGGCGGCAAGCGCGATCCAGACGGTGCGGGTCACAGGACTTTCACCAAGGCGAAACCTCCGATGAGGAGGACGAGAAACAGCGTGAACATAAGGCCCAGCCGGCGCTCGATGAAATCACGAATCGGTGCGCCGAACTTCCACAAGAGCGCGGCGACGACGAAAAAGCGCAGCGCCCGCGCCAGAATGGAGGTGGCAACGAATGTACCCAGCGGCATCGCCGTCCAGCCCGACATGATCGTGATGACCTTGTAGGGGAAGGGCGTCACCCCGGCCGTCAGAACCGCCCAGAACCCCAGATCGTTGAAACGGCTGTTGAAGGCGGCCATCGCGTCGCCCTTGCCGAGCGCCTCGAGGATCGGGGCACCGATGGTGTCATAGGCGAAATACCCGATCGCATAGCCCAGTAGCCCGCCCAGGACCGATGACACCAACGCCACCGTCGCTATGAGGAAGGCGCGTGTGGGCCGGGCGATGATCATCGGGATCATCAAAACGTCCGGCGGGATCGGGAAAAAGGAGCTTTCGACAAAGGACACGCCTGCCAGGACCCAAAGCGCGCGCGGGTGATCCGCCATGCGCAGCGTCCAGTCGTATAGTCGGTTCAGCATCACGGACCCTTCGTCGGTTGCGCTTGCGTTGAGCATGGGGCGCGGCCGGGGTCAAGCGGTGCGGATGGGCTGGACGACGGCGCGGCTTGGCGCTAAACCGCTGCGGCGGCCGGTGTGGCGGAATGGTAGACGCAGGGGATTCAAAATCCCCCGATGGCAACATCGTGAGAGTTCGAGTCTCTCCACCGGCACCATCTTCATGACTGACATCACGTATCGACCCTGTTGGTCAGGCAGGCGCAGACGACACCGCGCACGATTCTGGCGCGATTCGGCGGGTTTAGAGGCTGCAGCATCGTGTTTTTGAACAATCCACAGGGTTTCATGGGATTGGATCGCATAGGCGAACATAAGCGGACCTCGGCCTTTGCGGAGAAAAACGACACGGATTCGTCAGAATTCGGACCGGTCGCTGTTTCAAAAGTGGAAACAAATCAGCCCATTATTGCCCGGCTAGCTGGCAGACCCTTTGGTGACGGCGCGGTTTTGGGCCAGAAAACGCAGAATTTCACACGCATAAGGCGAAAATTGTTCTTTGGTCCGGCATGTGCCGTGGGCGCCGACCCGGTTCGATATCGCCACATTTCTGACCCGGTCGCGCCATAGGTCGGCCATTTCAGAGCAGAAAATGAATGTGGAAGTTTTCTGCGTCTGCGCCTTCATGTGCGAAACACCAACGCGGCACACGAATGCTTTTGCGGTCTGCTGCGTGACCAAAGAACACGCGATCAATTCGGTTCCAGTACGAGCGCAGCAGCTTGTTGGCGGTGATGCTGCCGATGGTTCTGCTGTCAACGAACTTCAGCGTACGAAATACGTCCCAGTCCTGCTCCAGCAGGTACGCCATCAGTTCTCGTCGTTCACGTCGCCAATCCTTCATCGCTGATCTTTCCCGTGTATTTAGCAACGGGACAGGAATTCACGCTTCAAACTGGCCAGCTCTATGTTGAAAGAGGAACTAGGAGTACTAGGATGCCGCCACGTCGTGAAGCGGTGATTAGGGCTGGAGCTGTGGCGCTTCTTTTGATCAGTATAATCGGACGAGTATATTTCGATTTTTTAATCGATACCCGACTTGGCAGACGCAAGTGGTTCTTGAATTGGAGCATCATATGAAAAGGTCTTTAGCACTTGCAGGGGCGCTGGCGCTTACAGCCTGCGTGACGACTTCTGGTTCTGGCCGCCTAGCCGGGGAGCGTAGTCTAAGCAGCACTCCATATGGTTATGCAATTGTTAGCGATGTGGCACGTGCTGGTTCCCAATCTCAAAGATTTGATGTGCGCCCTGGTGATTGTGGAACAGACAGATGGTCCGATTGGAACGATTGCGAAAATGACCGTGAACGCAGCGAAATTATGTTGGATCGCAAGAAGTGGAAATACGGAAGTAACACATGGATTGGCTTCAGTGTCTTTTTGCCGCCCGACTTTCAGACTAGCTCTCGCGTCCGCACCACTGTCGGTCAAATTCATCAAAAAGGTGGGCCAAGTGGTAGTGCTAACGACCTTCCAAGCTTCCCACCGCTTATGCAACTAGAAATGCTGGGTGACAGATATTGTATGCGTACTCACATTCTTAGTGGCGACTGTGATAATGTCAAAAACAACGTGCGTGATTTTAATTTAATCGCCATACATGAGATGCGGGGGCGATGGACTGATGTGGCAATCAACTTTAATACTTCTGGCGGCGAGGAAACTCTCACTCGACATTCCCCAAGTGGCCTGCCTTCTGACGTGAAGATCGCCTGACTGCGCCAACTGATCAAGCGTTTTTCGCCCCGAGCGGCGTCTGTGGTCGCGCAAGCTCCCGAAGTTGGGCGAATTGGCCCGCAAACCCGCAGCATCCCGGCCCGGCGGCGACGTTTTTCAGCGCATCGGGCAGACTTGTCCTGCCGCTTTCGTTCAGTTTTGGCTTGGATCGCGGTCACGCGCATGACGGTGGCGCTCGCAATCGGCGGATGGC
>CAJXWO010000042.1 GCA_913062865.1 uncultured Paracoccaceae bacterium | reverse complement strand
CGTCCTGGAGCGCGGCTCCACCTGGCGGGCCACGTGGCACTCGCTCGAATCGGCCGTCCTCGGCACCGTGCTCTCGCTCGTCCTCGGGGCCGCCTTCGCGCTCCTCGTGGCGCTCACCGACGTGCGGGGCAAGCGGGCGCTCGTCTTCTGCTTCCTGCTCCCGCTCATGATCCCCCCGCAGGTGACCGCGCTCGCCTGGGTGCAGCTCTTCGGCCCGTCGTCGGCGCTCCTCGGCGTCCTCGGGCTCGCCCCGCCCGTCGGCACGCCGAACCCGCTCTACAGCCGCGAGGGCGTGATCCTGCTTCTCGGCATCCAGCACGCGCCGCTCGTCTTCCTGGCGCTCCGGGCGGGGCTGCGCTCCATGCCGCGGGAGATGGTGGAGGCCGCCCGGGCGGCGGGAGCAGACCTTTACCTGACCAGTGATTTTAAGTACCATCAGTTTTTTGATGCCGAAAATGAGATCATTATCGCCGATATCGGACATTATGAAAATGAGCAGTTCACTATTCCGCTAATCGCCCGCTTGCTTCGGGAAAAATTTCCTAGTTTTGCCGTTCTTTTAACGGCGATTGAAACGAACCCAGTTAATTACTTTTAGCCTCTATGGATAAAGAAGTTACCGTAGAAGAGAAGCTACGAGCTTTATACGATCTTCAACTTGTTGACTCCCGAATAGATAAAATCAAAAACGTTAGAGGCGAACTGCCTCTCGAGGTTGAAGACCTCGAAGACGCTGAGGCCGTGGGAGAGTAAGCCAATGCCCCAGCCGAACGCGGCCCAAAGCACCCCAAAACCCTTGGAAACGTTAGAGGCGAACTTAAAAAGAATCTCAAAGTTTCAACTGCTTACTGTGTTCACGGCAGAAATGTTCGATGTGATGGACTAAGATCCAACGACTTCACGATCATGAATGCTAACTCGCCGTTAGTGAGAGCGTAGGTCTCAGCAAGACTTACGCGCGTTAGCTGCCAGAGGGGATGTAAAATGAAAATGGTCGCGGAGTTTTTGGTCATCGCGTTCGGATTTTTGGTCGCAGTAGCAATTTTATTTTTGCTGGTCCCGGGTGTGTGACTAATGAAGTTTCGAAACTAAAATCGTTGTTTAGGATTCAGGGGTGACTACTAGGACCAATCAATCACTAGCGGTATGATCTGGTGGGTCCCACTATATGCAGAGCTAGCGTCTAGCCACCTAGTAGAGACCCCCTCAAGCTACGTCAGCAAAGCTTACCCGTTCAGGATACGGTAGTAGCTGGCCTGTGAGATGCCAAGCTGTTCCGTGATCTGTTGACGGGGAACTCCAGGTTGGTATGGGGTGATTGAGTTTGCTGTGTTGAACACGACATTTCCGAGCCGCTCACAGCTGACGGATTTGCGCATTTTGACACACACCAGCATTATGGCCCCATTTATATAAGCTTTATCAGTAAGTTAGCGATCAGCATTCCATTGCAAATCCGTGTACACCGGTTCGATTCCGGTACTCGCCTCCACTCTTTCCCATAAATCCCCCTGCCATCCTTGCCCTGTAAAGGCGTTGCGGGCCGGCTGCGATGCGCTTCGAGCGCCCGCCGCGGCGGGCGGTTCGGGTTGAAGAAGGACATGCTGGCGACCTTGGAGAGGAAGTTGAAGCGCGCTGGCGACTGGTCGAGACTGCATGGAGCTTGGGCATTTCACGCTTAGAACTTTTCAATATTTAGCAAGACGTGGCCGATGGTCGAAGGCGAGAACATGCTAACGGGCGTCGAAGGTAGAAGCGTGGGTGGTTTACGTGGGTGGTTGGCGAGAATGCCCAACGCCCAAGCAACTGTTTCTAAAAGAAATTTATTAGCCAATAGTAAATGGCGGAGACGAAGGGATTCGAACCCTCGAGACGGTTTCCCGCCTACTCCCTTAGCAGGGGAGCGCCTTCGACCACTCGGCCACGTCTCCGCCGACCCGTTTAGTCAAACCGTGGTCGCTCCGCAAGGACCTGTTCCCAGTTTCTCACGCCGCCCCGGGAGGATAGGCGTAGAAGGCGATCTGGTATGCGCCATCGGTGTTCACTGTCTCGGGTGACGGCGTCGGGGACAGGCCGGTGCCGTCATAGATGTGCAGGTAGATCGAGGAGACGAAATAGGACGGGTACCAGATCACGCGGCAGGCGTATTGGTAGACCGGCACAAGCCCCTTGGCGGGCTCGCGGAACGCTTAGAACGCGACCGGGATATATATCGTGGGAAAGCGCGGATTGTCCTGGAACGACCAGCCGGGCCGGCCGCCGAACTGGCCTTCGGTGCCGCGAGAGGGCCAGGTGTTGATGCTGCGGTGGGTGGCTGGCCCGGATAGGCACCATAGAGCAGATCCCAGAAGAAAAGCCGCGCGTGTTCGGATAGGGTCCCCACTCCAAGACGGCCACCGCCGCCAGACCGCTCCGGCCGCCTGTTCCGCGCTCACATCCGGCACGGCAAATGCCACCCCGTCCGAATTCGCCCCGCCCCAGCCGGACAGCGCATGGCGGTCAACCTCGTTCTCGGGATCATCGGCCAGCGTGTTGCCAAGCGCATACATGTACTTGCTTGAAACAGGCGTCGAGGCATGCGCCGGCAAACGACACGACAGACGCGCGGCCCTGCCCGATCACACGACCAAAGCCCCCTTGGCCGGGCAGGACATCAGCGCATCACGTCGCGCCCGACGCGTTTCCACCCAAGCGGGAGGGGTGCGCCCTATACAGCGCCCTGTCCAACGCCCTGTGGGTCCTGTGGTGGTCCGTCAGGCGTTGAACAGGAAATGCAACACGTCGCCGTCCTTGACCTCGTAGGTCTTGCCCTCGACGCGCATCTTGCCGGCCTCCTTGGCGCCCGCCTCGCCGCCGGTGGCGACGAAATCGTCATAGGCGATGGTCTCGGCGCGGATGAAGCCGCGTTCGAAATCGCCGTGGATGACGCCCGCGGCCTGGGGGGCGAGCGTGCCGCGGCGGATGGTCCAGGCGCGCGCCTCTTTCGGGCCCACGGTGAAATAGGTCTGCAGGTGCAACAGGTCGTAGCCTGCGCGGATCAGACGGTCGAGCCCGGCCTCGTCAAGCCCCAGTTCCTCGAGGAACATCGCGGCCTCTTCGGCGTCGAGCTGGCTGATCTCTTCCTCGATCTTGGCCGAGATCACCACATGGGCCGCGCCCTGATCCGCCGCCATCTGCGCGACCTTCTCTGAGAACGCATTGCCCGTCCCCGCGCTGCCCTCGTCCACGTTGCAGACATAGAGGATGGGTTTCGTCGTCAGCAGTTGCAGCCCCTTCCAGGCCTTCGCATCCTCGGCATCGACCTCGACCATGCGGGCGGGCTTGCCGTCTTCCAGCATGGCCTGGGCTGCCGCCAGAAGGCGGTCCTGCTGCTGGGCTTCCTTGTCGTTGCCCTTGAGCTTGCGGACTAGGTTGGCGCGGCGTTTCTCGATCGACTCCAGATCGGCCAGCATCAGCTCGGTCTCGATCGTCTCGGCATCCTCGACCGGGTTCACACGGCCATCCACATGGGTCACGTCGCCATCCTCGAAACAGCGCAGCACATGGGCGATGGCGTCGACCTCGCGGATATTGGCCAGGAACTGGTTGCCCAGCCCCTCGCCCTTGGAGGCGCCTTTGACCAGCCCCGCGATGTCCACGAAGGTCATGCGCGTGGGGATGATCTGTTTCGACTGGGCGATCGCCGCCAGCTTGTCGAGCCGCGGGTCGGGCACCGCGACCTCGCCCACATTGGGTTCGATCGTGCAGAAGGGGAAATTGGCCGCCTGCGCCGCCGCGGTTTTCGTCAGCGCGTTGAACAGGGTGGATTTGCCCACATTGGGCAGGCCCACGATACCCATTTTAAAGCCCATCGGACCCTCCTTTGGCGTGTCGGGCCGCTTCTATTGACGCTCTGCCCCCGGCGCAAGCCGTGCTATGCTGGTCCGGTCCTATCTGGGAGGAGCGGAGATGAAGCCCGAAGGCTATCTTTTCTTCAACGGTCAATGCCGCGCCGCGCTCGACACCTATGCCAAGGTCTTCGGCGGAAAGGTCGAATACATGATGACCGCCGCCGACATGCCCGACGGCGAGATCCCCGGCGGCATCCCCGAGGACCGGCGCGACTGGATCATACATGCCAATCTGCGCATCGGCGACGGGCAGTTGATGGCGTCCGACAATATCGCGGGCACGAGCGGCGCGATGGACGGCTGTTCGGTGATCGTGGAACTGCCCGATGCCGCCCGATCCCGCGCGGCCTTTTACGCGCTGGCCGAGTGCGGCGAGATCACCATGCCGTTCGAGGCCACCTTCTGGTCCCCGGGCTTCGGCACGCTGCGCGACAAGTTCGGCGTGCGCTGGATGATCGGGACGGAGACGCCGCCAGAAGACTAGGAATACTGCTAGGAACGCCTCTAGCCTTTCCTTCACGACAAAGGGCCGCGCCCGACCCTGGGTGGGCGCATCGAAACGCGCCAGCTGCGCGGTTTATCTCGAAAGCCCGAAAGACATGGATGCTTTCCACACTATCGCCAAAGCGCCCTCCCGGGGGGAGTGTCGGGCGCGGCCCGGCGCTATACGCCCCGCGCGGTCTCGATTGCCACCGGGACATCACCACTAACGCCGGTGTATATGCGGCAACCGCCCTCAAACGACCCCATTGATTT
Organism: uncultured Paracoccaceae bacterium; assembly: GCA_913062865.1. Taxonomy (GTDB): domain Bacteria; phylum Pseudomonadota; class Alphaproteobacteria; order Rhodobacterales; family Rhodobacteraceae; genus CAJXWO01. The sequence goes on along the minus strand of CAJXWO010000042.1, from coordinate 19,160 downwards.
TCCCCGCCCCATGGCGCACACCCGCGCGAAAGCCGGAACGGGGACGCACATGACACGGATCGACGCCAAATTCGCAGAGCTCAGGGCCAAGGGCCAAAAGGCCTTTGTCGCCTACATGATGGCGGGCGATCCGGACCAAGAGACCTCGATGGCGGTGCTGCGCGGCCTGCCCGCCGCTGGCGTCGACATCATCGAGCTGGGCATGCCCTTCACCGATCCCATGGCCGACGGCCCGACGATCCAGCTGGCCGGTCAACGCGCGCTCGAGGCGGGCCAGACCCTGCAAAAGACGCTCGACATGGTCACCGCGTTCCGCAAGACCGACCCGGACACGCCGATCGTGCTGATGGGCTACTACAACCCGATCTACAATCGCGGCGTGGCCACATTCCTAAAAGATGCCAAGACCGCTGGCATCGACGGTCTGATCGTGGTGGATCTGCCGCCCGAAGAGGATGACGAGCTTTGCATCCCGGCCCAGGCCGCGGGCATCAACTTCATCCGCCTGGCCACGCCCACCACCGATGACAAGCGCCTGCCCAAGGTGCTGCAGAACACATCGGGTTTCGTCTACTACGTCTCGATCACCGGCATCACCGGCGCGGCCGAGGCGCAGGCGGGCGATGTGGGCCCGGAAGTGGCGCGCATCAAGGCGCAGACCGACCTGCCCGTGATCGTGGGCTTCGGCATCAAGACGCCCGAGCGCGCCCGCGACATCGCCAGCGTGGCCGACGGCGCGGTCGTGGGCTCGGCCATCGTGTCCGAGATCGCCGCGGGCAAACCGGTGGACGAGGTTTTGGCCTTCGTCAAATCCCTGGCCGACGGTGCGCACAGCGCCTGAGCCGCTCAGCCCAGCCAGACATCCAGCACCATCATCAGGACCATCCCACCGATCAGGCCGGTGGTCGCGGCGTTCTGATGCCCGCGCCGATGCGTGTCGGGGATGATCTCGTGGCTGATAATGTAAAGCATCGCCCCGACGGCAAAGGTCAGCCCCCAGGGCAGCACCGCCTCGGATAGGCTCACCGCAACCACGCCCAGAAGACCGCCGACAGGCTCGATCAGTCCCGTCGCCAGCGCCACGAGAAAGGCAAAGCGCCGGCCATATCCCAGGCCCAACAGCGCCATGGCCACCGCCAGCCCTTCGGGTGCGTTCTGCAACCCGATGCCCACAGCCAGCGATATTCCGTTGCCCACATCGCCCCCGCCAAAGCCCACGCCAACGGCCAGGCCTTCAGGGAAATTGTGGATCGTGATCGTGAGCACGAGCAGCCAGATGCGCGCCAAGGCGCCTGCATCGACCCCTTCGCGGCCCTGGAAAAAATGCTCGTGCGGCACGAACTCGTTCAGCGCCGCCACCGCGCCCGCCCCCAACAGAACCCCGCCCGCCGCGATCAGCGCGGCGATCAGCGCGCTGCCATGCTGTGCCTCGGCCACCTCGATGCCCGGCAGGATCAGCGAAAAGAACGACGCCGACAGCATCACGCCCGCGGCAAAGCCCAGCATCGTGTCGCGCATCCGCGCCTGCACGCTGCGCCCGAACAGCACCGGCAGCGCCCCCACCCCGGTCATGAGCCCTGCACCAAGGCTCGCCAACACACCGATCAGGATGATGTTCATGGGCCCTTCCTTTCGCCCTCTGGCCTAGACCCGGGCGCCGCGCGCCACAAGCCGTCATGTCGCAGGCAGCGCGCTTGCCAGGCCCCACGGCGATTGGTAAGAAGATTTAACCAATTCCGCGCAAGAGGGACCGCGGCCATGCCCACCATCACCAATATCGACGATCTGAAACGCATCTACGCCCGCCGCGTGCCCAAGATGTTCTACGACTATTGCGAATCCGGCAGCTGGACCGAACAGACCTTCCGCGAGAACACGTCTGATTTCGACAAGATCCGCCTGCGACAGCGGGTGGCGGTGGACATGTCGGACCGGACCATCGCCACGCAGATGATCGGTCAGGACGTGTCGATGCCCGTGGCGCTCGCCCCCGTGGGGCTGACCGGCATGCAGCACGCCGATGGCGAGATCTGCGCGGCCCGCGCGGCGGAAAAGGCAGGCGTGCCCTTCACGCTGTCGACCATGTCCATCAACTCGATCGAGGATGTGGCGGGCAAGACCTCGAAACCCTTCTGGTTCCAGCTCTACACGATGAAGGACGAAGAATACCTGCGCCGCCTGATCGACCGGGCAAAGGCCGCGAACTGCTCGGCGCTGGTGATCACGCTCGACCTGCAAATCCTGGGCCAGCGCCACAAGGACCTGAAGAACGGCCTCTCGGCGCCGCCCAAGCTCACGCTCCGCACCATGGCGAACCTCGCCACCAAGTGGTCCTGGGGGATCGAAATGCTCTCGGCCAAGCGGCGTGATTTCGGCAATATCGTGGGCCATGTCAAAGGCGTCTCGGACCCGTCCAGCCTGATGGCCTGGACCGCCGAACAGTTCGACCCGAAACTCGACTGGGCCAAGATCGAAAAGCTGAAAGAGATGTGGGGCGGCAAGGTCATCCTCAAGGGGATTCTCGATGCCGACGATGCCAAGATGGCGGCCAAGGTCGGCGCAGATGCCATCGTCGTGTCGAACCATGGCGGGCGGCAGCTCGACGGTGCGCTCAGCTCGATCCGCATGCTGCGCCCGATCCTCGACGCGGTGGGCGACCAGGTCGAGGTCCATCTCGACAGCGGCATCCGCTCTGGCCAGGACGTGCTCAAGGCCGTCGCGATGGGCGCCAAGGGCACCTTCATCGGGCGCGCCTATATCTACGGGCTGGGCGCCATGGGCCAGAAAGGCGTGACCGCCGCGCTCGAGGTCATCCGCAAGGAGCTCGACACCTCCATGGCGCTCTGCGGAGAGCGTAACCTCAAGGATCTGGGCCGGCACAACCTGCTAATCCCCGAGGATTTCGAGGGGCGCTGGCAGGACTGACCCCTGCCCTTCTTCTTGGCAAAAATACCTCAACACACCCCCGGCAAAAGGCGCGTCGCCGATCCCGACGCGTCGCCTGCCGGATTTCAGATCGAAAGCGCGCGGAAGCGCTCCTTTTGACAGGGCGCGGCCTACGGGCGATAAGCGGCGGACCAACAGGCGCAAAGGGCCGCGATGCTCGTCTTCGTCAAGGAAAACCTGACCTTCCTCGCCGTGCCCAAGACCGGCACCACCGCCTATGAGGCCGCGCTGCGCGGTCGGGCCGATATCGCCTCTCGCGGGCGGCTCAAGCACATGAACGCCACGCGGTATCACAAGAAATTCGCGCCCTTCCTGGCCGACACCTACGGCCTCGTGGCCGAACGCATGGCGGTGATGCGCGACCCTGTCGACCAGATCCGCAGCTGGTACAAGTACCGCAGCGCGCCCGAGCGTATCGACAGCCCCAAGGGCACCGGCGGTATCTCCTTCGACGCCTTCTTGCGCGACGTGATCAAGGACGACCCCCCGCCCCATGCGGGCCTCGGCAGCCAGTTCAACTTTCTGACCGGGCCGCGCGGGCAGTTGCTGGTGCACAGCCTCTTCGCCTACGAGGCGCAGGACCGGCTCCGCGCCTTTCTCGAAAACCGCTTCGGCAGCGCGCTGAAGATCCCGCAAAAGAACGTCTCGCCCGTCATCGAGGCCGAGCTCGAGCCCGCCACCCTCGCTGCCCTCAAACGGGCGCGAGCCAAGGAATTCGCGCTCTACGACCGGCTTCGCGACGCAGGCGGCTACCTGTTAACCGACGACATCTGATCCCGCACCAGCCGCGGGACCAGCACAACCGGGACCGCCAGAAGCGCGCCCGCGATGAACAGGAAGGACGCGGTCAGCCCCCAGATCTCGGCTAGAAAGCCCATGGCGGGCGGGCCGATGAAAAAGCCCAGGTAGCCGATCGTGGCCACCCGCGCGATGGCGCGCATCCGGTCGCGGTTGCGCACCGCGCGGCCCACCAGCGCAAAGGCCATGGGCGCGATCACCGACACGCCGAGGCCCAGAATGCCAAAGCCCAGATAGGCCAGCGGGATCGTGGGCGCCAAGGCCGCTGTCACGGCACCGACCGCCGCCAACGCGGCCGCCGTCCGGATCACCGCCGCCTCGTTCAGCCGCGCCGCCAGCAGCTGACCGCTCAGCCGCCCGATGCCCATGGTCAGACCCAGGATCGCGGGGCCTGTCGCCCCCTCGGCGGCACCCCCGCCCAGACCACGCTCGATATGAAGCGCCGACCAGCCCTCGGTCGCCTGTTCGGCCATGAAGGCGATCAGCGTGATCGCCCCACCGATCCAGATCACGCGCATGGGCGCGCCGCCCACGCCCTCAGCCGTTTGCGTGCCATCATCCAGAGGCCGCGCCGTCATCCCCGGCACCATCGCCAGAACGATCACGCCCACGCCCGCGAAGATCGTCACCGGGCCCACCGCCGCCTCGCGCGCAAGCCCCGTGGCCATGGCGCTGGCCGCGTAAGCGAAGGAAAAGATCGCGTGATTGAGGTTCATCAGCGTCCGGCCCGTGCGCGCCTCGACACCGGACAGCTGGGCGTTCATCAGCACGTCGAGCGTGCCCGACGCCGCCGCGGCCAGCAGCATGACCACCGCGAAGACCGTGAGCGTCTGGGTGAGCCCCGGCAGCAGAAAGGCCGCCGCCATGGCCACGGCCATCACCCGCATCGCGTGCCCGCCCAGGGCCGAGTCGACCCGTGGGGCCAGCCACATGGCCATCGCGGCCCCAATGGCCGCCACGAAAAGCGCCATGCCATAGGCCCCGTCGCTTGCGCCCAGGGCCGCCTTGAGCTGCGGTGTCAGCCCGGCAAAGGCGCCCCAGCACAGCCCCACGGCCACAAAGCCCCGCGCCGGCGCCGCCGACAGCCCGATATCGTGCAACAATCCCATGCTTCGGCCCCTGCCACGCGCCCCCGCCAACGGCAAGACGAAACCTCTTTTCAACCGGGACGGTTTAGTCTAAAACCGCGGCTTCACGCGGGCATACAGCCTTGGAGGATGCCCGCCCCATGATACGGAGAATTCAAAATGGCTGGTGAGATCCCTGATCTTCACGCCCAGGAACGCGCGGGGACGGGCAAGGGCGCCGCTCGCGCATCGCGCCGTGCGCACATGGTTCCGGGCATCGTTTTCGGTGGCGACAAAGACCCGCTGCCGATCGAGATCCCTTACAACGCGCTGATCAAGCGTCTGCGCGCGGGTCGCTTCAAGTCGACCCTGTTCAACCTCAAGGTCGACGGCCACGAGGATGTCCGCGTGATCTGCCGCGACGTGCAGCGCGACGTGGTCAAGGATCTGCCGACCCATTTCGACCTGATGCGCCTGCGCCGCACCTCGAAGATCAACCTCTTCATCCCGGTCGAATTCCTCAACGAAGAGGCCGCACCGGGCATCAAGAAGGGCGGCGTTCTGACCGTTGTCCGCCCCGAGGTGGAACTGGTCGTGACCGCGGGCGACATCCCCGAGAAGCTGACGGTGGACCTGACCGGCCTGAACATCGGCGACACCGTGACCATTTCGTCTATCACCCTGCCGCAGGGCACGAAGCCGACCATCGACCGCGACTTCGTGATCGCGAACATCTCGGCACCGTCGGGCCTCAAGTCGTCGGGCGACGATGAAGAAGGCGAAGGCGAAGAGGCGGACGCGTCCGCAGAGGACAGCGCAGAGGCATAAGCCGCGCGCATCCGCAGACATGTTCGAGACGGGGCCCATGCGGCCCCGTTTTTCGTTGTCAGATCGCCCGATCCAGAAGCAGGCAGGTTTCGCTGTTCGTCACGCCCGGAATTTCCCGGATGCTGGCCAGCAGCCTGTCGAAACCCGACAGGCTCCCGGTTTCCAACTGCGCCACGTAATCCCAGGCCCCGTTGGTGGAATGCAGGCTCACCACCCCGGGCAGGCGCCGCAGCGCCTGTGTGACCTGCCGTCCCTTCGCCCCCTGCACCGCGATCAGCATAACCGCGTGGATGCGATCATCGGTTTCGGGCGCGTCCAAATCGACGGTAAAGCGCCGGATCACCCCGCGTTCGACCAGCCGTGCCAGCCGGGTCTGCACGGTGCCCCGCGCAACGCCCAGCACCCCCGCCAGCGTGGTGATCGACGCCCGTGCATCCTGCTTGAGATGGGCAATGAGCTGGCGGTCGATCGGGTCAAGATCCATGGCGTCACTTTGTGTAGTCAATTGAACGAAACGATCACACAAACCGCCAGTCTGAGCAATATGACCCCTGCCGTTTGCCGCCCGTCTGTCCGAGGATCGCGCCGCGCGACAGGACGAGGTGTGCCATGACGGGAAAGAACTGCTGCCTTCTGGGGCTCAAGGTCGAGGACGGAGCCTCTCAGCCCGGCTGCCTGATGGGTCCGGATGCCTTTCGCACCGCGGGCCTGGGTCCCACGCTGGAAAGTCTGGGCCACCGGGTGACCGATCTTGGCAACCTGCGCCCCGATCCCGATACGGGCGCGCGGCATCCGAACCCGGCCTTGCGCAACCTGCCCCAGATCGCGGGCTGGGTGGCGGCCATCGCCCGCGCCGCGCAGGACGCCGCCGCGCGCTATGACCTCCCCATCTTTCTGGGCGGCGATCACAGCCTTGCCGCCGGCACCCTCCCCGGGCTGGCCGCAGATGCCGCCCGGCGCGACCAGCCGCTTTTCGTGTTGTGGCTCGACGCGCATCCGGACATGCACACGCTCGACACCACGTCCAGCGGCAACCTGCACGGTACGCCCATGGCCTATGCGCTGGGGCGGCCGGGCTTTGACGCCTACCCGCCCCTGCCCGCGCGGCTGGAGGCGCAAAACATCTGCATGATGGGCATCCGCTCCGTCGACCCCGAGGAACGGCGTCTGATCGCCGATCTGGGGCTCGAGGTGCATGACATGCGCGCCATCGACGAAAACGGCGTGAAGGCCCCGCTGACCACCTTCCTCGACCGGGTGGCGGCGGCGCATGGTCGGCTGCATGTCAGCCTCGACGTCGATTTCCTCGACCCGGCGATCGCACCCGCCGTGGGCACCACCGTGCCTGGCGGTGCCACCTTCCGCGAGGCGCATCTGATCATGGAGCTGCTCCATGACAGCGGGCTTGTCACCTCGCTCGACCTCGTGGAGTTGAACCCCTTTCTCGATCACGGCGGCAAGACGGCGACGCTCATGTCCGATCTCTGTGCCTCGCTTCTGGGGCGCACGGTGCTGGACCGGCCCACGCGTCGCGCCGCCTGACACCAGGAGACCTCAGGATGCTGAAACCCTCTGACCTTGCATATGTGCCCTTCGTCAGCGTGGAAAACATGCTGCGCATCGTGAACACCATCGGCCCCGGCGCGATGATGGCGGAACTGGCCCAATACATCGAAGCCGATTTCAAACGCTGGGAGTCGTTCGACAAGACGCCCCGCGTCGCCAGCCATTCGCCCGAGGGCGTGATCGAGCTGATGCCCACGTCGGACGGTGAAACCTACGGGTTCAAATACGTCAACGGCCACCCCGCGAACATGGCGCGGGGGTTCCAGACCGTGACCGCCTTTGGCGTGCTGGCGCGGGTCGATACGGGCTACCCGGTGCTGCTGACCGAGATGACGATCCTGACCGCGCTGCGTACGGCGGCCATGTCAGCGCTGGCGGCCAAGTATCTGGCCCCCAAGGGTGCGCGCAAGATGGCGATGATCGGCAACGGCGCCCAATGCGAGTTCCAAGCGCTGGCCTTCCGCGAGATGCTGGGCATCGACACCGTGAGCCTTTATGACATCGACCCGGCCGCGACCGAGAAATGCGCGCGCAACCTCGACGGGATGGGGCTCAACGTGATCACATGCACGAGTGCCGAAGAGGCGATGACCGGCGCGCAGATCCTCACGACCTGCACGGCGGACAAGCAATATGCCACGATCCTGACCGACAACATGGTGGGCGCAGGGGTCCACATCAACGCGATCGGCGGCGACTGCCCAGGCAAGACCGAGCTTGCCCCCGCGATCCTGCAGCGTGCGGATATCTTCGTGGAATACCCCGAGCAGACCCGGATCGAGGGCGAGATCCAGCAGCTAGACCCCGACCATCCCGTCACCGAGCTGTGGCAGGTGATGACCGGTGCCGCGCCCGGGCGGCGGGACGAAAAGCAGATCACGCTCTTCGACAGCGTGGGCTTCGCGGTCGAGGATTTCAGCGCGCTGCGCTACCTGCGCGACCAGCTGGACCGCACCGGGCATTTCGAGATGCTGGACATGATCGCCGACCCGGACGACCCCCGCGACCTTTTCGGCATGGTGCGCCGCGCGGCGGGGTAGTCCGGGGGCGGGCCAGCGGCGGCCCGCGGGATGACGCTGCAACCGCTATGCTATCGCGATTTATGTCTCAAAATCATGGCACCGCCCCAGCGGCGCGCCAACGGCACCAAAGCGCCAGCCCGGTGGGGCGGGCCGCCGCTGGCCCGGCGCTGACGCGCTATTCGGGCATTCACGCCTCAGCTCAGCTCCTGCACGGTCTCGAAGACCTCCAGATCGGGCGGCCCCAAGTACAGGTCCTTGTTGCTGCCCGCATCCTTGTGCGCCTCGCGGAAGGCCTCGGACCGGGTCCAGGCGTGGAAATGCGCTTCGGTCTCCCACATCGTGTGGGACGCATAAAGCCGGTAGCCGTCCTGTTCCTCGCCCTTGAGCAGATGAAACGCCTTGAACCCCGGTACGCTGCGCAGATGGCTGTCGCGCGCGGTCCAGACCTCTTCGAACGCCGCCTCTTGCCCCAGCTTCACCTTGAACCGGTTCATCGTGAGATACATCCGCGCTACCCCCTATGGTCAAATTCGTCGCTTTTCGGCATGTAGACGCCAGACACGCCCCCAGCAAGGAGAACGCGGATGCTCATCTTCGCAGGTCTCGGCAATCCCGGCGCGAAATACGCCAAGAACCGGCACAATATCGGGTTCATGGCGCTGGACCGGATCGCCGAGGATCACGGGTTTTCGCCCTGGCAGAAAAAGTTCCAGGGACTCGTGTCCGAGGGGCGGCTGGGGTCGGACAAGGTGCTGTTGCTCAAGCCCGAGACCTTCATGAACCGTTCGGGCCAATCCGTGGGCGAGGCGCTGCGCTTTTTCAAGCTGGGGGTCGACGCGCTGACCGTGTTCCATGACGAGCTCGACCTCGCGCCGGGCAAGTGCAAGGTGAAACAGGGCGGCGGGCATGCGGGGCACAATGGCCTGCGCTCGATCCATGCGCATGTGGGTGACGATTACCGGCGCGTGCGGCTTGGCATCGGCCATCCGGGGCACAAGGATCTGGTGGCGGGTTATGTCCTGCATGATTTCGCCCGGGCGGATGCGGATTGGCTCGACGATCTTCTGCGCGGCATCGCCGACGGCGCACCCGCGCTGGCCCAGGGCGACGCGGGCCGTTTCATGAACGCGGTGGCGCTGCGGGTGAACCCGCCCCGGTCGTCCAAGTCCCCCAAACCCGAGGCGTCCGAGACCACGCCGCAAACCGACACGCGTGCGCCCGAGGACAGCCGCAGCCCGCTTCAAAAGCTCGTGGACCGGTTCAAGTGAGCTTGCCCCAGGCGTTTCGGCGGCAGGCCGAGAATTGCACCGCCCTGGGCTCTCCCTTCATGGGGCGGCTCATGGCGGGTCTCGGCGATCACTGGGGCGACGACACGGCGGTCGAGCGCCTGTGCAACGCCTGGCCGGGCGAGATCGGCCCCGCCGGTGCCTCCCTGCCCCTGCGCCTTGCGGGCGGGCTTCATGCGCTGGTACTGACCGGGCAGGACGCGTCGCTCAGCGCGCTTTACCCGCCGGCCGAGACTGACGCCGACACCCTGGCCCAAGAGGCCCGCCGCGCGTTCCACCGGCACGAGGCGTTCTTTCTCGATTGGCTGACCCATGCGCCCCAGACAAACGAGGTCCGCCGCAGCGTGGCCCTGATCGCCGGTGCCGCGCTTCTGACCGCGCGGCACGGGCTGCCGCTCGTCCTGTCGGAACTGGGGGCAAGCGCGGGGCTGAACCTGAACTTCGACCGCTTCGCCCTTGATCTGCCGGGGCAAAGCCTAGGCGCTGCCGATCCGCTCTTTCGCCTCGCGCCCGACTGGACCGGTGCCTTGCCGCCGGGCACGGGCTTCACGGTCACAGACCGGCGCGGCGTGGACCTGAACCCGCTCGACCCCGCCGACCCGGATCATGCCTTGCGGCTCTTGGCCTATCTCTGGCCCGACCAGCCCGAACGGATCGCACGCTCCCGGGCGGCCATGTCGGCCCCGCCCGCGCCCGTGGATCGCGGCGATGCGGGCGACTGGCTGGCACGGCGTCTGAAGGTGCCCTGCCCGGGGCAGCTGCACCTCATCTATCACACCATCGCGTGGCAGTATTTTCCTGAAAGAACCTCAGAAACCGCGCTGGCCACACTCGACCGCGCCGGGGACGCCGCCACGCAGGACGCCCCCATCGCCCGCCTGTCGATGGAAACAGACGGCCAATCGCCCGGCGCGGCATTGAACCTGACCACATGGCCGGGCGGAGACACAGAGCATCTGGGCCGTATCGACTACCATGGGCGCTGGGTGAACTGGGCGCTCTATCCCGCGGCGCTGCAATGGCTTTTCAACCGCGGCCTGCCGGTCCATGCTACGCCCCGAACGAACGGAGATGCGGATGCGGGCGATACTGAAATGGGGTTTGCGGCTGGGTGTTCTGGCGGTGCTTGCGGCGGCGGTGGTAGGCCTCTGGAAACGCGACGAAATCACACGGCTGTGGGCTGTCAACACGCTCTTTGACGAGGGCCGCATCGTCGGCAACTTCTCGAACATAGACCGCGCCTTCTGGACCGTTCCAGTGGCGACGGGCGCCGCCCCGCTCAGCCCCCTGCCCGAAGGCCCGCAGATGACCCTGCCCGCCAGCGCGACCGACTGGATCGCCGCACGCGACGTGACCGCGATGGTCGTGCTCAAGGATGGGCGGATCGTGCATGAAAGCTATCACTTAGGCACCGGGCCGGACGATCTGCGCATCTCGTGGTCGGTGGCGAAAAGCTTTCTTTCCGCGCTCTTCGGGGTCGTTCTTGAAGAGGGCGCGATCGCCTCGCTGGACGATCCGGTGACGCGCTATGTCCCGCAGCTCGACGGCACGGCCTATGACGGGGCCAATATTCTGAACGTGCTGCAAATGGCCTCGGGCGTGACCTTCGACGAGGATTACCTGGACTACAATTCCGACATCAACCGCATGGGCCGGGTGCTGGCGCTTGGCGGGTCGATGGACGCCTTCGCTGCCGGTCTGGCCGAGACCGAGGCGGACCCAGGCGCGCGCTGGCAATACGTCTCCATCGACACCCATATACTCGGCATGGTGCTACGCGGTGCGACCGGGCGCAGCATTCCCGACCTGATGTCGGAAAAGATCATCGAGCCCATGGGGTTGGAGGGCGAAGCGACCTATGTCACCGATGGCGACGGGGTGGCCTTCGTTCTGGGCGGGCTCAACATGACCACGCGGGATTACGCACGCCTGGGCCTCATGTTCGCGCAGGACGGCCGGTTGAACGGGCGGCAGATCGTGCCCGAGGACTGGGCCAACACCTCCACCACCGCCAGCGCGCCCACGGAGCCCGGGGCCACGGGTTACGGCTACCAATGGTGGATGCCGGCCGATGGCGCCCCCGGCGAATACTTCGCGCGTGGCATCTACGGCCAGTATGTCTATGTGAACGAAGCGGAAAACGTCGTGATCGCCGTCAATGCCGCCGACCGGGGCTTTCGCGAGGCCGGCGTGCACGATGCCAATATCGCGGTCTTCCGGAACATCGTGCAGACCCTTGCGCGATGACCAACGCGCAGCTTCCCTGTCGCGCAGTTGTTAGCGCCCGGTCCCGGCCTAACCTTCGGGCGTAACCACCCGGCCCGACACGAAAGGAGACGCACCATGGAAAAGGATCCCCAAATCAACGTCCTGGGCGGTGAACTTGCGCCATGCTCGACGGACCCTCTGACCGGTTTCTTCCGTGACGGGCACTGCAACACCTGCGCCGCGGATCAGGGCAACCACACAGTCTGTGCAGTGATGACCGCCGAGTTCCTGGCCTTTTCGAAATATGTGGGCAATGACCTGTCGACCCCGCGGCCCGAATTCAACTTTCCCGGCCTGACGCCCGGCGATCACTGGTGTCTGTGCGCAGGCCGCTTTCTGCAGGCCCATGAAGAGGGCTACGCGCCGCTGGTGAACCTCGAGGCAACCCATCAACGCGCGCTCGACGTGGTCCCGATGGAGGTTCTGCAGATCTACCGCTTGACGGAACCGAACACCTGAGGGGCATACGTCAAGGGCTTACCGCATATAGTTTATGTTCGGCTTATCCATACAAGATGTTTCCACAGATTTGTCCACAGAACGCATCACGCCGCCTGGTCCGGGCCCGGGATCAGCGCCTCGCCCATCAGGTCGTCCATGAAGAGGCTCAGCAGTTGGGTTCGCCCGCTGACACCGGCCTTGCGGTAGATCGCATTGGTCTGCGCCTTGACCGTTCCCTCTGACGTGCCGCGCAGGGCGGCGATTTCCGACAGGCTCAGCCCCTTGAGTGCGAAAAGCGCCACGTCCCGCTCGGCCGGAGTCAGGCCCCATTCGGCGAAGCGGTCGTGGACCACCTCCATGAATGCACCCGAGGCGACCCGCAGCGCCGATTCCGCCGCGCGGGTCCGCCGCCGGGCCAGCCGCAGGTAAAGCGCGCCCAGGACCACGCCAAGGATCAGACCCAGTGCCGCGCCCAGCTCGATCAGTTCGCGCAGTTGCCAGGCGATGGGCGTGACGCTCAGCCCCAGGACCGAGATGACGATCTCCGACACGAAAACGCCCGCGCACACCACCTGGAGCGCGAGCAAGAGGTAGATGCCGATCTCTTCCTTCATCGGGCCGGGCGGGGATCAGTCATCGTCCCGATCGTCCCGGTCGTCATCATCGTCGTCATCGTCATCGCGGCCGTCATCGCCGTCATCGTCCCGGTCGTCTTCACGATCATCGTCGCGGTCATCGTCATCTCCCCGGTCGTCTTCACGATCATCGTCGCGGTCGTCTCGGTCGTCCCGGTCGTCGGGCGCGACAAGGCGAGGCACACGATCATCGTCGTCGTCGCGCGCCTCGAGATAGTCGCGCAGGATCGCACCGGTGTTCGGGGCAAAGATGATTTCACGCGTGTAGCGGGGACTTTCCGCGACGATCCGGGTGCGGCCCAAAAGCGTCCGCGTCACCTCGATCCGGGTAAAGCCCTGCGCCTGCAATTGCGACACGATGCTGTCCGTCGCAGATTGTGCAACGGCCGGCCCAGAAAACAGCAGCGCCAGGGCGAACAAGGCAAGGCGTCTACGCATGCCACCCCCAGACGCGCACGCCCCCGCCATGGGCAGGGGCGCGGCCAAATCCGGCAAGATGCGGATCAGTCGTCGTCATCGTCGTCGTCATCCTCGTCATCGTCGCGATCATCGTCGTCGTCATCATCATCATCATTGCCGCGATCGGAGCGATTGTCATCGTCGTCGTCATCGTCGTCCCGACCCGAGCGGCGATCATCGTCGCCGTCATCATCATCGTCCCGGCCCGAGCGGCGATCATCGTCGTCGCCCCGTCCGACGGCCGACGCGGTACGCACGAAGTCCCGGTCCTCAGTCTCGATTTCGATCCCGCGGTCATCCAGATCGTCGTCATCCGCGCGCTCGGTCTCCTGTTTCAGGATCCGGCCTGAGTCACGGTCATAGATCACCTCGTACTTGGTCGTGCCGCGCAGGCCCTCGACCTTGACCTGGGTCGGGCCGTTCTTGATCTCGATATGGGTGAAGCCCTCGGCCTCGAAGGTCTCGAGCACCCCTTGGGTGAAGCTGTCGGTCTGTGCGGCAAGCGCGCCGGCGGTCAGCGTGGCGATGGCAGCGGCACCGAGAATGCGAATGGTCATGAGCGTGTCCTTTCATGCGTGGTTGGGATGCTGCGGGCCAGTGCGACCCGCCGCAAACCGGGCATGACCGAGCCCACGCCGAGAAACCATTGCCAAGGGGTTTAGGGCCCCGCACAGGGACCCTTGGTTTATCGTCGTAAACTGGGGTTTAGGCGGCGTTTCAGCCCGCGTCGCGCCCCTCGGGGCCCGTCATGTCGAAACCGAGGTGCCGCGCAACGGTGAAGATGTCCTTGTCGCCCCGGCCGCACATGTTCATGCAGATGATGTGATCGGCGGGCAGTTCCGGCGCGATCTTCATCACATGGGCCAGCGCGTGGCTGGGCTCGAGCGCGGGGATGATGCCCTCTGTCGCGCAGCAAAGCTGAAAGGCCTCCAGCGCCTCGGCATCGGTGATCGCGACATATTCCGCGCGGCCGATCTCGTGCAGCCAGGCGTGTTCGGGCCCGATGCCCGGATAGTCGAGCCCCGCCGAGATCGAGTAACCTTCAAGAATCTGGCCATCCTCGTCCTGCAACAGATAGGTGCGGTTGCCGTGTAGAACGCCGGGACGCCCCCCGGTGAGCGAGGCGCAATGCTCCATCTTTTCGGTCACGCCCTTGCCGCCGGCCTCGACCCCGATGACGCGTACGTCTTTGTCGTCGAGGAACGGGTAGAAGAGGCCCATGGCGTTCGACCCGCCGCCGATGGCCGCGATGATGGTGTCGGGCAGACGGCCCTCGGCCGCCATCATCTGCTCTTTCGCTTCCTTGCCGATGATCGACTGGAAATCGCGGACCATGGCCGGGTAAGGATGCGGCCCCGCGACCGTGCCGATGCAGTAGAAGGTGTCGCGCACATTGGTCACCCAGTCACGCAGCGCGTCATTCATCGCGTCCTTGAGAGTGCCGCGCCCCGAGGTCACGGGTACCACCTCGGCCCCCAGAAGACGCATGCGGAACACGTTGGGCGCCTGCCGCTCCACGTCATGGGCCCCCATGTAGACCACGCATTTCAGCCCGAACTTGGCACAGACGGTCGCAGTGGCGACGCCGTGCTGGCCCGCGCCGGTCTCGGCGATGATGCGGGTCTTGCCCATGCGGCGGGCCAGGATGATCTGGCCCAGCACGTTGTTGATCTTGTGCGCGCCGGTGTGATTGAGCTCGTCACGCTTCATGTAGATCTTGGCCCCGCCCAGGTGGTCGGTCAGCCGATCGGCATAGTAGAGCGGGCTGGGGCGGCCCACGTAATGGGTCCAGAGATGGTGCATCTCGTCCCAGAAGCTCTGATCGGTCTTGGCGCGCTCGTACTGCTCTTCCAGCTCGAGGATGAGCGGCATGAGCGTCTCGGACACGAAACGCCCGCCGAAATCGCCGAAACGCCCCTTTTCATCCGGACCGGTCATGAAGGAATTGAACAGTTCGTTCATCGCGCACCTCTTTCGTCACCCGCCAGAGGTAGCCGAGCAGGCGGTGCAAGGCAATTCGAATTGCCTTGGAAAACGCGCCGTCGACGGCGCGTGAAACCGCTGCGTCGACGCAGCGGAAGTGCGGCCCGTCGACGGGCCGCTACACCACCCGGCGGACAGGGTGCGCGTTGCAGAACACCACGAAATGCTGGTGGTTGCGCACCACCTGAAAGCCGCGGCGTCTGGCCTCGTCCAGGAAGGCGTCGATGCCGCACAATCGCTCCACATCGCGGACCTTGCGTTTCAGCACACCGCCCTTGCGCACTTACGCGGCGGCAAAGACATTGGCGAGCCAGATTTCCGGTGTCAGGTATTCGGGCAGCTGTGACATGACCCGACGATGGCCGGACCAGGTTACCGAAGGGTTACCCCCGGGCGGCCGCGCAGAATGCCGCGATCAGTGCGGCGTCCTTGAGCCCCGGCGCGCTTTCCACGCCCGAGGCCACGTCGACCTGCCGCGCGCCCGTCCTTGCCACGGCTTCGGCCACGTTTTCGGGCGTCAGCCCGCCCGCCAGCATCCACGGCAGCGGCCAGCGACGCCCCGCGACCAGCCGCCAGTCAAAGGTCAGACCATTGCCACCCGGCAGAACCGCGTCCTTGGGCGGCTTGGCATCTACCAGGATTTGGTCGGCCACGGGCGTATAGGCGTCGATCTGGGCAATGTCCGACGCATCGGCCACGCCCACCACCTTCATCACCGGCAGGCCGTGGCGTGCCTTGAGTTCGGCCACCCGGTCCGGCGGCTCCGAGCCGTGCAGCTGGATCATGTCGACGGGCACCGCGGCCACCAGTGCGTCCAGCATCGCGTCATCTGGATTCACGACAAGCGCGACCTTGGCCACGCCCACCGGGCAGGCCAGCGCCAGCGCGCGCGCCTGCTCCAGATCGACGGCGCGCGGACTTTTGGGAAAGAAGTTGAAGCCTGCATATTCCGCTCCGGCCGCGGCCACGGCGGCCACGTCTTCGGGCCGGGTCAGCCCGCAGATCTTCACACGCACCGTGTTGGGCATGGGGCGGTCAGCCGGTCTCGTCCAGCAGGGCCAGGACATCGTCCTTGCCCTTGTTCTGCTCGGTCTTCAGGCGGCGCACCTCGCGCGACAGCTTCTTGGCCTCGGATTTCTGGCGCTCGGCCTCCATCCGGTGCTTGGTCTCGCGCAGCCATTCCCAGACGAAACCGATCAGAAGACCCGCCGCGATACCGGCAAAGATCATCACGAACAGCGGCAGCTCGATCATCCAGTTCGTCCCGGCCAGTTCGGCCAGCCCGTCGGGCAGCAGCCGAAAGGTCTGCATCTCGCGATTGGCCAGGGCCACGATGACGAGGCACAGCGCGAGAGCGGCAAGAAAGAGGTATTTGATATAACGGATCATTCGGCTTTCCCGTTCAGACGGTCACGCAACAGTTTTCCCGTCTTAAAGAATGGAACATGTTTTTCTTCAACCTGGACCGCCTCGCCGGTGCGCGGGTTCCGGCCCACGCGGGCATCGCGCTTCTTGACCGAAAAGGCCCCGAAGCCGCGCAACTCCACCCGGTCTCCGCGCGCCATGGCGTCGGTGATCTCTTCGAAGATGGTGTTCACGATCCGCTCGACATCGCGTTGGAACAGATGCGGGTTTTCCTCGGCGATCTTTTGTATCAGCTCTGAACGGATCATCTATCGTCCCCCCCGGGCGTTGCTGGATTCCGGTCCCTGAATGCGCTCCGATTATAGAGACAAACACACGGTGACGAAAAGCGTTCTGCGCGGTCCAAGCGCCAATCCGCGCGGCGCCCGCACAGATTCTTGGGACCTGCGGCTGTGTCCCGGGCCTCGAAGCGTTCCCCACAGGCCTTCGGGCCACCCCCGCCCGCTGCCGCCGCGACGCAGCGAAGTGATTGATTCGCAGTGAAAAAGCGCGGGGGTCGGCGCAAATCCCACGCAACCCCCTTTCCTGATTATTTTTGTTGGATATACTGGAGGGTAACCAAGGGAGCCGCTCGTGAGACACAGCAGCCGCGATTTCCAGGCCAATCGGCGCACGGCCATCTCGGATGCCGGGCAGACCGATCCGTTGTATCGCCTGACCCTGGCGCTTCTGGATCGCGCGCTCGACCACCCGGCGCGACGCGAGGTGCCGGCAGGGCTTGCCGACACCCCGCCGGACCCGGCGCTGCGCCGCCAACTCGATGCCTACCTCGACCTGCATGCGCGGTTCGGTCTTGAGCCGCTGTCATCGTACACGCCCGGCGCCGCGGATGCGGCCAGGAGCCGTTTTGCCGATCTCGTGACAACCGCCTGTGCAATGGATCGCGACGCGGCGTTCGGCATCGCGATCACGCTGGTCCGCGCGGACATGGCCCCGCTAGCGGTCAGCATCGCCCAGCAAATCGGATTGCACCTGATGCGCGCACTGATCCCCCGGGGCCCGCTGCACTAGGCCACCGCCCGATGCGCAGCAAGGCGCGGCCCATGAAAAAGCCCCGCGCGGATCACCGCGCGGGGCCATGCTGTCGTGCTGTATCCAGCGAATGCCGGACGAGGCTCAGTCGTCGCCCTTGTTCAGGGCTGCACCCAGGATGTCGCCCAGAGACGCACCCGAGTCCGAGCTGCCGTACTGTTCGACGGCTTCCTTCTCTTCGGCGATCTCGCGTGCCTTGATCGACAGGCCCAGACGGCGGGTCTTGGGGTCGACATTGGTCACGCGCACATCGACCTTGTCCCCGACCGAGAAGCGCTCGGGGCGCTGGTCGGCACGGTCGCGGGCCAGATCCGAACGGCGGATGAAGGATTTCATGCCTTCGTATTCCACCTCGATGCCGCCATCCTCGATCGCGGTCACCTCGACGGTCACGATCGAGCCACGCTTCACGCCGCCCGTCGCTTCGGCGAACTTGTCGCCGCCCAGCGCCTTGATCGAAAGCGAGATACGCTCTTTCTCAACATCCACTTCCGAGACAACCGCCTGCACGACGTCGCCCTTCTTGTAGTTCTGGATGGCGTCTTCGCCACGCTCGTCCCAGCTGATGTCCGAAAGGTGCACCATGCCGTCGATATCGCCGTCGAGACCGATGAACAGACCGAATTCGGTGATGTTCTTGACCTCGCCCTCGACCTGGGTGCCCTCGGGATGGGTCTCGGCAAAGACTTCCCACGGGTTGCGCATGGTCTGCTTGAGGCCCAGCGAGACGCGGCGCTTGGCGCTGTCGATCTCGAGAACCATGACCTCGACTTCCTGGCTGGTCGACACGATCTTGCCGGGATGCACGTTCTTCTTGGTCCAGGACATTTCCGAGACGTGCACAAGGCCTTCGACACCGGGCTCCAGCTCGACGAAGGCACCGTAATCGGTGATGTTCGTCACGCGGCCCTGGTGGACCGAGCCCAGCGGGTACTTGGCACCGACCAGATCCCACGGATCTTCCTGCAGCTGCTTCATGCCCAGGCTGATGCGGTGGGTTTCCTTGTTGATCTTGATGACCTGCACCTTGACGGTTTCGCCGATCGACAGGATCTCAGAGGGGTGGTTGACCCGGCGCCAGGCCATGTCGGTGACATGGAGCAGGCCGTCGACACCGCCCAGGTCAACGAACGCACCGTATTCGGTGATGTTCTTGACCACACCGTCGACCGCCTGGCCTTCGGTGAGGTTGGCAATGACCTCGGCGCGCTGTTCGGCGCGGCTTTCTTCCAGGATGGCGCGGCGCGACACCACGATATTGCCACGGCGGCGGTCCATCTTGAGGATCTGGAACGGCTGCTTGAGCCCCATCAGGGGGCCCGCGTCGCGCACGGGGCGCACATCGACCTGAGAGCCGGGCAGGAAGGCCACGGCACCGCCCAGATCGACGGTAAAGCCGCCCTT
>CAJXWO010000041.1 GCA_913062865.1 uncultured Paracoccaceae bacterium | reverse complement strand
CCTGGATCGCGTAATCCTGCTTGTTGCCGAAACTGATCCATGTGGCGCGGTCGGTCATCACATAGGCCCCCATGCCGATCCCGGCATTGAGCGTCGCACCCATGCCTGAGCCCGTCTCCCGGTACCAGTCGCCGCTAGCCGCGGTCGGATCGACGCCGCTCTCGCCCCACAGCGCCATTTCCTTCTTGTGTGTCCCGCTGTCATCGCCGCGCGACGCGAAAAGCGCGCCGTCCCCGGCGATCTTGGCCAGCGCGCCCTGCACGTCATCCATGCCACCGACACCCGCAGGATCGGCGGCGGGGCCCACGATGACGAAGTCATTATACATCAGGTCCGTGCGTTCGGTGCCGAACCCGGCGGCGACGAATTTCTCTTCCGACGGTTTGGCATGCACCAGCAGCACATCACCATCGCAATTCTCGGCGTTCTTGATCGCCTGGCCCGTGCCCACGGCCACAACATTGACCTGGATGCCGGTTTCCTCCTGGAAAATCGGTAGCAGGTAATCGTAAAGACCCGAGTTGGCCGTCGAGGTCGTCGACTGGACGATGATCGACTGATCCTGCGCCCAGGCGCCCCCCCCGATGATCAGTGCGGCCGTTGTTGCCATAAGTCTTTTTGCAAGCATGCTGGTCTCTCCCTTTCTTGATGTGTCAGACGACAATTCCGCCGTTCAGATGCTCCCGGGCCGCGGCACAGCGCGGCTCGGGGAAAAATTCCGCAGCCGGACTATGCTCGGCCACGCGCCCGCGATGCAGGAACACGACGTCATCGGCCATGCGCCGCGACTGCCCCATGTCATGGGTGACGAAGAGGATGCGCACGCCCCTGTCCCGCGCCTCGCTCACGATCCTCTCGATGGCGAGGACCGAGGCCGGATCCAGGCTGGCGGTTGGCTCGTCTAGGAACATGACTTCGGGATCGGTGGCGAGCGCCCGTGCCAGCGCCAGACGCTGCGCCTCGCCGCCGGACAGAAGTCGCGCGGGCTGGTCCGCCTTGTGCGCGAGACCGACATGGTCGAGCAGTGCATCGCGCCGGGCGCGGTCCTTGCCGCGCGCCTGCAGGACAAAGTCGATATTGGCCGCCACGGACCGCCGCAACAGGACCGGCTTCTGAAACACCAGCGCCTGTCGTGCGGTGACGTCCGCCGCGGCATGGCGACCCCAGAGAATCTGACCCTCGGTGGGTTGCATGAGGCCGTGGAGCAGCTTCAGAAGCAGGCTCTTGCCCGACCCGTTCGGCCCCATGATCATCGTGCAGCCGGACGTGCCGAGATCGAACGACACGCCGTCCAGCACAGCCGCATCGCCGAAACGCAGCACGAGATCGCGCACCGAGAGCGGCAGGATCGGCGATCTCTGCGCCCCGGCCGCAGCGTTTGCGGTGCTCATGGCCATCGCGTCAGACATAGGCCTGCCGCGCCGCCGTCATGCGCACCGATTGCACCGCCGCGTTCACGCCAAGAGCAATGACAAGAAGGATAATGCCAAGAGCCAAGGCGAGCGCCAGATCGCCCTTGGAGGTTTCAAGAGCAATCGCCGTCGTCATGACGCGCGTCAGGTGGTCGATATTGCCGCCCACGATGATCACCGCCCCGACCTCGGCCACAGCGCGGCCAAAGCCCGCAAGCCCCACCGTCAGCAGCGAATAGCGCGCGTCCCACAAGAGCGCCTGCACCGTCTGCCACCGCGTCAGGCAAAGAGAGCGAAACTGCTCGGCATATTCGGAGTGCAGGTCTTCCAGAACCTGCCGCGAGAGCGCCGCCACTATGGGCGCGATGAGGATGGTCTGGGCGATGATCATGGCCGTGGGCGTGTAGAGCAGACCAAGGAAACCCAGCGGGCCAGACCGCGACAGGTGCAGATAAACCAACAGACCAACCACCACCGGCGGCAGCCCCATCAGCGCATTCATAACGATCAGAACCGTACCACGCCCGCGAAACCGGCCAATCGCCACCAGCGCCCCAATCGGAAGCCCGATCAGGCAGGCCAGAATCGTCGCGGTCAGGCTGACGCGCAGGGACAGCAGCACGATTTCCGCAAGATCGGGATCCCCGGACAGGACCAAACCCAACGCCAGTGCAAACGCCTCTCCCATGTCTGCAAAATCTCCGATTATAGTGCAAATTTTCCCGTTCTTCGGAATTTTGCACAGAATGCAAAAGGCACGCAAGGGATAAGCGCAGCCAGTACAGGCTATGCCGCGCAAAAACATCGCACATTGACCCGCTGCAAAGGGATGCCGTCAGATTTGTGGGAACGGTGGTAGCGGAGGAGGGACTTGAACCCCCGACACGCGGATTATGATTCCGCTGCTCTAACCAACTGAGCTACTCCGCCACAGGCCCGGGTCAATTAAGTGAGCCGCGCCCGGGCGTCAAGAGACTTCCTTGGGTGATCCGGGCAATTCTCGGACACGCATGGATACCGACCCGGCAGGCGCGGACAGGCTCATTGCGCGACGGCGGGAAAAGGGGCCCTGCCTTCGACGAGGCGGCGGGATTGCCGGGCCACCATCGCCGCGACATCCTGCCGAACCGCACCGGTGCGCGGCGCGTCCCGAAGGGTGGTGAACCAGTGATCCGGCGGGTTCCGACCCATGCGGTGGCCAGTGAACTCCAACCCCCGCAGAACGTCTTCGGCCGCGCGTGGAAGCCGCCCGGGGATCTCGGCCCCGCACAGCGTGGCCCAGACACCGGACCACAAGCGACCGACCGACCACGGATTATACCCGCCGCCCCCCAGAACAAGGTACCTTTGCGACAGCGGTCGCAGGGCCGCCACGAGGGCCCAATGGGCATTGTTCGACAGGTCAAGCCGGGCAAGCGGATCCTCGGTCACCGCATCGGCACCGCATTGCAGCACGATGGCGTCGGGGGCGAAGGTCGTCACCGCCGGCAGGATCAGCCGATCACGGATCAATGCCATCTCGCTGTCATTGAAGCCGCGCGGCACCGGCAGGTTGAAGATCTGCCCACGTCCAATGTCCGCCTCGGCTCCGGTAAAGGGCCAGCGGCCGGCCTCGTGGACCGAAATCATCAGGCAGTCGGGATCGTCGCGGAACGCATGTTCCACACCGTCGCAGTGATGGGCATCGATATCGACATAGGCAATCCGCCGAACACCCGCCCGGCGCAGCGACAGGATCGCCAGAACCGGATCGTTCAGGTAGCAGAACCCGTTGGCATGGTCGGGCATGCCGTGATGCGTGCCCCCGGCCGGGGAATAGACGATGCCGCCATCGGCCAGAAGTTCCCCCGCCAGAAGCGACGCTCCGGCGGCGGTCGCCGGACGGCGCCAGACCTCTGGAAAGATCGGGTTCGACAGGGTGCCCAGATTGTGCCGCCGCTTCAGCGCGTCGGGCAGATCGCCCTCGGCCTCGGCCTGTTGCAGCGCGTCGAGATAGGCATGGTCGTGCCAGATGGTCAACGCCTCGGGCTTGGCGCGGGGACTGGTGAGGTAGTGCTCGGGCGGAAGCCACCCCATGGCGCGGCACAGGTCGATCACCGTGGAGACCCGCGGCACACGCAGCGGGTGGCGCGGGCCATAGGTCGAGCCACGATAGATCTCGGACCCGATGAAAAGCGGGGCCTTCGTCGGCGGACCGGGGCTTGGGCTCATCCCGCGGCCAGCAGTGCCTCGATCGACCGGGTGATCGAGCCAGAGCGCGGCCGCACCGGCGAGCCGAACGTATCGACCAGCGTGCCATCGGGGCCGATCAGGACCTTGTTGAAGTTCCAGCGCGGCTCGAAGCCATGGCTGTCGCGCAGCCATGCGTAGAACGGGTGTGCTGCGTCTCCGCGCACATGGGTGATGGTCGTCATGGGCATGTCGATCCCGTAGGTCAGCTCGCAGAACTCGGCCACCTCGGCCTCGCTGTCCAGCTCCTGGCGGAAATCGTTCGACGGCACGGCCAGCACCATCAGCCCCCGATCGCGATAGGTGTCGTAGAGCGCCTGAAGCTCTTCGTATTGCGGGGTGAAGGCACAAATCGAAGCCGTGTTGACCACCAGCACCGGTTTGCCGCGCCACTGGGCCATGTCGATCTGGCCGCCATCGATGCTGTCAAAGACATAGTCACCGGCCGCCGCAGCGACAGGAAACAGAAGTGAGACACAGACAAAAAGGCGGGCAAGAAACGTGGACATGAGGCCTCCGAAAACACAACTGCTCAGCCCGTCGGAAACTAGGGCCGCGGTCCCCGAGGTCCACCGCCTTGCGCGGGACGTCCGGCTGGGGCACCCTTGTGATCCGAACAAACGGGGGCCCCAATGGATCTGGACACACTGCGCGGCATCGTGGGCAAGGCCCATGTGCTCACGGGCGATGCCGCGTCGGGCCATGATCGCGACTGGACAGGCAGCTATGCCTGGACGCCTCTGGCGCTGGTCCGCCCCGGCAGCACCGAAGAGGTCGCCGCGATCCTGCGCCTCGCAAACGAGACCGGAACACCGATCGTGCCCGTCTCGGGCAACACGGGGCTCGCGGGCGGCACCCATGCCGAAGGCGCGGTGATGCTGTCGCTCGCCCGGATGAACCGTATCCGCGACATCCGCCCAGAGGCCCGCATCGCCATCGTCGAGGCGGGCGTGGTCCTGTCGACCCTGCACGACGCGGCAGGCGAACAGGGTCTCAGCTACCCCGTGACCTTCGGCGCGCGGGGCTCGGCCATGATCGGCGGGATCCTGTCGACCAATGCGGGCGGCTCGAACGTCCTGCGCTACGGCAATACCCGCGATCTGTGCCTCGGGCTCGAGGTCGTGCTGCCCACGGGCGAGGTGATGGACCTCATGTCGGAGCTGCACAAGGACAACTCGGGCTACAACCTGCGCTACCTGATGATCGGGGCCGAGGGTACGCTGGGGATCATCACCGCGGCTGTCCTGAAACTGGTGCCGCGTCCGCGGGCCTATGCCACCGCAATGGTGGCGACGCCTGCCTTGGCGGATGCGCTGGCGCTTCTGAACCGGCTGCAAGAGGCCACCGCCGGCGCGGTCGAGGCGTTCGAATACATGCCCCGCCGGTATGTCGAGGCCTGGATCCAGCTGCCGCCGGGCCACCGCGCGCCGTTCGACCAGCCGCACGAGGTGAATATCCTGGTCGAGGTCGGCGCAACCGCCCCCCGCGATGCAGAGCCCGCGCCCGATGGGATCGTGCCGATCACCAGCCACTTGCAGGACACCCTTGCGGCGCTGATGGAGGAAGGGGCCGTGACCGACGCGGTCGTCGCCCAATCCGATGCCCAGCGGGCCGAGATGTGGGCCATGCGCGAGGCCGCGGCAGAGCTTTCCGTTCTGCACAAGCCGCTTGTGAACAACGATATCGCGGTGCCTCTCGACAAGGTCGATACGTTCCTGACCGAGGCCGACCGCCGCCTTGCCGCGCTTGACGCGGATGCTGGGACGATGGTGGTCTCGCATCTGGGCGACGGCAACGTTCATTACTCCGTCTGGCCGTCGCGGGATGACCCGGCACTCAAGGACGCCGTGATGGAAGCAGTCGAGGATGTGGTGCTGTCACTGGGCGGCAGCTTCTCTGCCGAGCATGGGGTGGGCCTGTCGAAAAAACCCTCCATGGCGCGGCGCAAGACCCCGGTGGCGCTCACGGCGATGCGGGCGATCAAGGCGGCGCTCGATCCGAACGGGATCCTGAACCCGGGCAAACTTCTGCCCGATCCCTGATCTTCATCTTTCCTGAAATACTCCGGGGAGCGCGAGGGGCAGCGCCCCTAGCTCCCGCCCGCGCGGACCGACCCCAGGGTGGGGCCTACTTCCAGTCGAAGAAGCCCTCGCCCGCGCGCGCCAGAAGACCCTCGGCCAGAACGCGGCCCATCTCGGCCCCGTCCTGGATCGGGCCCGAGGTCTCGTCGGCCAGCGCCTCGGAGCCATCGGTGCGCAGGATCTCGCCCCGCAGCCGCAGGGTGCCGCCGTCCAACTCGGCCAGACCCGCGATGGGTGTTTCGCAGGACCCGTCGAGCGCAGCAAGAAAAGCGCGTTCCGCGGCCAGCCGCTGGCCGGTCTCGATATCGTGGATCGCCGACAGCATCTCGGCAGCGCGGGTATCGTCGGAGCGGCGTTCGATCCCGATGGCGCCCTGGGCCACGGCGGGCAGCATTTCCTCGGGCGCAATGGCACCCGCGGCGACCTCGGCCATGCCAAGACGGTTGAGCCCCGCCATGGCCAGGAAGGTGCAGGCAGCCACGCCGTCCTCGAGTTTCTTCATCCGGGTCTGCACATTACCGCGAAACTCCACGACCTGAACGTCGGGGCGCCGGTTCAGAAGCTGCGCCTTGCGCCGCAGGCTCGACGTGCCGACGACCGCGCCCTCGGGCAGCGATGAAAGCGCCGGGATGGTGGGCGACACGAAGGCATCGCGCACATCCTCGCGCGGCAGGTAGCAATCGAGCACCAGCCCCCCGGGCTGTTCCACCGGCATGTCCTTCATCGAATGCACGGCGATGTCGATTGCACCCGAGAGCATCTGTTCCTCGATCTCGCGGGTGAACAGACCCTTGCCGCCGATCTCTTTCAGCGGACGGTCGATGATCTTGTCGCCCGTCGTCTTGATCACGACGACCTGGAAGGCCTCGTGCGGAAGGTCGAAGGCGGTGGCAAGCCGGTCGCGGGTTTCATTGGCCTGCGCCAGGGCAAGCGGCGATCCGCGGGTCCCGATCTTGAGCGGTGCGGCGG
This sequence comes from uncultured Paracoccaceae bacterium, assembly GCA_913062865.1. Lineage (GTDB taxonomy): Bacteria > Pseudomonadota > Alphaproteobacteria > Rhodobacterales > Rhodobacteraceae > CAJXWO01. The sequence goes on along the minus strand of CAJXWO010000041.1, from coordinate 17,255 downwards.
GCGTGGGAAGCGTAACTGTCATGCTCACCTGATAGTCCCGCCGCGACGCCCTGACAAGTCAACCGAACTTGACATCTTGTCCCCCGCGCGGGACGAGAAGAGCAAAAGGAAAGGACCGCCCATGCCCGAGCAAAAGACCATCCTGCGCGCCCTCAAGGGAGAGGTGCTGGACACGCCACCGATCTGGATGATGCGGCAGGCGGGCCGCTACCTGCCCGAGTATCGTGCGACGCGGGCCGAGGCGGGGGATTTCCTGTCGCTGTGCTACAACCCCGAACTGGCCGCCGAGGTGACGCTGCAACCAATCCGCCGCTATGGCTTCGACGCGGCCATCCTTTTTGCCGACATCCTGCTGCTGCCCCAGGCGCTGGGGGCGGATCTGTGGTTCGTCACCGGCGAAGGTCCGCGGCTGTCCACGATCACCGATCAGGCCGGGTTCGACGCGCTGAAGCCCGTGGACGAGATCCACGAAACGCTGAACCCGATCTACGAAACGGTGGGCATCCTGTCGCGTGAACTTCCCAAGGAAACAACGCTGATCGGCTTTGCCGGCGCGCCCTGGACCGTGGCCACCTACATGATCGCGGGCCGCGGCACCAAGGACCAGGGCCCGGCTCACGCGCTCAAGGACGAGAACCGCCCGGTCTTCGAGGCGCTTCTTGATCGGATCACCGAGGGCACGATCGAATACCTGTCCAAGCAGGTCGAGGCCGGGGCCGAGGTCATCAAGATTTTCGACAGCTGGGCGGGATCGCTCAAGGGCGATGATTTCGACCGCTACGCGCTGGACCCCGCGAAGCGCATCATCGCCGAGCTGAAGGCGCGTCACCCCGGCCTGCCGATCATCGCCTTCCCGCGCGAGGCAGGCGACAAGTATATCGGCTTTGCCAAGGCCACGGGCGCGGATTGTGTGGCCATCGACAATTCCGTCAGCCCCGACTGGGCCGCGGCCCATGTGCAGGTCGATGGCTGCGTGCAGGGCAATCTGGACCCGCGTCACATGGTCACCGGTGGCGACGATCTGGTGCGTGAAACGCGCCGCGTCGTGGCCGCGTTCAAGAACGGGCCGCATATCTTCAACCTGGGCCATGGCATCACCCCCGATGCCGACCCGGACAATGTGCAGCGGATGATCGACACCATCCGCGACGGCCAGTCTTGAGTCACTGGCCCTGATCCAGAAGCGCGTGGGCCTTGGGGCCGCGCACAGGATATCTCACACTACCGCGCAAGCGCGGGAGTGTTCGTATTTGGTGTATTCAAGCCACGAAGAAGAGACTGGGCCCACGCCGCTCAGATCCATTTCGCCAGCGGCGGCAGGCTCATGAGTACGGCATTCGCGTCATGGCCCGTCTCAAGCCCGAATTTCGTGCCCCGGTCATAGACAAGGTTGTATTCGGCATAGAGCCCACGGTGGACCAGCTGCACATCCTTTTCGTCTTTGGTCCAGGGCTGCACGCGGCGCTTTTCCACCAGCGGGACGAAGGCGGGCAGAAAGGCCCGGCCCACGTCCTGGATAAAGGCGAAATCGGCGTCCCAGTCGCCGGTGTTGTGATCGTCGAGGAAGATGCCGCCGACACCCCGGGCCCGCTTGCGGTGGGGGATGTAGAAATACTCATCCGCCCAGTCCTTGAACCGCGGGTAGTAGTCCGCATGGTGCCGGTCGCAGTGCTCTTTCTGCGTGGCGTGGAAATGGGCGGTGTCCTCGTCATACTCGATGCAGGGGTTCAGGTCGGACCCGCCGCCGAACCACCAGGCATTGGGCGTCCAGAACATCCGCGTGTTCATGTGCACCGCCGGGCAATGGGGGTTCTGCATATGCGCCACGAGGCTGATGCCCGAGGCCCAGAAGCGCGGATCGCTGTCCATGCCGGGCACACCGCGGGCCGCCATCGCCTTTTGCGCGCGTTCACCCAGGGTGCCGTAGACGGTCGAGACGTTGACGCCCACCTTTTCGAAGACGCGCCCGCCGCGCATGACGCTCATCAACCCGCCCCCGGCGTCCGATCCGTCGTCGGACGTCCGCTTGGTCTCGGTTACCTCGAAGCGCCCCGGCACCGCGTCGGACAGAGGGCCAGTGTCATGGGTGTCCTCGAGCCCTTCGAAGGCGGCGACGATGTCGTCGCGCAGGCTGCGGAACCAGGCCGAGGCACGGGCTTTCTGGGTGTCGAATTGTTCGGTCATCTGGGCCGCTCCCTTGGCATGCGCGTTTCAGAAGCCGTAGCAGCGCCGCGCGGGCTTGGAAAGGCGGCGCGGCGTCCCGGTCAGCTCGGGCCACGCGCCAGGTCGGCCAGGATCGGGCAATCGGGGCGGTCGTCGCCATGGCAGGCGGTCACGAGGCCCTGCAGCGTGTCGCGCATGGCTTGCAGATCGGCGATCTTGCGCTCGATCTCGGCCAGGTGTTCCTGTGCCAGTGCCCGCACGTCCCCGCTGGCGCGGCTGCGATCCTCCCACAGCGCCAGCAGCTTGCGGCAATCGGCGATGGAAAAGCCCAGGGTCCGGGCCCGGCCCAGAAAAGTCAGCTTGTGCATGTCGCTTTCCGAAAAGCTGCGATAGCCGTTCGGGTCACGGGCGGGCGTGATCAGGTCGATCTCTTCGTAGTAGCGAATGGTCTTGGCCGGCACACCGGTGCGCCCGGCCACTTCGGAGATGTTCATGCGGTCCCCTCTGCTTTGCGGGTGCTGGCAAGCGGCGCTTGCGTCGGTTCCGGGTCAGGCGCTGTGGCCGCCCGGCGCAGGCGCAGTGCATTGGTGACGACGAAGACAGAGCTGAGCGCCATGGCCCCGGCCGCCAGCGCGGGCGACAGCATCGGCCCGCCAAAGACATGCAAGAGACCTGCCGCGACCGGGATCAACGCCACATTGTAGCCGAAGGCCCAGACCAGGTTCTGGCGAATATTGGCGAGCGTTGCGCGGCTGATGTCCAGCGCGGTGGCCACCTTGGCCGGGTCGCCGGACATGAGCACTACATCCGCAGCCTCGATCGCGATATCGGTGCCTGTGCCCATTGCGATGCCCACATCGGCCGCTGCCAGCGCGGGCGCATCGTTGATCCCGTCGCCAACAAAGGCGAGCTTGGCACCGTTTCGGTCGCGCAGGCTGTCGACCGCGGCGACCTTGCCGTCTGGCAGTACCTCGGAGACGACCACGTCGATGCCCAGGCTCTGTGCAACGGCCTGCGCGGTGCGGTCGGCATCGCCAGTGACCATGGCCACGGTCAGGCCCTGCGCTTGAAGCTCCGCTACCGCCTGGGCCGCGCCGGGTTTGACAGGGTCAGCAACGGCCACCAGACCGGCCAGAGCACCGTCCACGGCGGCATAAAGCACGGTCTGCCCGCGGGCGGCGAGGGTTTCGGCCTGCGCGTCAAACGGCGCGGTGTCGATCCCGGCCTCGGCCATCAGCCGCGCGGAGCCCACGAGGACGTCGCGGTCAGAAACAGAGGCGCGCACGCCCTTGCCGGTCAGCACTTCGAAGCCCTCGGCCTCGGGCACACGGCCCGGCGAGGCATACAGGATCGCCCGGGCGACCGGATGTTCAGAGGGCGCCTCGGCGCCCGCGATCAGCGGTAGAAGCCTGTCACGCGTCCATTCATCGGCGGTGACCAGTTCCGTCAGGCTGGGCTGGCCCTCGGTCAGGGTGCCGGTCTTGTCAAAGGCGACGATCCCCGCCCGGCTGAGGGTCTGAAGCGCGTCGCCCTTGCGAAAGAGAACGCCCAGCTGTGCCGCGCGGCCGGTGCCCACCATGATCGAGGTCGGCGTGGCCAGACCCATGGCGCACGGGCAGGCGACGATCAGAACGGACACTCCGGCGACAAGGGCAAGGCCCAGTGCCGGATCTGGCCCGAGGATCAGCCAAAGCGCCACCGTCAGGACGGCGATTGCGATCACGATAGGCACGAACACCGCTGTCACCCGGTCGACCAGCGCCTGGACCGGCAGGCGCGTGCCCTGCGCGTCTTCTACCATGCGGGTGATCCGGGCGAGCGTGGTTTCTTCGCCCACGCGTGTCGCCTCGAAGACCAGCGCACCGGCCCCGTTGACCGTGCCGCCGACGACCATGTCGCCCGGCCCTTTGGCCGCGGGCAGCGGTTCGCCGGTCAGCATGCTTTCGTCCAGATAGCTGCCGCCGGAGATCACGGTGCCGTCCACCGCCACGGTTTCACCGGGTCGCAGGTGGACACGGTCGCCCGCGACGATGTCCTCGACCGGGCGCTCTGCGCGGCTGCCGTCCCGTTCCACCAGCGCTGTTGTCGCGCGCAGGCCCAGCAGCTTCTGGATCGCGTTGCCCGCCTGCCCCTTGGCCCGCGCCTCGAGCGTGCGGCCCAGCAGGATCAGTGTGACGATCACCGCCGCGGCCTCGAAATAGACGTTGCGCGCGCCCTCGGGCAGCAAAGTCGGGGCAAAGGTCGCGACCGTCGAGTAGCCCCACGCCGCCGAAGTGCCCAGCGCGACCAGCGCGTTCATGTCAGGTGCCCCGCGCAGAAGGCTCGGCACCCCCTTGGTAAAGAACTGCCGCCCGGGTCCGGCAAGGACGAGCGTCGTCAGAACGAAGGCGACCAGCCGCAGCATGTCGGCACCGACCAGACCCGCCAGCCAGTGGTGGAAAGCCGGGATCGCGTGCCCGCCCATTTCGATCAGGAAAACCGGCAGGGTCAGGGCCGCCGCAACCAGGGTCTGTGTCCGCAGGGTGCGTGCCTCGTCCGCGCGGCGCTCGGACGGGTCGACCGGACGGTCGGAGCCCTGCACTGTTGCGGGATAGCCGATATCGGACAGGGCGCGGGTCAAGGCGGCATCGCTTGCGGTGCCTTCCAACAGCTCCACCCGCGCGGTGCCCGCGGCCAGGTTGACGGTTGCCGAAAGGACCCCGGGCAGGGCGGTCAGGGCGGTTTCTGCCCGCCGGACGCAGGAAGCACAGGTCAGGTTCTCGATCTGAAGTGTCGTGCGATGCGTCCGGGCCGGGTATCCTGCCTGGTCCAGCGCAGCGACCAGGTCGGACGCCTTGCCGGTGTCGTCCATCGTGACGCGCGCCGTGGCCGTGGCGAGATTTACCTGCGCCTCTTCGACCCCGGACACCGCATCGAGCGCGGTTTGCGCCCGGCGCACGCACCCGGCGCAGCTCAGGCCGGACAGGTTCAAAGTCAGTGTTCGGGTCATGGTAAAGCGTTTCCTTTTGTCAACGCTTCACCAGATAGGCGTTCCAGTCACTGGAAGGTCAAGGGGTCGTCAGTGGGCCGGTGCCTCCACCGGGTCAAGCAGGGTCCGACCGCCATCGACGGTCAAAATCTGGCCGGTGACAAAGCCCGACCCATCCGATGCCAGGTACTGCACGGCGTCCGCCAACTCGCCCGGTGAGGCGATTCGCGACAGGGGCGTGTGATCCTCGATGTCGGATCGGTAGGTGGTATTGTCCTTGAGCGACTGCTTGAGCGATGCGCTCATCACCGATCCAAAGGCGACCGCGTTCACCCGGATGCGGTAAGGCGACAGCGCGACCGCCATGGACCGTGTCATCTGGTCCAGCGCAGCGGTCGAGACCGAATACCCCAGAAGCTCGGAATGGGTGCGTCGGGCGGCTATGGAGGAGAGATTCACGATGGAGCCCACGGGCCCCTCGTCTTTGCCCTCGGCCTGCTTGATCATGCGCTTCGCGATGAGCTGCGACAGGCGGTAGGACGCCATCAGGTTCTGGTCCAGCAGCGTCTCGAGGCTGGTGTCGTCGGGATCCAAGGGGTCGGTCAGCAGGACCTGCCGGCTGCCATTGATCAGGATATCCACCCGGTCGAAGGCGTCGATCGTGGCCGACAGAAGGTTCGCGATGGTCAGACGCTCGCGCAGGTCGCCGGCGAAATAAGCGATGTTGTCTTCGGACGCGCGGTCACCCAGTTCGTGGGCCAGCCGGGCCTCGTCCATGTCGGCGAACATCACGTTGGCCCCATGATCAACGAAATGCCGGCCGATGGCCAGTCCTATCCCGTTGGCGGCGCCGGTCACGATGGCAGTCTTGCCGTCGATGGAAAATGTCATGCTATCCTGCCTTTGCGGACCGGTTTGGCGGCGCGTACAATCTTGAATTTCGGATCGCGTTCATCCGTGTCCAGGTCGCGGAACGCGGCGCCCAATGCCCTTTCATAAGGCAAATGCCTGTTTGCGACCATCCACAAGATCCCATTGGGTTTCAGGATGCGTGCAGCGGCGGCGATAAAGGCATGTCCGATAGATGGGTCGCCCGCACGGCCCGAGTGGAAGGGCGGGTTCATCACAACGTGATCGACAGGCTCGGGCGGGGTCCAATCGGTGGCATCGGCCCAGTGAAAGCGGACGCGCGCATCGTGCAGGTTGGCCCGGGCACATGTGAGCGAGACGTGATCGGCCTCCACCAGATCGACGGACAACACTCCGCTGCGCCTGAGGATCTGTGCGCTCAGATAACCCCAACCGCCGCCCAGATCGGCAACGCGGCCCTTCATCGCGTCGGGCAGCGCATCGCCCAGAAGCCGCGAGGCCGGGTCGATCGCATCGGCCGAGAAGACGCCGGGGGCCGTCAGGAACCCGTCCGGCCCGTACTGCGGTTCGGCCCGCCAATCGACCAGGTTCGCTCCGGCCTCGATCCAGAAAAGCTTGCCATGGGCCTTGCTGATCGGGGCGGATGCCTCGGCCCGTTTGCGCAGGTCGCGGTAGATGGAATCGATCCCGTCGGTTTTCTGGCCGTCGATAAGAACGGGACCGTCGGTTTGCGCCACCGCCATGGCGATCCAGTGCCGCGCCTGTGCTTTTGCACGCGGAACCACGACCAGCGACGCGCCATAGCGCCCCTGCGGCTCGGTCCGGCAGGACCGCCCTTGTGCGGCGAACCAGTCGTGATCGGGACGAAAGGGCTGGATGACCTCAATGTCGGCCGCACCCAGCGGCGACAGATCGTAACCTGCGCCAGGGCCGACGACCGCGATCCGGGTGCCCTCGGGCAAGTCGATCCCGCCGGGACCGAGCGCAAGGCGCAATCGGCTATCGGCCATGGCCGGGCCTTATTCCTTTTCCATGGTGCATTGCAGCGGGTGCTGATGCCGCCGCGCGAAATCCATCACCTGTGCGACCTTGGTCTCGGCAATCTCATGGCTGAAGACACCGACCACCGCGACGCCCTTCTTATGCACGGTCAGCATGATCTCGAACGCTTGGGCGTGAGTCATGCCGAAGAACCGTTCGAGCACGTGAACCACGAATTCCATCGGCGTGTAATCGTCGTTGAGCAGCAATACTTTGTAGAGCGGCGGGCGCTGCGTCTTCGGCTTTGTGTCCACCACAACGCCGGCATCACCGTCCGGTCGGTCGGTGTCAGACATATGAAGCGGGCTTTTGGCCATCAGAAACAGGATCCATGGGGAGAATTGCGATTTGCGTCTATATAACCTGAGTCGGACCCGAGAAAAGAGGGGCGCGGGGCACGAAATCGGTTTGGCCCCCGGTTGTGCCGTCCCCGCGCCAAGGTAATCCCGGCCACATCCGGCCTGCGGCGGAGCAGGTCAAAGGGTCTCGACGCAAATCATCGTTTCACAGATCGCGCCGACACGGGATCGCCGGTGTTGGGGGTTCTGATACGAGGGACGCAAGATATTGCAAGAACAGCGTGTCAGAAAATCGAAAAACACGTTTTAAATGAACCCTTTATCGCAGGAAGTGAACGTGCTATTGTTTCACGAAACAAGCTGATACGGGCAAAAAGACCCGGCGGCACGAGGCAGAAAAGGGCAGTAAAGTGAAGGCGCGGCACCGTCAGCCGGCCCGCTACGGGCTATTCGTATTTACCGCAATCTGGTTGCTGGTCCTGTTGCCGCTGAGCGCGGTTGCAGCGCCCTATGCCGCTTTGGTCATGGACGCGCGGTCCGGCAAGGTCCTGCATGCCGAAAATGCGGATACGCAATTGCATCCCGCATCACTGACCAAGATGATGACACTCTACATCGCCTTCCAGGCGGTTGAGAACGGCGAGATCGGGCTGGACACGCTTGTGACCGTATCGCGCAACGCTGCCGCCGAACCGCCATCGAAACTCGGGCTGCGAGAAGGGCAGCGGATCAAGCTGCGCTACCTGATGCGCGCGGCGGCGGTCAAATCTGCCAACGATGCCGCGACCGCGATCGGCGAAGCGATCTCTGGCTCCGAGGCGGCCTTTGCGCGCCGAATGAACCGTACGGCCAAGGCCATGGGCATGACGCGGACCCATTTCAAGAACGCGCACGGCCTGACCGAAGTGGGTCATATGAGCACCGCGCGCGACATGACGATCCTCGGCCGTCATGTGATCTACGACTTCCCCCAATACTACAACCTCTTCGCGCGGAAGACCGCGGACGCGGGCATCAAGCGGGTGGCCCATACCAACCGGCGCTTCCTGTCAGACTACAAGGGCGCGGACGGGATCAAGACCGGCTACACACGCGCTGCGGGGTTCAACTTGACCGCCTCTGCCGAACGGGGCGGAGAACGTATCATCGCAACGGTGTTCGGCGGACGGTCGACAGCGACACGCAACGCCCGCGTGGCCGAGCTTCTCGATATCGGTTTCCGCAAGGCACCAAGCCGCGTGGCGCTGCAAAAGCCGCAACCTGTCAGCGCGGCGGTCGCGACAGGTGCCGCGGGCAAGACGATCCGCATGAACACGGCCGTGGCCAAGAGCTTGCGGCCCGTCGCCCGGCCCATCCCGGAGCCCGTGGCGCCACCCGTCGCGCTGGCGCTCAAAGACGATATCCGAGAGGCACTGCTTGAGGCGCACGAGACCGCCGCGGCCACCGCCGCCCCGGCCCGGACGGTTCAGGACGTGCCCGCCGTGAAGCCCGCGCCACGGCCGGCCGGTCTTGCGCTGGCCGCTGCCCGCTCTCCGGCCCCCCGCCCCGCGCCGGAGCCGGAACCCGAAGTTGTGACCCGCATATCGACATCGGGCGGGGCCCATTGGGGCATCAATGTCGGACGCTACCCCAGCCGGTTTGCCGCCGAGCGTGTGCTGCTGAAAACCGCGCTTGCCGAGATGACGACGCTCGATGGCTCGCTGCGCAAGGTGATCCAGAAACCCACCGGATTCGATGCCAATTTCATGGGGCTGACACGCGAACGCGCCGACCTTGCGTGCCGCAGGCTTCAGGCGCGCAACGTGTCGTGCTTTATGATCGGGCCGGGCTGAGGCCCGCCGGTTACCGCTCAGCCCTTGGGCTTATCGTCATACTCGCCGCTCAGGATGCGCTGCGCGTCGCCCTCGGGGTCTTCGTATTGCCGGGACTTGACCGTGTAGACGAAGAACAAAAGCCCCATCCCGCCCAGGAAGACGGAAATCGGGATCAGATAGACCAGCACGTTCATCGGATTACCTCAGTCGCAATGCGTTGAGCGACACCGTAATCGATGACGCAGACATGGCCAAGGCCGCGACCAGCGGCGTGGCGAGACCAATCACCGCAATCGGGACGGCGACGACGTTATAGACGGTCGCGATCTGGAAGTTTTCGCGGATCCGCCGGGTGGCGGACTGTGCCGTGGCGACCGCATCGGCAATGGGCGACAGATCGCGGCCCAAGAGCACGATATCGGACGCCACGCGCGCGGCATCGAGCGAGGTTGCGGGCGAAATGGACGCATGGGCCCCCGCCAAAGCCGCGGTGTCGTTCAGGCCATCGCCCACCATCAGAACCTTGTGTCCGTCCGCGCTCATCTCGGCGATGCGGGCGGCCTTGTCCTCGGGGCGGGCGGCCGCGATCCAGTGCGTGATCCCAAGCCGCTCGGCAAGGGCGCGCACAGGGGTCTCGGCATCGCCAGAGACCAGCCAGACCGCCTTGCCCGCATCCCTGAGGGCGCGCACGGCCTCTTCGGCACCGTCGCGCAGCGCGTCGGTAAAGGTAAAGGCCACCGGATCGTCACGCCCGACCTGAAGCCAGGCACTGGTTTGCGAACCGGCCTCGGCACCCAGCCAGTCAGGGCGGCCCAGCCGCACCGTCAGGCCCTGCCAGATCGCCTCCGTGCCGTAGCCGGGACGTTCTTCCAGCCCCGATATCGGCGCAGGCTTGATCCCGGCCGCTTGGGCAGCGCGGACGATCGCCTGGGACAGCGGATGGTCCGACCCCTGCGCCAGCGCCAGCGCGATTTCGAGATCGCGGCGGCTGTGGGCCCCGAGATTGGTCAGTTCGGGCGTACCGGCGGTCAGCGTGCCCGTCTTGTCGAAAACGACCGTGTCGACCTGTGCCAGACGTTCAAGCGCGGTGGCATCCTTGATCAAGAGACCCTTGCGGAAGAGCTTGCCCGACGCGGCGGTGGTCACCGCCGGTACGGCGAGACCCAGCGCACAGGGGCAGGTGATGATCAGCACGGCGGCGGCGATGTTCAGCGCCATGCGCAGATCGCCCGACCATATATACCAGCCCAGGAAGCTCAGAGCCGACAGGATATGCACGCCGGGCGCGTAAAGTTTGGCCGCCTGATCGGCGAGCGAGGTGTAGCGCGACCGTCCGCTTTCGGCGATGGCCACCAGGTCGGCCATGCGGTGCAGCGACGTGTCCTCGCCCACGGCGGTGGCGCGTAGGGTCAGCGGGCCGGTCAGGTTCACCTCGCCCGCGCTGACGCGTTGTCCCGGACCGCCATAGACCGGCACCGTCTCGCCGGTCAGAAGCGACCGGTCAAGCTCGGACGTGCCCTCGACGATCTCGCCATCCACGGGCATGCGGCCACCGGGGCGCACCAGGATCAGGTCCCCCACACGCAGGTCGGCCACCGACACGATGTCTTCGGTGCCATCGGAAATGCGCGTGGCCCGGGGCACCTCGAGCGCGGCCAGTTCCTCGGCGGCCGAACGCGCGACGGCGCGGGTGCGGTAGTCCAGGTAGCGCCCTGCCAGCAGAAAGAAGGTCAGCGCGATGGCCGCATCGAAATAGGCGTGCTCCCCTGACAGGGAGGTTTCCCACAGTGAGGTCACAACCGCCAACAGGATCGCAAGCGAGATGGGCACATCCATGTTGAGCCGACCGTGGCGCAGAACGCTCCACGCGTTGCGGAAGAAGGGCTGCGCTGAAAATGCGATGGTGGGCAGCGTGATCGCGGCGGACACCCAATGGAACATGTCGCGCGTGGGCCCTTCGGCCCCGGACCAGACCGCGATGGACAGGAGCATCACGTTCATCGACGCAAAGCCCGCCACGGCCAGCCGCATCAACAGGTCGCGCCCCGCCTTGTCGGTGCCCGTGGCGCTGAGCGCGCCCGCGTCCAGTTCATGCGCCTCATAGCCAATGCGGTCGAGCACGCCCACCAGCTCTTCGGCGGTGACATCGGGGGCCGCGTCGATATTTGCCCGCTTGAGCGTCAGATTGACCCGCGCACCGTTGACGCCGGGGTGCTTTGCCAACTCCCGCTCGACCGCGGAGATGCAGGCCGCGCAGTGGATGGTCGGCAGGGACAGCGCGATGTTCACCTCTTTGGGCAGCGCGCGCTCGGCCAGGGATTCGGCGGCAGGGGCGGCCGCACAGGCCAGACAGGCAGAGACCTGGGCACACATCGGCCTAGCCCCGGATATGTAGGATGACCCGCTGCTGGAATTCCGTGCCATCCTCGGCCAGCGCGGTCATGCGAATGTTCCAGTTGCCCTCACCCAGCTTGGCCGGGGCGACATAGGCGGTGCCGTCAAAGGTGAAGTCCGGCGCCTGGTCATCCTTGACGTGGGTGGCGCGGCCGACGGTGGCCTGCAGATCCTGCACCTGGACAGGGCGGCCTTGCTGGTCGGTGATATGCAGGATCACGAGCCCTCCCTTGGCTTCGGCAGCGACCTGCCAGCCAAGCGCCTCTTGCGCCGCGCGGCGATCGTCGAACTGCTGGCTCGCGACATAGGAGTTCTTGGTCTCGAGCCCGGGGAAGGTGTTCACGGCGCTGAAGGCGAGGAACAGGTTCACCCCGATGATGATGGTGAAGGCCCCGACAAAGCCCATCAGAACATGGCGGCCGGTCAGTTCGCGCGTTTTGGCCATCAGTTTTCTCTCCCGTTGAAGATCGTGTCTGTATATGCCCGCTCGCCGTTGGTGATGTCCTCGACCCAGAAGCGGAACTCGGTGCGTTCGCTGTTTGCCGCGTCGGCACTGGGCGGTGCGATCACGTAGACCCTTTGCAGGAAGGTCGTGTCTGCGGGGACGGTGACGGTTTCGTAGGGCGAGCCCTCGAGCTGGATGCGCAGCGCCGGATCGCCGGCAACGGTCATGCGGAACGGACGGTCCTCACCATGCTTGTTCAGAAGCCGCACGTCATAGGTGTTGCGGATCGAGCCATCGGACAGGGTGACGAAGGTCGGGTTGCGGACCGGGGCGACCGTCATCTCGATATCCGGGCGGACGAACAGTGCAAAGATCAACCCGATGCCCACCAGCGACCACAGCGCGGTATACAGCATCGTCCGCGGCCGCAGGATATGCTTCCAGATCGAGCGGGGATTTTCGCCCGCGCGCTCGGCGGTTTCATCCGACAGCGCCATGTAGTCGATCAGGCCACGGGGCTTGCCGATCTTGGCCATCATGTCGTCGCAGGCGTCGATGCACAGCGCACAGGTGATGCATTCGAGCTGCTGGCCATCGCGGATGTCGATACCCACGGGGCAGACGTTGACGCAGGCCATGCAGTCGATGCAATCGCCTAGGTTCTCGGCACCTTCGGCCTTGCGATGCTTGCCGCGCGGTTCGCCGCGCCATTCGCGATAGGCCACAGTGATGGTGTCTTCGTCCATCATGGCCGCCTGGATGCGCGGCCAGGGGCAGGCGTAAATACAGATCTGTTCCCGTGCGAAGCCGCCGAAGACAAAGGTTGTCGCCGTCAGGATGAGGATCGTGGTGTAGGCTGCGGGATGCGCCTGAAGCGTGAAAAGATTGCCCAAAAGCGTCGGCGCGTCGGTGAAGTAGAACACCCAGGCACCACCGGTCGCGAGCGCGATCAGGAACCACGTTGCGTATTTCGTCATCCGCAGGCGGAATTTCCGGAAATCCATCTTTTCCTGCCGGTGCAGGCGCAGGCGAGCGTTGCGATCACCCTCGATCCAGCGCTCCACCAGGATAAAGAGGTCGGTCCACACGGTCTGCGGGCAGGTGTAGCCGCACCAGACGCGGCCCAGCGCCGAGGTGAACAGGAACAGCCCCAGGCCCGCCATGATCAGAAGGCCCGCAATGAAGTAGAATTCATGCGGCCAGATCTCGATCCAGAAGAAGAAGAACCGGCGATTGGCAAGGTCCACCAGGACCGCCTGATCGGGCAGGTTCGGGCCCCGGTCCCACCGGATCCAGGGTGTGATGTAATACACCCCGAGGGTCAGGATCATGATGATCCATTTGAGGTTTCTGAACCGGCCCGACACGCGCTTGGGAAAGATCGGCTCGCGGGCGGCATAAAGACTGGGGGCTGGCTGGTGATCGGGGTTGCTCACGGAATCGCTCCGGATGTGGCGTTATGGATTGAAGCCCGTTTTGGACCCCCGGCCTAAAAGGGGCTTTGACATGCATCAATTCCCGAGACTGAAACCAAACTCTTGATCCCGCACCGGGACCTGACGCCGCAGCCAGCGCAGGAAGGCCTTGGCGTGCGGGCGCAGGGCGCCGGGGCGGGTGACGATGTGGTAGCCGCGCGCCGCCTCCTCCTGGAACACCAGTCTCAGACGCCCGGCAGCGATATCGGGCTCGACAAAGGTCTTCGCGGTCACGGCAACCCCCTGCCCGTCGCGGGCCGCTTCGATCATGAGGTTTCCGGGAAGCTGGACGAGTCCACGCATGCGCCCTTCGGTCACACCGTTGCGGCGAAGCCAGTCCGTGGCCTCGGTCGTGCCCAACTCCTGCAGCCAGGGAAGATCGCGCAACGCCTCGGGGGTCACGGGGTCGATGCCGTCGATCAGCCCCGGTGCTGCCACGAGAACCAGTGGCGACATCAGAAGCGGCTCGCAGTCAAAGCCCGGCCAATCGCCGTCGCCGTAGCGCAAGGCGATGTCGATCCCGCCCGGCGTCGGATCGGCCAGCGCGGGGGTCGGGTTCAGCATCAGGTCGATTTCGGGATGGCGTCCGCGAAAATCGGCAAGGCGCGGCATCAGCCAGTTCGCCGCGAACGCCGGTGTCAGGGACACCTGAAGCGGACGGTCGGCTTCCGCCTCTGTGATCTCGGCCACGACCGTTGCGACCCGCTCCAACCCGTCGAGCATCGCCTGCGCCAGACGGTCGCCCTCGACCGTGAGCACGGCCTGACGCCCGGAGCGGTCCAGAAGCGCGACCCCCAAATGCGCTTCGAGTCCGCGGATCTGCTGGCTGACGGCGGCATGGCTGACATTCAGCACCTGCCCAGCGGCCGCCATGCTGCCGCGCTCTGCATAGGCGGCAAGCGCGCGCAGCGACGACAAGGGCGGCAGCAGGCTCCAATCCATTTGAAACTCCAGCTTACACAAATGCAGAATTGCTGAGTCGCATGCTCTCGCATTTCGGGCAATGACTGCAAGGGCAGCAGCAAACCGGAAGGAGACACGTCATGCTAGGGATTTTTGCAAACAGCCTGTTCACCGCCACCGGCCGCCAGGGGCCTCAGCCCCCGTCCGAGCGCCGCTGGACCCCGCCGCACCCATCCTGGCGCGACGACCGCCCCCGGCTGATGGCGGCCGCGCGCCGTGATTGATCCGATCGTACTTTCACGGGATCTGCGCGGCGCCCTCGGGCGACGGCCTGCAACGCAAAACGACGCCCGGTTCTTGACCCGGCGCCGCAGCGCGCGACATTAGTGAAACGCCGGCCCCCCAGGAAACGCGCGAACAGGACGGGGGACCGGCGTCGGACCCGGGGCCTTGCGGCCCTGGGCAACTCTGCAGCCGACTACCGCGCGATGCCTCGCACGGTGGCCGACCACCTTTTCAATTACTGACCGCCGCCCAGCTGGTGGACGTAGGTCGCGACCGCGCGGATCTCGGCTTCGCTCAACTCGGCACCGCCCATCGCGGGCATGACGCCGAAGCGGGCCTGGGTGACCGTGGTCATCAGGGTGTCGTAGTCACCCCCGTAGAGCCAGATCGCGTCGGTCAGGTTGGGTGCGCCCTGGAACGGGTCGCCCTGGCCGTTCTCGCCGTGGCAGGCCGCGCAGTTGTACTCGAAGAGCTCCGCCCCGGCCTCGGCTGCCGCCGCATCGTTCGGGGTCTGGCCCGACATCTGCTGAACGTAGTTCACGACCTGCACGATCTCCTCTTCCGAGAAGATCTCGCCATAGGCGGGCATCTCGGAATAGCGGGCATCGGGGTCATCCTCGTTCCGGATGCCGTGGGCAACCGTGTAATGGATGTCTTCGATGGTGCCGCCCCAGAGCCAGGCGTCGTCCAGAAGGTTCGGATAGCCCGCCGCCTGCACACCGGCCGCACCCGAGCCATGACACTGCGCGCACCAGCTGCGGAACACGGCGCCACCGGCCTGGATGGCGTAGGTGTTCAGCTCAGGGTCGTCAGCGATGGCCGTAAGTTCCACGCTGGCCAGCCGTTCGTTGATGGCGGCGTTGGCCTCTTCCACGGCGGCGATGTCAGCGGCCACATTGGCGCGGGTCGACCAGCCCAGAAGGCCCGGTGTGGCCTCCTTGATCCCCGGCCAGGCCGGGTATGCGATGGTGTAGAGCACGGCCCACACGATGGTCGCGTAGAAAGTCCACAGCCACCAGCGCGGCAGGGGGTTGTTGTACTCTTCAATGCCGTCCCAGCTGTGGCCAGTCGTTTCGACCTCTTGCTTCTTGCCGGACGTCGTCGGTTGTTTGCTCATGTCCTCGCCTCCTCGTTCGCGGCGGGTTGGTCGCGGCCCTCTCTGGGCGCGGGTGCGTCTTCATGCCGGAAGGGGATATCCGCCGTGTCCTGGTAGGTCTTGCCACTTCCCGGCCGCAGGACCCAGAGGATCACTGCGCCGAAGAAGAGAAAGAGGAACAGCAGAGCCCAGCTGTCGGCGAATTGCCGAAGGGCGGTATAGGTCTCCATCACGCCCTCCCTAGCGGCTTGCATCGGGCGTGAAGGTCGAGAAATCGACCAAGGTGCCCAGCATTTGCATATACGCGATCAGCGCATCGGTTTCCGAGATGCCCGGCGCCCCGTCGAAGTTGCGCACGTTGACGTTCTCGCCGTAGCGCTCGATCAGGCCGTCGGTATCACCCCACGGATCGGTCTGCGCCTCGAAATCCGCAACCGCATTCTCGATCATCTCGTCGGTATAAGGCACGCCGACGAAACGATGGGTCCGCATCAGGTCTCCGACATATTCGCCGTCGATCAGGGTGCGTTCGAGATAGTCGTATTTCGGCATCACCGATTCCGGCACCACCGACTGCGGGTCACGCAGGTGATCCACATGCCACGCGTCCGAGTAACGGCCGCCCACGCGGGCCAGGTCCGGCCCGGTCCGCTTGGAGCCCCACTGGAACGGGTGGTCGTACATCGACTCGGCCGCGAGGCTGTAGTGGCCGTAGCGTTCCACCTCGTCGCGCATCGGGCGCACCATCTGGCTGTGGCAGACATAGCAGCCTTCACGAATGTAGATGTCACGGCCCGTCAGTTCGAGCGGGGTGTAGGGGCGCATGCCGTCCACTTCCTCGATGGTGTTTTCGAGGTAGAAGAGCGGCACGATCTGCACCAGCCCGCCCACGGTCACGACCAGGAAGCTGAAGATCAGCAGGAGGGTCGCGTTGGTCTCGAGGATCTTATGCTTGTCGAGAATAGCCATTGAACAAGCCCTCCTTATTCAGCGGCAACCGCGGCACTGCCCTCGGCCTGCTTGGCCGGGGACCGCTTCACGGTCATCCAAAGGTTGTAGCACATGATGATCGCACCGGTGAGGTAGAGCACCCCGCCCAGGCCACGGACCACGTACATCGGGAACTTGGCGGCAACGGTGTCGGCGAACGAGTTCACCAGGAAACCGTTGGCATCCACTTCGCGCCACATCAGGCCTTCCATGATGCCGGTCACCCACATCGACGCCGCGTAGAGTACGATGCCGATGGTGGCGAGCCAGAAGTGCCAGCTGACAAGGCTGAGCGAGTACAGACGCTCGCGCTGCCACAGCTTGGGCACCAGGAAGTAAAGCGCGCCGAAGGTGATCATGCCGTTCCAGCCCAGCGCACCCGAGTGCACGTGGCCGATCGTCCAGTCGGTGTAGTGCGAGAGCGAGTTCACCGCACGGATCGACATCATCGGGCCTTCGAAGGTGGACATGCCGTAGAAGCCGACCGAGATCACCATCATGCGGATGATCGG
>CAJXWO010000040.1 GCA_913062865.1 uncultured Paracoccaceae bacterium | reverse complement strand
GCAACATTTTTTGTAACACTTGCCAAGCAATCCATTCGCCCGCATCTCTGACCCATGGACAAAACGCTTTTGACACTTGGCCATGGATACGTGGCCGCCGCGCTGGCCCGCAGGCTGCTGCCCGAGGGTTGGACCGTGATCGGCACCACCCGCAGCGCCGACAAGGCCACACGAATCGCTGCTACGGGCGTGACTCCGGTGGTCTGGGACAGTGGCCCGCTCAAGGCGCTGGATGAGGCAAGCCACATCCTGATCTCGGCCGCACCGGGCGAGCTGGGCGATCCGATCCTCGATGCGCTGAGGGACGAGATCGCCGCCCGCGCGGATCGGAGCCGTTGGGTCGGCTACCTTTCGGTCACCAGCGTCTATGGCGACCACGACGGCGACTGGGTGGACGAGGATACGCCCGCGGCCCCCGGCAGCGCCCGCGCCCAGGCGCGGGTGACAGCCGAGGCGGCGTGGCAGTCCATCCCGTCCCTGCCGGTTCACGTCTTCCGACTGCCTGGCATCTACGGCCCCGGGCGCAGCGCGATCGAGCGGGTGCACTCGGGCACCGCCCGGCGCATCGTGAAGCCCGGCCAGGTTTTCAGCCGCATCCATGTGGACGACATCGCCCAGACGCTGCACGCCTCGATCACCGCGCCCAACCCGGGCCGCATCTACAATGTCTGCGATGACGAACCGTGCGGCGCGGATGAGGTGCTGGCCCATGCCGCAGATCTGCTGGGCGTGCCGCGCCCGCCCGAAGTGCCCTTTGAAGAGGCCGACCTGGGCCCCATGGCGCGCAGCTTCTACGCTGACTCCAAACGCGTTCGGAACGACCGGATCAAGTCTGAACTGGCCGTCGAACTGCTCTACCCCACCTATCGCGAGGGGCTGGCCGCAATCCTGAAACAGGTGCGAGGATAGGCCGTCAGGCGCGCCGCTCCCCAATCCTGGCCACGCCCAGAACGTCCAGCACCTTGGCTTCGATATCCTCGGCATTCAGGCCCGCGACGGCATACATGTCCTTGGGGCTTGCCTGGTCTATGAAAATGTCCGGCAGCACCATGGAGCGATACTTGAGCCCGGTGTCGAACACGCCCTCATCGGCCAAGAGCTGCGCGACATGGCTGCCAAAGCCGCCCACGGCGCCCTCTTCGATGGTGATCAATGCCTCGTGGTTCTGCGCCAGGTCCAGGATCAACTCGCGGTCCAGCGGCTTGGCAAAGCGGGCATCGGCCACCGTGGGCGTGATGCCCCGTGCGCCCAGCGCCTCGTCGGCCTCCAGCACCTCTTTCAGACGCGCGCCGAAAGACAGGATCGCCACGCGCGACCCCTCCTGCACGATGCGCCCCTTGCCGATCTCGAGCGGCACGCCGCGCGCAGGCATCTCGACGCCCACGCCCTCGCCCCGCGGAAAGCGGAACGCGATGGGCCCCTCGTCATGGGCCGCCGCCGTGGCGACCATATGGACCAGTTCCGCCTCGTCCGCCGCGGCCATCACGACGAAGCCCGGCAGGTTCGACAGGTAGGCGATGTCGTAGCTGCCCGCATGGGTCGCCCCATCGGCCCCCACCAGCCCCGCGCGGTCGATGGCAAAGCGTACCGGCAGGCGCTGGATCGCCACGTCATGCACGACCTGGTCGTAGCCCCGCTGGAGGAAGGTCGAGTACATCGCGCAAAACGGCTTCATCCCCCCTGCGGCCAGCCCCGCACTGAAGGTCACGCCATGCTGCTCGGCGATGCCCACGTCGAAACAGCGCGACGGGAACCGCTCGGCAAAAAGGTTCAGACCGGTCCCGTCGGGCATGGCGGCGGTGACGGCGCAGATCTGCTTGTCCTCCGCCGCCTCCTGCATAAGCGCATCGGCAAAGACACGGGTATAGCTGGGCGCGTTCGACGCCGCCTTTTTCTGCTTGCCGGTGACCACGTCGAACTTGGCCGTGGCATGGCCCTTGTCCGCGGCGTTCTCGGCAGCGTGATAGCCCTTGCCCTTTTGCGTCAGCACATGGATCAGGATCGGCCCGGTGGCCCGCTGCTGGACCGTGCGCAGGACCGGCAAAAGCTGGTGCAGGTCATGCCCGTCGATGGGCCCGACATAGGAAAAGCCCAGCTCTTCGAAGAGCGTGCCGCCGACAGCCATGCCCTTGAGCATCTCCTTGGCGCGCTTTGCCCCTTCTCGGAACGGCTCGGGCAGCATGCTCACGGCTCCTTTGGCCGCGGCCTTGAAGTCCTGGAACGGCGCCTCGGCATAAAGTCGGGACAGGTACGACGACATCGCGCCCACGGGCGGGGCGATGGACATCTCGTTGTCGTTCAGGATGACGATCAGGCGCTTTTTCAGGTGGCCCGCGTTGTTCATCGCCTCGTAGGCCATGCCGGCACTCATCGCCCCGTCGCCGATCACGGCGATCGCGTCGCCCAGGCCCTCGGGGCAGGTGCCGCCCAGGTCGCGCGCCACGGCAAAGCCCAGCGCGGCCGATATCGAGGTCGAGCTGTGCGCGGCCCCGAACGGGTCATAGGGGCTTTCCGAGCGTTTGGTGAAACCCGACAGCCCGTCCTTTTGGCGGAGTGTTCGAATGCGGTCGCGCCGCCCGGTGAGGATCTTGTGCGGGTAGCTCTGGTGCGACACGTCCCAGATGATCTTGTCACGAGGTGCGTTGAACACGGCGTGCAGCGCCACGGTCAGTTCCACAACCCCCAGACCGGCCCCAAGGTGCCCACCGGTTTCGGATACCGCCGAAATCGTCTCTTCCCGCAGCTCATGGGCCAGCTGGATCAGCTGGGCATCGGTGAACTGGTGCAGGTCCGCGGGGATCGCCACCTGGTCCAGCAGCGGAGTGTCGGGACGGTCTGCCATGGCATGTGCCTCCTTGGCGCTAGCTGTCGCGCGCAATAACGAAGCGGGCGGCCTGTCGCAAGGTTTCGGCCTCGGTCCCGTAGGGGTCCAGCGCCGCGCAGGCCTCGTCGACCAGATGGGCCGCGCGGGCCCGGGCGCCGTCGAGACCCAGAAGCGAGACAAAGGTCGCCTTCCCGGCCTCGGCATCCTTGTGCAAGCGCTTGCCCGCCTTGTCCGCATCGCCTTCGACGTCCAAGATGTCGTCGGCGATCTGGAAGGCAAGACCAAGCGCCTGCGCATAAGCGCGCAGATGGGCCGTATCCGCACCGGCCAGCCGCGCGCCCGCTTCGGCCGACCACACGATCAGCGCGCCGGTCTTGCCCGCTTGCAGCGCGGTGATCTGGTCAAGTGTCAAGGGCGTGTCCGCCGTTTCGGCCGCGATGTCGAGCGCCTGGCCCAGAACCATCCCCTGTGCGCCCGACGCCTGCGCAAGACTCAGCGCCAGATCGGACCGCCTGTCGCCGGGGCCCACCTCGGGGCGCGTGACCAGCTCGAAGGCCAGCGTTTGCAGCGCATCGCCCACCAGAACCGCCGTCGCCTCGTCCCACCTTATATGCACCGTGGGCTGGCCCCGGCGCAGGTCGTCATCGTCCATGCAGGGCAGATCGTCATGAACGAGCGAATAGGCATGCAGCGCCTCGATCGCGCTTGCCGGCCATATCGCCCGCTCCGGCCCGACCCCGTGCAGCCGTGCGCCCTCCAGCACAAGGAACCCGCGCAGACGCTTGCCGCCGTTCGAGGCATAGACCATCGCCTGCGGGATCGTCCCGTCGCCCATAGCCGCGATCACATCAGCCAGATGCGCACCGATCCGGCCCTGCGCGTCTTTCAGCGCAGCGTCGAACATGGATTACAGCCCTTCGACGGGCTTGGTTCCAGTCGGTGCGCCATCGCCATCCAGCGTGATCGCGGCCACCTTTTCCTCGGCTTCCTTCAGCTTCGTCTCGCACCGCTTTTTCAACTCGGCCCCGCGTTCATAAAGCTTGATGGAGTCCTCAAGCGGCACATCGCCCCGCTCCAGCTGTGCCACGACCGTCTCGAGCTCTTTCATCGCCTGTTCGAATGTCATCTCGGCAATCGGGGTGTCGGTCATGCGCCTGCCTCCATCAATACGTCCACATGGGCCGCTACGCTCGCGGCCAAAGCCTCCAGATCATAGCCGCCCTCCAGTGTCGAGACGACACGACCGCCGCAGACCGCGTCGGCGATGGCGCAGAGCCGTTCGGTCAGCCAGCGGAAATCCTCTTCGGTCCACATCAGTTCGGCCAGGGGATCGTCCGCATGGGCGTCGAACCCGGCCGAGATGATGATAAGCTCGGGATCGTAATCGATCAGCCTCGGGAACACGTCGCGATTGTAGATCTCGCGCATATGCGCCCCGTCGGTCCGGGGAGGCAGCGGCAGGTTGACGATATTGCCATGCGGGCCTGTCTCACTGCGTTCGCCCGTACCGGGCCAGAGCGGGAACTGGTGCGAGGAAAAGAAAAGCGCGCGGGGTTCGTCCCACAGCAGGTCCTGCGTGCCGTTGCCGTGATGCACGTCGAAATCCACGACCGCCACGCGCGACAGGCCGTGGTGATCCAGCGCATGCTTGGCCGCCAGCGCCGCATTGCCGAACAGGCAAAAGCCCATGGGCTTTGCGGTCTCCGCATGGTGTCCGGGCGGGCGCATGGCGCAGAACGCATTCTGCACCTCGCCGCCAAGAACCATGTCGACAGCCGTGATCGCAGCCCCGGCACCGCGATAGGCGGCATCGAGCGATCCGGGCGACATCCAGGTATCGGCATCGAGCTGGATCTGACCCTCTTCGGGCAGAGCCTTGCGCAGCATGTCGATATAGCTGGCCGGATGGACCCGCTGCAGATCGTCGTCGGACGCCATCGGCGCCGTGATCCGTTTCAGGTCCTTGCCGGCAAGGGCGTGCAGGACGTGTTCGATCCGGGCCACCCGCTCTGGGTGCCCGGTCGGGGTCACATGGTTCAGGGCATCCGCATGGGTGATCAAGGCTGTGGTCATTCTGGTCCCTGCTTCGTCTTGGGTCAGTCGGGCGCCAGCATATAGCCCGCGCCGCGCACGGTTTGCAGATAGCGTGGCTGTTTCGGATCGCTTTCGATCTTGCGCCGCAGACGGGTGATCTGCACGTCCACCGCGCGCTCCTGCGCCTGTCCCTTGTCGCGGCCCAGATCCTCGACCAGCTTGGAGCGGCTGACCGGTTCACCCGGGCTGGACGAGAAGATGCGCATCAGCTGGCTTTCGGTCGCGGTCAGGCGCACCAGTTCCTCGCCGCGCCACATCTCGCCGCGCTCGATATCATAGCGGATGGGACCCAGCGACAGAAGCTTTGGGGCGGTGCTGACCGCCTCGGGGTCGGGCATGCGCCGCAGGATCGCGTTGATGCGCAACAAAAGCTCCTTGGGCTCGAAGGGCTTTGACAGGTAGTCATCCGCCCCGGCCTCCAGCCCCTCGATCCGGTTCTCGGTCTCACCCCGCGCGGTCAAGAGCAGGATGGGCGTGCCCGAGGTTTCGCGGATCGCGCGGGTCAGGGTGATCCCGTCCTCGCCGGGCATCATCACGTCCAGCACGATCATGTCGAAATCGAGCCCCGCAAGCAGACGCCGCGCATGGGCCGCGTCCCGCGCGGCCGACACGAGGAACCCGTGTCGTATCAGGAATTTCTGCAAGAGCCCGCGAATGCGTTCGTCGTCATCGACGATCAGCAGATGCGCATCGGGATCGGTCATGTGCCGCTCTCCCGCAGCTTGTGGTAGGTGCGGCGCATGTCCGGATCCATCATCGCCTCGAGCACGGTGCGAAAGCCAGCCACCGCCTCGGGCCCGGCGGCGCGGTAGGCGGCACGCATCCGGGTGCGTTGCGCATCGGACAGCCGCTGTTCCAGCTCTGACCCAGCGTCGGTCAGATACAGATGGCGCTCGCGCTTGTCGGTGCGGCCAACGCGGCTTTCCACCAGACCGTCCTCGATCAAGGTGCGCAGCACGCGGTTGAGCGATTGCTTGGTCACGCCCAGGATGCTCAGCAGGTTATTGACCGTCGTACCCGGAGCGCGATTGATGAAATGGATGGCCCGGTGATGCGCTCGCCCATAGGCCAGCCCGGACAGGATGCGATCGGGGTCGGCGGTAAACCCGCGATAGGCAAAGAACATCGCTTCGATCCCCTGGCGAAGCTGTTCATCGGTCAGGTACAGCAGGCTTTCGCCGCCATGCCCCGATGCGCCGTGACCGTCGGCCATGTCCCCCTCCTTTTCGTTCTTTCGGGCAGCATAAGTCAGCCTTGTTGACATTCCAAGGATGAACTGGTAGCGAATCTCAGTTTTGGCGCAATTTTATGTCCACTTCGGACGTATCTGGCGCAACATTTGCAAAGGCTAAGGCGAAGAGGACATATCATGGCCGGCTATGACGACCGCGACGGAAAGATCTGGATGGATGGGCAGCTGATCGACTGGCGTCAGGCGAATGTCCATATCCTGACCCATGCGATGCACTATGCCAGCTCGGTCTTCGAGGGCGAGCGGGCCTATAACGGCAAGATCTTCCTGAGCCGCGCGCATTCGGAGCGGCTGCATTTTTCCGCAGGCGAGCTGGACTTCCAAATCCCCTACACCGTCGACGAGATCGAGGCGGCCAAGCAGGAAGTGCTGACCGCCAACGGGCTGAGCGACGCATATGTACGTGCGGTGGCCTGGCGCGGCGCGGGCGAGGATATGGGTGTCGCCTCGGCGCGCAACCCCGTCCACCTGGCGATCGCCGCCTGGGAATGGGGCGCCTATTACGGCGACAGCAAGTTTAAGGGCGCCAAGCTCGACCTCTCCAAGTGGAAGCGCCCCAGCCCCGAGACGATCCCGGTGCACGCAAAGGCTGCCGGTCTTTACATGATCTGCACCACCTCCAAGCATGCGGCCGAAGCCAAAGGCTGTGCCGACGCGCTGTTCATGGACTACCGCGGCTACGTGGCCGAGGCGACGGGCGCCAACATCTTCTTCGTCAAGGATGGCGAGGTGCACACGCCCAATCCCGACTGCTTTCTGAACGGGCTGACCCGCCAGACCGTGATCGGCATGCTGAAGGATCGCCAGGTCAAGGTTCATGAGCGCGTGATCATGCCCGAGGAACTGGAAGGGTTCGAACAGTGCTGGCTGACCGGCACCGCGGCCGAAGTCACGCCCGTGGGCCAGATCGGCGACTACAATTTCGAGGTCGGCAGCCTCACACGCGAGATCGCCGAGAGCTACGAGAAGCTGGTGCGCAGCTGATCCGCCCGGTATCGCAAGGCCCTTCCAAGGGCCTTGCTCAAACCGCTACGACGCGGTCTTTCCGTCAACCCGGGCTCATGCCCCGCAGCTTTTCGGAGCGTCGCCGCAGGATCTCGACCGTTGTCAGCAACATGATCGAGATTGCGACCAAGATCGTCGCCACGGCAAGGATCGTGGGCGAGATTTGTTCGCGCAGGCCTGTGAACATCTGCCACGGCAGCGTCTGCTGGTTGGCCGAGCCCACGAACAGCACTACAACGACCTCGTCAAAAGACGTGATGAAGGCGAACAGCCCGCCCGAGATCACGCCTGGAAGGATCAGCGGCATCTGCACCTTGAAAAACGTCCGTACGGGGTTCGCGCCCAGGTTGGCCGAGGCGCGGGTCAACGAACGGTCAAAGCCCACCAGTGTTGCCGTCACCGTGATGATAACGAAGGGAATGCCCAAGGCCGCGTGGGCCAGCACGACACCCAGATAAGTGCCCTGCAACCCTATACGGCTGTAGAAGAAGTACATCCCCGCCGCCGAGATGATCAGCGGCACGATCATCGGTGAGATCAGGATCGCCATGATCGCTTGCCGGAACGGCACATGCTCCGAACTCAGCCCGATGGCCGCGAGCGTCCCGAAGCTGACCGCCAGAAGCGTCGCCACCGGAGCGATCAGCAGCGAGTTGCGCAGCGCCTGTTGCCATTCGCTCGACGTGAAGAAATCGCGATAGTGTTTCAGCGAATAGGCTTCAGGGTCGAAGGCGAGCATACCTGGTGTGAAGGTAAAGAAATTCTCGGCGTTGAAGCTCAGCGGCATGACCACAAGGATCGGCGTGATCAGAAACACGAAGATTGCCCCGCACAGAACGCGGAAGGTGTACTCCCACAGCACCTGCCCAGACGTGAGATAGGGCGGCAGCGTCATGCGATAGCGCGCGCGCCCGATCCAGTAGATGAACCAGCCGATGAACCAGCCGAACAGAAGGCCCACAACCAACCCCGGCAGTGCACCTACGAGAAACCCGAGCACCGCGAAGAGGGCGCGCACGCCCCATTTAAAGGTCCTTTCCTGCGGCACGCCCATGACCACCATGGCCAGGTAAGCAAGCCCTGCACAGACTGCCGCGGCCACAACGATCCCTAGAAGGGTCGAGCCCTGGGCGGTGCCGACGAAAAGCCCGAAAAAGCCACCAGCGGCACCCACGACAGGCAGGGTAAAGCTCAGCGGCAGGGTTTTCGGGTCGTTGAGTGCAACTTCATCCGACATGGCTCACCCCCCCAGTTTTACGTTGTCGATGCCCACGATCCGGTCATAGGCCCAGTAAAGCCCAAGCACGACGACCAGCAGTAGCGTGCCCAGTGCGGCCGCAAGACCCCAGTTGAGCGAGCTGGAAATGTGATAGGCGATCCGGTTCGAAATGAACGTGCCGGTGGTGCCGCCCACGATCTCGGGCGTGATGTAATAGCCGATGGCCAGGATGAAGACGAGAATCGACCCCGCCCCAATGCCCGGCACCGATTGCGGGAAATAGACCCGCCAGAAGGCTGTCCAGTTCGACGCGCCCAGCGACTTGGCCGCGCGCACATAGGACGGCGGGATCGTCGACATGACCGAATACATCGGCAGAATCATGAACGGCAGCAGAATGTGGGTCATCGCCACAATCGTGCCGAACTGGTTGTTGATCATGACCAACCGGCTTTCATCGGCCACTAGGCCAAGCCACACCAGAACATCGTTGATCACCCCCTGTTGCTGCAACATCACCTTCCAGGCCGAGGTACGCACCAGAAGCGACGTCCAGAACGGCAGAAGAACGAGGATCATCAGGAGGTTCGCCTTGCGCATCGGCAGGGTCGAAAGCAGGTACGCCACCGGGTAGGCCAACAGGATACAGCTGAAGGTGATGACCAGAGACATGAACATCGTACGCTGGAACAGGAGGCCATAGATCCGCTCGTCCTCGTCGCGCAGGGCGGGGCCGTCGGGCGTCTTTTGCATATCGACGGCATTCAGGAAATATCCCGTGGTGTAATTGGGCGAATAGGTCTGGATCGTTTGCCAGACCTCGGGATCGAGCCAGTCTTCGTCGATCTCTACGAACCCGTCGCGGAAGCTGATCGTTTCGAACTCGCCGACGGCGCCAGCCGCCCCTTGCAGCATCGCGGCTTGGGGGCCTGTGTATCCGCTCACATCCTGTTCGGTCAGATCCTGGAACAGCGCTGTGTGCACCATGCTCCACGGCTCTTCCTCGAGCGGGCTGTCCTCGTCCTCGCGCTGGGTGAATTCGGCAAAGATGCGATACGCCTCGGCGGTGCGTGGCAGGACATCGGAGATGCCCGATTGCAGGCGATAGGTCGGCATCGGCGCCGCGCCGTCCTCGTCCCAGGCCTCGCGGGCGGCGATCCAGTCGGGGTCCGACATCAGTTCGGCCCAGGGGCGGGCCTCATCCCAGTTCTCGTTCAGATCTTCGAACTGGTCTTGGTAGACCTCACCGATATCGTCGAGACCACGGCCCGACTTCCGGAACAGCGACGACACACCGGTCTGTTCGTAATTCAGTCGGGTGCCGAGACGCGTGTGCAGCTTGCGTTCGGCCGCGATGAAAATGTCGTAATAGGCGGCCTCGAAGACCTCGTCAGAGGGAAGCTCGCCGGTGTCTGGGTCCCACTCCTCTAACGCAGCTGTCGTGCGCGGCAGGGTTTCCGAGACGATCTGGTTCTCGACCGAGCGGAACAGCATGTCCACGATCGGCGCGATGAAAGTGACAAGAACAAAGATCAGAAGCGGCGCGATCAGCATCAGCGCCCGCACCTTCTGCATGCGCAGCGCGCGCGAAAGGCTTTTCTTCAGAGGCGTGCCATCCGCGGCAAGAACGGGGCCTGTGTCGGTGGTATCGCTCATGATGTCCCTGTCGGCTTTTGTGGGTCCGAGGCACGCACAAATCACGCGCCCCGGACAGGTCTTGTTCTGATGATGCGGGACAGGCGGTCACCCGCCCGCCCCGAGACGTCAGATTATTGCGCTAGCCACGCCTGGAACTTCGCGTCGATGTCGTCGCGATAGTCAGCCCAGAACTCGTAGTTGTAGAGGAACGTGTTCTCGGCATTGTTCGGATCGGTCGGCATGTGCGGCGCCATCTCGATGCCCAGCTCGGCATGGGTCGACACCAGCGGGGCCGAAGATTCGCGGGCCGGACCGTACGAGATGTACTTGGCCTGATCAGCCAGACGCTGAGTGTCGGTCGCGAAGCGGACGAAGTCCATCACGCGCGCCAGACGATCCTCGGGCAGGTCGGCGGGAATGATCCAGCCGTCCAGGTCGAACACCTGGGCATCCCACATCATGCCGACGGGCTGGTCCTGCTCTTCGATGACGCTGAACAGGCGGCCGTTATAGGTCGACCCCATGAAGATCTCGCCATCGGCGAGCAGCTGCGGCGTGTCCGCACCGGCCGACCACCAGATCACCTCGTCCTTGATGGTGTCGAGCTTGGCCAGAGCGCGGTCCTGGCCTTCGTCGGTTTCCAGAACGTCATAGACCTCGTCCTTGGCGACGCCGTCACACAGCAGCGCCCATTCCATGTTGTTGATGGGGCGACGTTCCAGCGCGCGCTTACCCGGATAGGTCTCCAGGTCGAACACGTCGCAGATCTGGCTCGGCGCATCGACCCCCTCGGGCACCATGTCGGTGCGGTAGCCGAAGGTGGTCGAATACACGATCTGGGGGATGAAGCAGTCCGACACGATCAGGTCGCCGAAATCGTCCGAGGCATCGGTGCCGTCGGGTGCAGGCGCCAGCATCTCGTCATGGTCGATTTCCATGGCGAGACCCTCGTCGCAAAGACGGATCGCGTCCGATGCCACGACGTCGACCAGATCCCAGGTGACGTTGCCGGCTTCGTTCATGGCGCGCAGTTTGGCCACGGCCTCGGCCGAGCTTTCGTCCCAGGTCGCGCTGACACCTTCGTTCATCGCCAGGTAGGGCTCGACATAGGCCTTCTGCTGGCTGTTCTGGTACGCACCGCCCCAGCTGACAAGCGTCATGCTGTCAGCCATGTTGCCGTGGCCTGCGGCAAAGGCCGCGCCTGCCGCGACGGTCAGCGCCGTGCAAGCAAGAAGTTTCTTGGTGGTGTTCATGGATTTCTCCCTATTTTCCGCCCGTTTTTGGGATCGGAGACCGGGTCACGGGCGAGACCACGGGCCTCTCCAACAGTCGCGCCGTATTCGGCGCCAACCATGGAAATCCTAGGGCGCATCCAGCGCCCGGCAATCGTCCGGCAACCAGCCGATCTCGATGGTCTCGCCGGGACGAAGTCGTTTCTGGTCGGGCGCGTTCCGTGTCTTGATCACGAAATCCTCATTTCCGGCGACGCGCAGGCGCGTGCGGAAAATGTCACCCATGTAAATGAATTCAAGCACCTCGGCCTTGAGCAGGTGCGCATCGGGATGCAGGCGCGACTTGTCGATCTCGACACGCTCGGGCCGGATCGACACCAGCGTGCGCTCACCGGGTTTGCTGACATTGACGGGCTTGCAATCGATCACCTCGCCGTCGTCCAGTTCGACTAACGCATAGCCGCCCTTGACCTCTTTCACCGTTCCGAGAAGCGTGTTGTTCTCACCGATGAACTGCGCAACGAAACTGTTGTCGGGGCTTTCATACAGCTGGTCCGGCGGGGCCAGCTGCTGAATACGACCGTCGTTGAACACGGCAACCCGGTCCGACATAGTCAAAGCCTCAGTCTGGTCGTGGGTCACGTAAACAGTGGTGATACCCAGTTCGTGGGCGAGCCGCGTGATTTCGAACTGCATGTGTTCGCGCAGCTGCTTGTCGAGCGCGCCCAGAGGTTCGTCCATCAGGACAAGCTCAGGTTCGAACACCAGCGCCCGGGCCAGTGCGATCCGTTGCTGCTGACCACCGGACAGCTGTGCAGGACGTCGCCCGCCGAACTCGCCCATCTGAACCATGTCCAGCGCGCGCTTGATCTTGCCTTCGCGTTCAGACTTGCCGAGGCCGCGCACTTCCAGCGGGAAGGACAGGTTTTCGGCAACGGTCATGTGCGGGAACAGGGCGTAGTTCTGGAACACCATACCGATCCCGCGCTTGTGTGGCGGGATGTTGTTGATCGACACGCCGTCGAGCTTGATTTCCCCATGGGTCGCCGTCTCGAACCCCGCAAGCATCATGAGGCAGGTCGTCTTGCCCGATCCCGATGGCCCCAGCATCGTCAGAAACTCGCCCTTGGGCATGTCGAGGTTGAGGTCTTTGACGACAAGCGTTTCGCCGTCGTAGCTTTTTTGCACGCGTTCAAACGCGACGAACGCGTCGTTTCGCAAAGTATCGGCCAAGCTTGGCTCCCTGTTTGTTGTCACGGGTTTTCCCGCTTGTGTTATCCGCGACTAAAGCGCGGCGCGGTTCGTCTTTCAACAGGCTAGCGTCATTTTCAGGCGATTTGCAGCATTTGAGGGAAATTTGGGCAGCAATTTGGGCAATTTCGGTCGATATACCCGCACACATACCGTTGCCGACCCGCCTCTTCGGCGGATCGGCTGTGTTTCGAACAACCCGGCGAGGCCGAGAATCAAGCGCCCAACACTTCTTTGACGGCCAAAGCGGTCTTGGCGGCGATCTCGTCCGCCTCGGCCCGGGTCAGGCAGAAGGGCGGCGCATAGCCCAGGATATCACCCTGCGGCATCGCACGTGCGATGATCCCATGCTCCAGCAGTGCCGCAGCCAGGCGCGGGCCAACCTTTTCCGATGCGTCAAAGAAGGTGCGGCTGTCCTTGTCCTTCACGAATTCGACCGCGCACAGCATCCCCTCGCCGCGCACTTCGCCCACATGGGCATGGTCGCCCAGCGCCTCGGCCATGACCTTGTTCAGGTACGTGCCGGTCTCGCCCGCGTTCTGAACGAGGTTCAGATCGTCGATCAGCTTCAGGTTCGCGACGCCCGCCGCCGCGCCAATGGGATGGGCCGAATAGGTCCAGCCATGGCCGATGGGCCCGTTTTCATCGGTGCCCTGCTCCAGCACTTTCCACATCCGGTCGCTGACGATCGAGCCCGACAGCGGCGCATAGGCACTGGTCAGCCCCTTGGCGATGGTCATCAGGTCCGGCTTCAGATCGTAATGCAGCGATCCGAACATCGACCCAAGCCGCCCGAAGCCGGTCACGACCTCGTCGGCGATCAGCAGGATGTCGTGCTTTTTCAGAACCTCCTGGATCGCGGGCCAGTAACCTTCGGGCGGGGGGACGATGCCGCCGGTGCCAAGGATCGGCTCGCCGATGAAGGCGGCGATGGTGTCGGCCCCTTCGCGGTCGATCAGCGCCTCCAACTCGGCCACGCAATGGGCGGTGAACTGCGCCTCGGTCATCGTCGCATCGGGCCGGCGGAAGAAATAGGGCGCCTCGGTATGGATCACCTGCGCCAGCGGCAGGTCGAATTTCTTGTGAAACAGCTCCAGCCCCGTGAGCGACCCTGTCATCAGGCCCGAGCCGTGATAGCCCCGCCAGCGGCTGATGATCTTCTTCTTCTCGGGCCGGCCCAGGATGTTGTTGTAATACCAGACAAGCTTGATGTTGGTTTCGTTCGCGTCGGACCCCGACAGGCCGAAATAGACCTTGGACATGTGATCGGGCGCCCGGTCGAGGATCATCTTGGACAGGGTGATCGACGCCTCTGTCCCGTGACCGACATAGGCGTGGTAATAGGCCAGTTCCTTGGCCTGTTCGGCAATCGCCTCCGCGATTTCCTGGCGGCCATAGCCCACGTTCACGCAATAGAGCCCGGCAAAGGCATCCAGCATGCGCGTGCCGTCCCGGTCGGTAATATGGCAGCCCTCACCACCCGCGATCACCCGGTGGGGGGCGTTGCCGCGCGCGAACTCGGCCAGATGGGTCGAGGGATGAAAGAAATTCTCGCGGTCCCATTGTTCTAGCATGTCGTTCTTCAGCATCTTGCGCTCCTTGTCCTGGCGGGTGCCGGGCCGGGACATCCCGGACCGGCCTGCGTTCACGGGCCTGACCGGGCGGCCATGATCCCGCGCGTTGTATACATCTTGGCAGATTCGGCGTTTCCCAAGCCCTAGAGCGCCTAGGTTTTCAGCGCAAATCGCAAAACGACACACCCGATGTCGCTTTTGATGCGGACCACTTGTGCACAAGCAGTGAGACTACCCGGTACATCCAGTCCACGGAGGTCCCGCCATGATTCGCAAAAACATCCCGTTCAGCGCCGCCGAATACCAGCGTCGCCTGTCGCGAACGCGGGTCGCCATGGAGGCGGCGGGCCTCGATGCGCTTTTCGTCACCGATCCGTCGAACATGGCGTGGCTGACTGCCTATGATGGCTGGTCTTTCTATGTCCACCAGGGCGTGATCGTGCTCAAGGACGCCGACCCGATCTGGTGGGGGCGCAACCAGGACGCCAACGGCGCCCTGCGCACCGTTTGGATGAGCGACGACCGTATCATCGGATATGCCGACAATTACGTGCAGTCCACCGAACGCCATCCGATGCAGGATCTCGCGATGCGGCTGGCCGATCTGGACCTGTCCGAGGCCCGTATCGGTGTCGAGATGGACAACTACTACTTCTCGGCCAAGGCACACGAGGTGCTTTGCGCGGGCCTGCCGAAGGCTGAATTCTACGATGCCACGGCGCTGGTGAACTGGCAGCGGTCGATGAAGTCCGATGAAGAGATCGTGTTCATGCGCCGTGCTGCGCGCATTTCCGAACAGATCATCGACGGGCTGGTGGAACGGACCGAGCCGGGCATTCCCAAGAACCTGATCGTGGCCGAGGCACTGCGCGACGCGGTCACCGGTGCCGACGGGCATTGGGGCGATTACCCCGCCATCGTGCCGCTTCTGCCCTCGGGCTCGGACGCGGCCGCACCGCATCTGACATGGGACGGCCGCCCCTTTGCCAATGGCGAAGCGACGTTCTTTGAAATCTCGGGCTGCTATCGCCGTTATCACGCGCCGCTATGCCGGACGATTTTCCTGGGCACGCCCCCGGACGAGATCAAGCGCGCCGAAGCTGCGCTGGTCGAGGGGTTGGAGGCCGGGCTCGAGGCCGCGCGCCCCGGCAACCGCGCCTGCGACATTGCCAATGCCCTCGCCCTGCCGCTGGAACGCGCGGGCATCGAACGGGGCGCGCGCTGCGGCTATCCCATCGGGCTGAGCTACCCGCCCGATTGGGGCGAGCGCACGATCAGCCTGCGGGCCGAGGACGAGACTGTCCTGATGCCCGGCATGACCTTCCATTTCATGCCCGGCCTCTGGATGCGCGACTGGGGCATGGAAATCACCGAGTCGATCCTGATCCGCGAGGACGGCGCGGCCGAGACCCTTTGCAACCGCCCCCGCAAGATGTTTGTGAAAGAGCATGAACAAGCTATCCCACGCCCAAGCCATCCTGTCGGACCTGATCGCCTTCCCGACGATATCATCGCAGTCGAATCTGGAGATGATGGTCTATCTGGCGAACCGCCTTTCGGATCTGGGCGCGAGAATTGAGCTTGTCCACGATGAC
This sequence comes from uncultured Paracoccaceae bacterium, assembly GCA_913062865.1. Taxonomy (GTDB): domain Bacteria; phylum Pseudomonadota; class Alphaproteobacteria; order Rhodobacterales; family Rhodobacteraceae; genus CAJXWO01. The sequence goes on along the minus strand of CAJXWO010000040.1, from coordinate 9,816 downwards.
AGCGGGCACAAGGCCAACCTCTTTGCCACGATAGGACCGGACCGACCCGAGGGCGGTCTGGTCCTGTCGGGCCATTCCGACGTGGTCCCGGTCGAGGATCAGGACTGGACGACCGACCCTTTCGCGCTGACCGAACGGCACGGGTTGCTCTATGGCCGTGGCGCCTGCGACATGAAGGGGTTCATCGCCTGTACGCTGGCTGCCGCGCCCGCCCTGGCCGCGCGCGACCTGTCCCGTCCGGTCCATTTCGCCTTTACCTATGACGAAGAGGTGGGCTGCCTCGGTGGTCAGGCGCTGGTCGCCGCACTCGAGGATCGGGGCATTCGTCCCTCCATGGCCGTGATCGGCGAACCGACCGAGATGCGGATCATCGAAGGCCACAAGGGCTGCTGCGAATACACCACCCATTTTCACGGACTCGAGGGGCACGGATCGGCCCCCGAGGCCGGGGTAAACGCCGCCGAATATGCCGTACGTTATGTCGCCCGCCTGATGGAGCTGCGCGAGGCACTCAAGCCCCGCGCGCCTGCGAACAGCCGTTTTGACCCGCCCTGGAGCACGCTCAACATCGGGCGCGTGCATGGGGGGGTCGCCCATAACGTCATCGCCGGCAAGGCCGAGGTGGAATGGGAAATGCGGCCCGTCCACCGGGCCGACGCGGAGTTCGTGAAGACCCAGATCGAGGCCTATGTCACCGACACGCTTCTGCCCGCGATGCGCGCGGTCCATCCCGGTGCGGCCATCACCACCGATGTCATCGGCGAGGTCGACGGTCTGGAGCCCATGGACGAGAACGCCGCGCGCGACCTGATCGCCGCGCTGACCGGCGCGAACGGGGCCGATGTGGTGGCCTTTGGCACCGAGGCCGGCCTGTTCCAGAAGCTGGGCGCGTCAGTCGTCGTCTGCGGGCCCGGCAGTATCTCGCAGGCGCACAAGCCCGACGAATATGTCAGCCTGTCGCAGATGCAGTCCTGCCTGGATATGCTGGACGGGCTGACGGAGAAACTGACCGCCCATGGCTGATGCGGGCGCGCGGTTCCACCAGCTTTACGAAACGCTGCGCACGCGCATCTGCCTTCTGGATTATCCACCGGGCACGCAGCTGTCCGAAACCGTGCTCGCCGAGGAGTTCGGCACCTCGCGCACGCCCCTGCGCCGGGTTCTGGCGCGGCTCGAGGATGAGGGGCTGTTGCGTTCGGTCCATGGTGTCGGGACCATGGTCACCGATGTGGACGTGCACGAAATGGCGCAGACCTATGCCCTGCGGATGGAGCTTGCGCAGCTTGCGGGCATGCTCGATCCGGTGCCGGTGACGCCAGAGGTTCGGGCAGTGCTCGATGCGCTCATCGCCCGGGGTGACGGGCTCTTTGCCCAGCCAGACCCGCGCCATTTTGCGCAGCTGAACCTAGACTATTTCCGTTTCGGGCTTTCGCTGACCGCGAACCAACCCCTGCGCGACATGTCCGAGCGGCTTTACATCCGCACGGCGCGCATCTGGCTGAAATCCATCCCGCGCATGGACCTGTCGGACGAGATCGCCGTTTTCCGCGACGAGATGGCCCAGACCCGCCGTGCGCTGGCCGCGGGCGACACTCAGGCCGCGGCGCTGATCCGCCGCGCGCATATCTCGCTCAGCTACGCGCGCCTCAGCCAGACCTGAGCGCGCTCAAGCGCGGGGGGCAGGCTGGAACAGCCCCTGCTCTTTCGCGGCGGCCATGCCTTCGTCCAGCGCTTTCCAGGCCCGTTCGATCAGGATGTCGATCTCGTCGGGCGTGATGACGAGGGGCGGGGCGATGATCATCCGGTCGCCCACATGGCGCATCACCAGGTTGTTGGCAAAACAGCGCTCGCGACACAGGTAGCCCACGGTCCCGGCCTCCGCCGCAAAGGGCGCGCGCGCAGCCTTGTCCGGCGTCAGCGCAAGAGACCCCATCAGGCCCACCATCCTGGCCTCGCCCACCATCGGGTGATCGGTCAGCGTCTGCCATTTTTCCCACAGATAGGGCGCCGCCACGTCGAGGACGTGATCCACTACCTTCTCCTCTTCTAGGATGCGCAGGTTCTCCAGCGCCACGGCCGCCGCAACGGGATGGCCAGAATAGGTGTAGCCGTGGTTGAACTCGGCCCCTGCGATCACGCTTGCCACCTCGTCGCAGACGATGGAGCCGCCGATGGGCTGGTAGCCCGAGCTTAGCCCCTTGGCGATGGTCATGATATGAGGCCGCCAGCCCACGGTGTGGCTGCCGAACCAGTTGCCGGTGCGCCCAAAGCCGCAGATCACCTCGTCGGCGATCAGCAGGATCTCGCGTTCGTCGCAGATGCGCTGGATCTCGGGCCAATAGCTGTCAGGCGGGACAATGACGCCACCGGCACCCTGGATGGGTTCGGCGATGAAAGCGGCGACTTTTTTCTCGCCCAGCCGGTCGATGGCCTCTTCCAGCTCGCGCGCACGGGCGAGACCGAAGTCTTCGGGCGACATGTCGCCCCCCTCGGCCCACCAGTTGGGCTGGTTGATATGCGCGATGCCGGGGATCGGCATGCCGCCCTGGGCATGCATGCCCGACATGCCGCCCAGGCTGCCCGAGCCCACGGACGAGCCGTGATAGGCGTTCTTGCGGCTGATGATGATCGACTTCTCGGGCTTGCCCTTGAGCGCCCAGTAGGTGCGCACCATCCGCAGGTTGGTATCGTTCGCCTCGGACCCGGAGCCTGCAAAGAACACGTTGTTCAGATCGCCCGGTGCCAGCTCTGCCAATTTGTCGGCCAGCGCGATCGCGGGCACATGGGTCGTTTGAAAGAAGGTGTTGTAATAGGGCAGCTCGCGCATCTGGCGCGCGGCCACATCGGCCAGCTCGTGTCGGCCATAGCCGATATTCACGCACCAGAGCCCTGCCATACCGTCAAGGATGCGATTGCCGTCGCTGTCGGTCAGCCACACGCCCTCGGCCCGGGTGATGACACGCGCGCCCTTGGCGGCCAGCTCGCCCCCGGCGGTGAACGGGTGCATGTGATGGGCCGCGTCCAGCGCCTGAAGCTCGGCCGTGGGCATGTGATTCGAGATGACGGGCATGGACGGTCCTTTCCTGCGGGGGAGATACGCGCAGAATATGATCAAATTATGGGCTGTCAATCGAATCGGCCGAGCCCAGCGCAGCCGCGATCTCGTCCATGCCCTGGGTCGCATCGGCGGCGATGGCTGCTGCGGCGGCACGCGCATCGCCGTCGCGGATCGCGGCCAGCGTCTGCTTGTGCCGGTCGGGCAGATTGGCCGTGCCGAAGCGCCCGCAGACCATCCGCAGGGACGGCCCGAACCGAAGCCAAAGCCCATCGACCAGCGCCAGCAGAATGGGCGCATCGGCCAGCGCGTAAAGCCGGGCATGAAAGCGGTAGTTCTGTTCCAGATAACCGCGCACGTCCCCCCGCGCGATGGCCCGATCCAGGGCGGCGTCGATAGCGGTCAGTTCGGCCAGATCGCCCGGCCCCACCAGCGGCACCGCGCGCAGGGCCAACTCGGGCTCCAGCGCGCCGCGGGCCACGCGCAACTCGTCCAGCCCCGCGGCGTCAAGCTCGGGCACGACGACCCTGCGGTTTCCTCGGAACTCCAGTGCGCCCTCGGCGGTCAGACGGCGGATCGCTTCGCGCACCGGAGTCATGCCCGCATCCAGCCTCTCGGTCAGGCCCTGAATCGTCACAGCCTCGCCCGGGGCCAGCTCGCCAAAGAGAATCTGGTCGCGCAGCGCGCGATAGACGATCTCGTGCCCCGGCAGCCCGGCCCCCGCTTTGGTCTGTTCCCTGCCCGTCATCTACGCAAACACGCCCCATATCTGTGCCACCTTGCGAGTCCCCTCGCACCGTGAAAGCATTTGTATATTGCCGCAAAGGGCAAGACTTGATCAAATCCTGACACCGGACGCAGAGCCGGTATCCAACGGGAGAGACGAATGACAAAGAAACTGCTGACCCTCACCACCGCCCTTGGCCTCACGGCCGGCGCGGTGATGGCCCAGGAGGTCCGCGTCTACAACTGGTCCGACTACATCGACGAGGACTTGCTGACCCAGTTCGAAGAGGAAACCGGTCTCGAACTGATCTACGACGTGTTCGACAGCAACGAGCTTCTGGAAACCAAGATGCTGGCCGGCGGGTCGGGCTACGACGTGGTGGTGCCCACCGGCACCTTCCTGCAACGCCAGATCGCCGCGGGAGCCTTTCAGAAGCTGGACAAGTCCAAGCTCGACAATCTGGACAACATGTGGAGCGTGATCTCGGATCGCACGGCCAAATACGATCCGGGCAACGAGTACTCGATCAACTACATGTGGGGCACCACCGGCCTGGGTGTGAACGTGGGCAAGGTCCAGGAGATCCTGGGTGAAGATGCGCCCATGGACAGCTGGGACCTGGTGTTCCAGCCCGAGAACATGGAAAAGCTGGCAGACTGCGGCGTGCATTTCCTTGACGCCCCGGCCGAGATGATCCCGGCGGCGCTGAACTATATCGGCGAAGACCCCGACAGCCACGATCCCGACGTGATCGCCAAGGCCGAGGCGGTGTTTACCCCGATCCGCCCCTATATTCAGAAGTTCCACAGTTCCGAATACATCAACGCGCTGGCCAATGGTGACATCTGTGTCGCGGTGGGCTGGTCCGGTGACGTGCTGCAGGCCCGCGATCGCGCGGCCGAGGCCGATAACGGGGTCGAGATCGCCTATTATGCGCCCAAGGAAGGGGCTCAGATGTGGTTCGACCAGATGGCAATCCCCGCCGATGCGCCCAATCCCGAAGGCGCTCACATGTTCCTGAACTTCATCATGGATGCGCAGAACATGGCGGCGGCGTCGAACTACGTCTACTACGCCAATGGCAACGAAGCCTCGCAAGAGTTTCTGGAAGAGGATGTGATCGGCGATCCGGCGATCTATCCGACACCCGAGGCGCTGGACAACACCTACACCACGACGCCCTACGACCCGCGTGTGCAGCGCACGGTCACCCGGCTCTGGACCAAGATCAAGTCGGGCACCTGACCTGATCCCCGGCCCCGCGCCCGGTGGCGCGGGGCCACCCCCTGTTCCATTCCTGAAAGGACCGGCATGGCGCAGCCAATGGCCCAGACCGTCTTCGCCCCATGGGACGATCCCGACGAAACCCCGCTGATCCGCTTCGAGAACGTGACCAAGCGCTTCGGGGATTTCACCGCCATCGACGATCTGTCACTGGACATCTACGCACGGGAATTCTTTGCCCTGCTGGGCCCGTCGGGCTGCGGCAAGACCACGATGATGCGCATGCTGGCAGGGTTCGAAACACCCACAAGCGGCACCATCCGCCTGGCCGGGCAGGACATCGCCCCGGTGCCCCCGAACAAGCGCGCGGTGAACATGATGTTCCAAAGCTACGCGCTGTTCCCGCACCTGTCGGTCTGGGACAACATCGCCTTCGGCCTGCGGCGAGAGGGGATGGACAAGGATGCTTTGAACGACCGCGTCGAGGAAATGCTGCGCCTGACCCGGCTGGGCAAGTTCGCCAAGCGCAAGCCGCACCAGATTTCGGGTGGCCAACGGCAGCGCGTGGCGCTGGCGCGCAGCCTTGCCAAGGCGCCGAAACTCCTGCTGCTTGACGAACCCCTGGGCGCGCTCGATGCCAAGCTGCGCGAAGACACCCAGTTCGAGCTGATGGACATCCAGGAAAAGACCGGCACCACCTTTGTCATCGTCACCCATGACCAGGAAGAGGCGATGACCGTCGCCAGCCGCGTGGCGGTGATGGACGAAGGCCGCCTGGTACAGGTCGCCACCCCAGACCGCATCTACGAGACGCCGGAGACGGTCTATGTGGCCGACTTCATCGGCGACGTGAACATCATCGAAGGCACCGCCGCCCCCGATGGTGACCAGACCCATGTGATCTGGGCCGAGGGGCATGATCCGATCATCGGCAGCACCGACCGCGCCTTCGAGCGCGGGCAACAGGTGTTCTATGCCATCCGCCCCGAAAAAGTAGCGATCTCGGCCAATCGGCCCGAAGACGCTGTGAACGCGGTCAAGGGCAAGATCCTGGACATCGCCTACCTGGGCAACCTATCCACCTACCATGTTGAGCTGCCGACGGGGCACATCATCAAAGCGCAGACCGCCAACACCCGCCGCATCGCCCGCCGCGCCTATACCTGGGAAGACGAGGTCTGGCTCAGTTGGACCGGCACCGCCGGCATCCTCTTGGAAAGCTGAGCCGATGATGCGCCGCCTTCTGATCGCGATCCCCTATCTGTGGCTCCTGGCGCTGTTCCTTGTGCCCTTCCTGATCGTGCTCAAGATCTCGCTCTCGGACGTGGTGCTGGCGATCCCGCCCTATGCCCCGACGCTCGACCTGTCCGAGGGCTGGGCGGGGATCAAGGCGTTCTTCGCCGCGCTCGACTTCGAGAATTACTGGTTCCTGACCTCCGACGATCTCTATTGGAAAGCCTACCTCTCCAGCCTTCAGATCGCGCTGATCTCGACCGCGATCACGCTGCTGGTGGGCTATCCCATCGCCTACGGCATGGCGCGCGCACCGCAGGAATGGCAGGCAACACTTCTGCTTTTGGTGATCCTGCCGTTCTGGACAAGCTTTCTGATCCGCGTCTATTCCTGGATGGGCATCCTGTCGACCGAGGGAATCCTGAACCAGGTTCTGCTGTTCATCGGCATCATCGACGAACCCCTGACCCTCCTGAACACGAACACGGCGGTCTATATCGGAATCGTCTACACCTACCTGCCCTTCATGATCCTGCCGATCTATGCGGCGCTGGAAAAGATGGATGACAGCCTGCTCGAGGCGGCCGAGGATCTGGGCTGTTCGCGCATCGGGGCTTTCTGGCTGGTCACGGTGCCGCTGTCGCGCTCGGGCATCGTGGCGGGCTGTTTCCTGGTCTTCATCCCGGCCATCGGGGAATTCGTGATCCCGTCGCTTCTGGGCGGGTCGCGCACGCTGATGATCGGCAAGGTTCTGTGGGAAGAGTTCTTCAACAACCGTGACTGGCCGGTGGCCAGCGCCGTAGCGATCATCCTGCTGTTGATCCTGATCATCCCGATCATCCTGTTCCAGCGCAATCAGCAGAAACAGCGCGAGGTTGAGGGATGAGACGCTTTTCCTGGTTCAACGCCACGTCCCTGACGCTGGGCTTCGCGTTCCTGTATCTGCCGATGATCCTGCTGATCGTCTATTCCTTCAACGCGTCGAAACTGGTCACCGTCTGGGCGGGCTTTTCCACCCAATGGTACGGCGAGCTTTTCCGCGACGAGGCGTTCCTGGACGCGGCCTGGGTCACGCTTCAGGTCGCCGTGATCTCGTCGACCATCGCGACGGTGCTGGGCACGATGGCGGCGATCGTGCTGGTCCGCAGCGGACGCTTTGTTGGTCGGACGCTGTTTTCCGGCATGATCTACGCGCCGCTTGTCATGCCCGAGGTTATCACAGGCTTGTCGCTTCTGCTTCTCTTTATCGGGATCGGGCTGGACCGGGGCGTGCTGACCATCGTGCTGGCCCATACGACATTTTCGATGTGCTATGTCTCGGTCGTCGTGTCCTCGCGCCTTGTATCCTTTGACCAGTCGCTGGAAGAGGCCGCGCTTGACCTCGGCTGTTCGCCTTTCGATGCCTTTCGCCTTGTCACCCTGCCAATCATCGCGCCTGCGGTCATCTCCGGCTGGCTTCTGGCCTTTACCCTGTCGCTCGACGATCTGGTGATCGCGTCCTTCACCGCGGGGCCGTCTGCCACGACCCTGCCGATCAAGATCTTCTCGTCGGTCCGGCTGGGTGTCAGCCCGGAAATCAACGCGCTCTCGACCATCATGATCGGGATCGTCGCCGTGGGCGTGATCACGGCATCGCTGATCAGCAAGCGTGCCAGCCTGCGCCAGCAGCAGGACGAGCAGGCCGCGGCCCGCGCCACCGGATGACCCGCATTCACCACGCGGGCGCCTATGCGCCCCTGACCGGCTGCTATTGGCAGGACAGTGTGGCCGCGCCCGACTGGCCGGTTCTGGAGGGCTGCCACCGCACCGAGGTCGCGATCATCGGCGGTGGGTTCACGGGCCTGTCGGCGGCCTATCACCTGGCACGCGACGGGGTCGGCGTGACGGTGCTCGAGGCAGAAGCACCCGGTTGGGGCGCCTCGGGGCGCAATGGCGGGTTCTGCTGTCTGGGCGGGGCCAAAGCCTCGGACCGGGCCTTGCGCGCCCGCTTCGGCGAAGACGAGCGGCGCGCCTACCGCCGGGCCGAACGGGCGGCGGTCGATCTGGTCGACGGGCTGTTGCAGCATCTGGATCTGGAGGTTGACCGCCATTCCGAGGGCGAAACGCTTCTGGCCCACCGCCGGCGCGACGCAGACGGGTTCACCGACGAGATCGCAGCGATCGAGGCGGATTACGGCGTCACGCCCCAGGTCCTACGGAAAGAGGAACTGGCACAACACGGGCTGAACGGTCCCTTTCACGGCGCGCTGACCGTGCCTGTGGGCTTTGGCCTGAATCCGCGGAAATACCTGTTCGGACTGGCCGAAGCGGCGCAAGCCGCAGGCGCGCATCTGCACGCCCATAGCGCCGTGACCGGCATGACCCGAACCGGGCGCCGTAAGCAATTGCGCACAGCAAATGGGACCGTAACCGCCGACACCGTCATCATCGCCACCAACGGCTACAGCCATGAAGACTTGCCGCCCTGGATGGCCGCCCGCACCATGCCCATGCAGTCGAGCGCCATGGTCACCCGGCCGCTCAGCCGTGACGAGATGGCGGCCCAGGGCTGGATCAGCGCGCAGATGGCCTATGACACTCGCAACCTCTTGCACTACTTCCGACTGATGCCCAACGGGCGGTTCCTGTTCGGCATGCGCGGCGGCCTGCGCGCCACGCCGGGGGCAGAGGCACGGGCCCGTGCCGCGCTACGCCGGGATTTCGACGCGATGTTTCCCGCCTGGGCCCATGTGGAGGCGACCCATACCTGGTCGGGCCTCGTTTGCCTGACGCGCGACCTGACGCCCTATATCGGGCCTGTGCCCGACCTGCCCGGCGTCTTTGCGGGCTTTGCCTATCACGGCAACGGCGTGGCGATGGGCAGCTATGCAGGCGCGCTTTTGGCCGATCTCGTGCAGGAAAAAACGCCCGACACCCCCTACCCGGCCCCACTGCGCACCCCTCCCGCACGCTTTCCGCTGGGGCGTTTGCGGCTGTGGCTCATGCAACCGGCCTTTTGGGCCTTTGCTTTGCGCGATCTCTAGCCCTGGGGCGTCATGCCGGGCCGCGCCTTGCCCCGTTGCAGGCCCAGTTGCCGTTCGCGCCAGATGATCAGCCCCCCGGCCCCGATCACGAGCCCCGACCCGATCAGCATCGGAACCGTCGGCACCTCGGCGAACAGAAAATAGCCGAAGACCAGAGCATAAAGCATCGAGGTGTAATCGAACGGTGCCAGCACGGACGCATCCGCGTATTTGTAGCCCGATGTCAGGAAAATCTGCGCGACCCCGCCGATCAGGCCTGCGCAGACCAGCATCAGCGCCGTGGCGGCGTCTGGCATAACCCAGCCAAAGGGCAGCGTCAGCAGCGACAGGCAGGTCGTCGTCAGCGAAAAATAGAACACGATGGCCGAGGTCTGTTCGGTTTGTACCAGCCGGCGGATATGGATCTGCGCCAGGGCCCGAAGCGCGGCCGACCCCAGCGCCAGCAGCGCCCCAAGAAGCGCCAGTTGCTCATAGGCGCCGCTGCCGACAGACAGGCGGGGCCAAAGCACGATGGTCACCCCCACCAGCCCCACCAGAACCGCCGTCATGCGCAC
>CAJXWO010000039.1 GCA_913062865.1 uncultured Paracoccaceae bacterium | reverse complement strand
AGCCACATGATGGCCGAGCAGGGCAAGCGCGTGCTGCTGATCGGCTGCGACCCGAAATCTGACACGACCTCGCTGCTGTTCGGCGGCAAGGCGTGCCCCACGATCATCGAGACCTCGACCAAGAAGAAGCTGGCCGGGGAAGAGGTGCAGATCGGCGACGTGTGTTTCAAGCGCGGCGGCGTCTTCGCAATGGAACTGGGCGGGCCCGAAGTGGGCCGCGGCTGCGGTGGCCGGGGCATCATCCACGGCTTCGAGCTGCTGGAAAAGCTGGGCTTCCACGATTGGGATTTCGACTATGTGCTGCTCGATTTCCTGGGCGATGTGGTCTGCGGCGGCTTTGGCCTGCCCATCGCGCGGGACATGGCGCAAAAGGTGATCCTGGTCGGGTCGAACGACCTGCAATCGCTGTATGTGGCCAACAACGTCTGCTCGGCGGTCGAGTATTTCCGCAAGCTGGGCGGCAATGTGGGCGTCGCGGGTCTGGTCATCAACAAGGATGACGGCTCGGGCGAGGCGCAGGCCTTTGCCAAGGCCGTCGACATCCCCGTTCTGGCGTCGATCCCGCAAGATGACGACCTGCGCAAGAAATCCGCGAATTACCAGATCGTCGGCACGGCCGCCTCGCAATGGGGCGACCTGTTTGCCGGTCTGGCCGAGGCCGTGGCCGGTGCGCCGCCCGAACGTCCAGTCGCACTGAGCCAGGACGATCTGCTGGCGCTGTTCGACGGCTCGGACACTGGCGCGGGCGTCGTGCTGGAACCGGCGACCGACACCGACATGCGCGGCAAGAACGCCAAGCCCAAGCAAAGCCTGGAGGTGGTCTATGACGATGCCTGATCCCTTCCGCGACGACGACACCCTGATCCGCGAACTGATCGAACGGGCGCGCGACGACCAGCTGCGTCGCCTGATCGAGGACATCAAGAAAACCGGTGGCGACGATTTCCCGCCGGTGCAAGGCACGGCATGAGCGACGAAGTCACATATGACACCGCCGCCGAGGCCGAGGTGATCCGCGCGCCCAAAGAGGCGCCAACCGAAGGCGCGGCACAGCCGGTCGACGGCCTGGGCTGCCATTTGGGATCCGAGATGAAGGCAGCCGCGGAACAGGCGGCACCCGAGTTGATGGAACAGTTCCGCGCCGGCTATCCCCAAGGCCCCCATGACAAGCCGCAAAGCATGTGCCCCGCCTTCGGGTCGCTGCGTGTGGGGCTGCGGATGCGCCGGGTGGCGACGGTTCTGTCGGGCTCGGCCTGTTGTGTCTACGGCCTGACCTTCGTGTCGCATTTCTACGGCGCGCGGCGGTCGGTGGGCTATGTGCCCTTCAACTCCGAGACGCTGGTGACCGGCAAGCTGTTCGAAGACATCCGCGATGCGGTGCACGAGCTGGCCGATCCGGACCGTTATGATGCGGTCGTGGTGACGAACCTCTGCGTGCCGACCGCGTCGGGCGTGCCCCTGCGGCTGTTGCCCGAAGAGATCAACGGCGTGCGCATCGTGGGCATCGACGTGCCGGGCTTCGGCATTCCGACCCATGCCGAGGCCAAGGATGTGCTGGCCGGTGCGATGCTGAAATATGCCCGCGAAGAGGCCGAGGCCGGCCCGGTGCCGCGCCCCTCTGCCGGAACCGATGACCGGCCGAGCGTCGCACTTCTGGGCGAGATGTTCCCGGCCGACCCGATGATGATCGGCGCGATGCTGGCCCTCATGGGGCTTGCCGCCGGTCCGGTCGTGCCCTGCCGCGAATGGCGCGAGCTTTACGCCGCGCTCGATTGCGGGGCGGTGGCGGCGATCCACCCCTTCTACACCGCTGCCGTGCGCGAGTTTCAGGCTGCGGGCCGCCCCATCGTGGGCAGCGCGCCGGTGGGCCGTGATGGCACCGCCGATTGGCTGGCCGGGATCGGTGACGCCTTCGGCGTGCCCGCCGACCAGGTGGCCGCTGCACAAAACGCGTTTCTGCCCGCCATCGACGGCGCGCTTCAGGGATCGCGCATCGACGGGACGATCACGCTTTCGGGCTACGAGGGCAGCGAACTGCTGGTGGCGCGTCTGCTGATCGAGAGTGGCGCGCATGTGCCCTATGTTGGCACAGCCTGCCCCAAGACGCCCTGGAACCAGGCCGATGCAGAGTGGCTGGCGGCCAAGGGGGTCGAGGTCAAGTTCCGCGCCTCGCTGGAAGACGATTGCGCGGCGATGGAGGGGATCCGCCCCGACCTCGCCATCGGCACCACGCCCGTGGTGCAAAAGGCCAAGGCGCAGGGCATTCCGGGGCTTTATTTCACCAACCTTATCTCGGCGCGTCCGCTGATGGGCCCGGCTGGTGCCGGAAGCCTGCAGGAGGTGGTCAATGCCGCCATCGCGGGCAAGGCCAAGATGGACGAGATGCAGGCGTTCTTCGAGGGCGTGGGCGAGGGCGACACGGCGGGCATCTGGGAAGGCGACCCCAACCTGCGCCCTGATTTCCGCGCCCAGCACCAGAAGAAGCTCGACAAGCTGGCGCGCGCCGCCAAAGCGCAGGAGATGATCTGATGCTGATCCAGGATCATGATCGCGCGGGCGGCTATTGGGGGGCGATCTATGCCTTCTGCGCGGTGAAAGGCCTGCAAGTGGTGATCGACGGCCCTGTCGGCTGCGAGAACCTGCCGGTCACCTCCGTCCTGCATTACACCGATGCCCTGCCGCCCCATGAGCTGCCCATCGTCGTGACCGGCCTGGGAGAAGAGGAACTGGGCCGCGACGGGACCGAGGGCGCGATGAAGCGCGCTTGGGACACGCTCGACCCGGCGCTGCCCGCGGTCGTCGTCACCGGGTCCATCGCCGAGATGATCGGCGGCGGCGTGACGCCCCAGGGCACCAATATCCAGCGGTTCCTGCCGCGCACCATCGACGAGGATCAGTGGGAAGCCGCCGACCGCGCGATGACCTGGATCTTTACGGAATTCGGGATGACCAAGGGCCGGATGCCGCCCGAGAAGAAGCGCGAAGAAGGCACCAAGCCCCGCGTCAACATCCTTGGGCCGATGTACGGCACGTTCAACATGCCCTCGGACCTGGCCGAGATCCGCCGCCTGGTCGAAGGGATCGGTGCCGAGGTCAACATGGTCATGCCCCTGGGCGCGCACCTGGCCGAGATGCGCAACCTCGTGAATGCCGATGTGAATATCTGCATGTACCGCGAATTCGGCCGGGGCCTGTGCGAAGTTCTGGGCAAGCCCTACCTGCAGGCGCCCGTCGGCATCGACAGCACCACGCGGTTCCTGCGCAAGCTTGGCGAGTTGCTGGAGCTCGATCCCGAGCCGTTCATCGCGCGCGAGAAGCATTCGACCATCAAGCCCGTCTGGGATCTGTGGCGGTCGGTCACGCAGGACTTCTTTGCCACCGCGAATTTCGCCATCGTCGCGAACGAGACCTATGCCCGCGGCGTGCGGCATTTCCTTGAGGGCGATCTAGGTTTTCCCTGCGCATTTGCCGTGGCGCGCTGCGCGGGGTCCAAGACGAACAACGAAGAGGTGCGCGCCCTGATGGGTCAGCACCGGCCGCTGATCGTCATGGGGTCGATCAACGAAAAGATGTACCTGGCCGAACTCAAGGCCGGGCACGGGCCGCAGCCCGCCTTCATCCCCGCCAGTTTCCCCGGCGCGGCGATCCGGAGGGCGACCGGTACGCCCTTCATGGGCTACGCTGGCGCGACGTACCTTCTGCAAGAGGTGTGCAACGGGCTCTTTGACGCGCTCTTCCACATCCTGCCCTTGGGCTCCGACATGGACGCGGCCGAGGCCACGCCCACGACCCTGCGCCGCGATTTCCCATGGGATGCCGATGCCCAGGCCGAACTGGACCGCATCGTCGCGGCCCACCCCGTTCTGACCCGTATCTCTGCCGCCAAGCGTCTGCGTGACGAGGCCGAGCGCGCCGCGCTCGCCACCGGCGCAGAGCGGGTGGTGTTTGAAACCGTTCACGCGCTGGCGCCCAAGGCGGCCAGTGCAAACCAAGGAGGACCGACGCAATGACGGACTTTACCTCGAACAGCCCTGCGCTGCGCAGTCACAAGGCACCCAAGGCCGAATACCAGGCGTATTTCGCGATGATCTTCGTGGCGACGCTGCCCTGGGCGATCGTCCGCTGGGCCGCCCATGGTCTGGCCGGCGTGGACACACCGAACAAGGGCCCGATCTGCCGCGCGCTGACCCATGCGCGGACGATCACGCCCATGATCTTTTCGGCCTGACGGCCGAAACCCGAGCTGCCTGTCCCCGGGTGACCGGGGGTGGACAGAACCCTGATGGGCCACGGCCCTGACGGACCCCGCCGTGGGGGTTCCACGGCGTCAGCATTAACGTTCCGGAGGAAAGTTCATGGCTGATAATACCGACCTGTCCTTCACAGGTCTCACCGACGAGCAGGCGCAGGAATTGCACTCTGTCTACATGAGCGGGCTTTGGCTGTTCTCGGCCGTTGCCGTGGTCGCTCATCTGGCAGTGTTCATCTGGCGCCCCTGGTTCTGAGGAAGGATTGAGACATGGCTAAGTTTTACAAGATCTGGCTCATCTTCGATCCGCGCCGCGTTTTCGTCGCGCAGGGCGTTTTCCTCTTCCTGCTGGCAGCGATGATTCACCTCGTTCTGCTCAGCACGGATGGCTACAACTGGTTCGAGCTCGCCGAAGCCAAGCGCGCAGCCGCTGGCAACTAAGGCGCGAACCCAAGCCCATACCAAGGCTGCGGGCGTCGCGCCCAAGCGTTCCGCCCGCAGCAAACCATTTGTAACGACGACGGCTAGACGTCTGAACGGACGAGCCGCCAATCGCGGAGACAGAAGATGGCGTTGCTAAGCTTCGAAAGAAAGTACCGCGTCCGCGGAGGGACGCTGATCGGCGGCGATCTGTTCGATTTCTGGGTGGGGCCCTTCTATGTGGGCTTCTTCGGGGTCACGACAGCATTCTTTTCGCTGCTGGGGACAGTTTTGATTTTTTGGGGTGCGGCGCTGCAAGGCACCTTCAACCCTTGGCTCATCAACATCGCGCCGCCCGACCTGAGCTATGGTCTGGGACTGGCGCCACTGGCCGAAGGCGGGCTGTGGCAGATCATCACGATCTGCGCCATGGGTGCCTTCGTCAGCTGGGCGCTGCGCGAGGTCGAGATCTGCCGCAAGCTGGGCATGGGATATCACGTCCCTGTCGCCTTCAGCTTCGCGATCCTGGCCTATGCGACGCTGGTGATTTTCCGGCCCCTGCTGATGGGCGCCTGGGGGCATGGCTTCCCCTATGGCATCTTCAGCCATCTCGACTGGGTGTCGAACACGGGCTACGCTTATCTGCACTTCCACTACAACCCGGCGCATATGCTGGCGGTGACCTTCTTCTTCACCACGACGCTGGCACTGGCACTGCACGGGGCACTGATCCTGTCGGCCGCCAACCCCGAAGAGGGCGAAGAGGCGAAGACACCTGATCACGAAGACACGTTCTTCCGCGATTTCATCGGCTACTCGGTCGGGACGCTGGGCATTCACCGCGTGGGCCTGTTGCTTGCGCTGAATGCGGGCTTCTGGTCGGCGGTCTGCATCATCATCTCGGGCCCGGTCTGGACCAAGGGCTGGCCTGAATGGTGGAACTGGTGGCTCGAGCTGCCGATCTGGCCCTCTCAGGTGGGGATGTAACAATGGCTGAATATCAGAACATTTTCACGCAGGTGCAGGTTCAGGGGACCCCGGAATGGGGTATGGACGACAACGGCACCATGATGGCAGAGCGCGGGTTCGCGCCGCGCTTCAACACCCTGCTCGGCTGGTTCGGCAACGCTCAGCTTGGCCCGATCTACCTGGGCTGGACCGGGCTGATCTCGGCCGCGACGATGATCCTGTATCTGAACATCGTCGGGTTGAACATGCTGGCACAGGTTGGCTGGTCGATCCCCGAGTTCCTGCGCCAGGGCTTCTGGCTGGCGCTTGAACCGCCCAGCCCCGAATACGGGCTGAGCATCCCGCCGCTCCATGACGGTGGCTGGTACATCATCGCCAGCTTCTTCCTCTTGGTGTCGGTGATGACCTGGTGGCTGCGCGCCTATCTGCTGGCCCAACAACACAAGATGGGCAAGCATGTGGCCTGGGCCTTTGCGTCTGCCATTTGGCTGTTCCTGGTGCTGGGTCTGTTCCGTCCGGTCCTGATGGGATCGTGGTCCGAAGCGGTGCCCTACGGCATCTTCCCGCACCTCGACTGGACCACGGCGTTCTCGATCCGCTACGGCAACCTTTACTACAACCCGTTCCACTGCCTCTCGATCGTGTTCCTCTATGGATCGGTCCTGCTCTTCGCGATGCACGGCGCGACCATCCTTGCGGTCACCCGCTTTGGCGGCGACCGGGAGCTGGAGCAGATCTACGATCGCGGCACGGCCACGGAACGCGCGGCGCTGTTCTGGCGCTGGACCATGGGCTTCAACGCCACGATGGAAGGTATCCATCGCTGGGCCTGGTGGTTCGCGGTTCTCACCCCCATCACCGGTGGTATCGGCATCCTGCTGACCGGCACCGTGGTGGACAACTGGTTCATCTGGGCACAAGAGCACAACTTCGCGCCCATGTATGACGGCAGCTACGGCTATGAGGCCTACGGGACCTACGACGCCTTCATCGGTCAGGAGAACTGAGATGCTTCCCAAGTGGTTCAATGACTGGAACAAGTCCAACCCGACCAACATCTTCGGCCCCGCCATTCTGGTGGGGGCCGCCGGTGGGGCGGTCTTTCTCGCGGCGCTCCTGATCACATGGGGCCAGCCCTATGCGACCGAGAGCATGCAGACGGGCCCGCGCGGCACGGGCATGTCCGTGCCCGAGTTCAACGTGGACCGGCTGGCCGCCGATCCCACGATCGCGGGTTATGTCGCCGCCGATGACATCACCGACGACATGATCGCCGAGGTCAGCGACGCGGCGCTTGCCAATGTGCCGCCCGCGCTCGAAGGGATGCCCGAGGACGAGTATGCCCGCCTTCTCGTGGCCATGCGGTCCTGGACCGGCATTCCCGATCTCATGGAAGACCCGGAGAACTACCAGACCCAGGTCGCCTATTCCATGGTCGAGATGGTGCAGAACATCAACGAGGGCTGGATCGGGCATGTTCAGTACAACGCGGAGGTCGGCGTGAACTGCTACACGTGCCACCGCGGGCAAGCGGTTCCCTCGGACATCTGGTTCCGCATCGCGCCGGTGAACGAAGTGGCCGAAGGCTGGGCCGCGGTGCAGAACCGCGTCACGGTGCAAAGCCAGTTCACCTCGCTGCCCTCAGACGCGCTCGAGGCCTATCTGCTGAACTACGAGCAAATCGCGGTCCACAACCTGGACAGCCGCGTGGCCGAAAACCCGTCTGATCCGGGCGTGCGTACCTGGCAGGACACCGAGCGTACCTATTCGCTGATGAACTATGTCAGCAACTCGCTGGGTGTGAACTGTGTCTTCTGTCACAACAGCCGCGCTTTCTATGATGGTGCGCAGGTGACCCCGCAATGGGCGACGGAGTCGCTGGGTATCTCGATGGTTCTCGAGCTGAACAACGACTACCTGGTGCCGCTGCGCGATACCTATCCCGAAAACCGCCTGGGCCCGGTCTATGCCGATGCACCCAAGGCCGCGTGCAAGACCTGCCACAAGGGCTATCAGCAGCCCTTGCAGGGTCTGAACATGGTCGCCGACTGGCCGTCGCTCACCCTTGTGGGTGGGGGCTTCGACTGACGCGACGCTGAACGGGGCAGGATGCGGCCGCGGCGCCGCGCCCTGCCCCCGCCGTGTTCGGTCCCGGCGCTCCTGGGATCGGGCAACGGGGCCTCAACACCCCGGTTCCCTTCCTGTTGGCGACAGGAGCTGACGCCGCATTCGGGAACCCCCTGAATGCGGCGTCTTTGCCTTAAGGAGGATCGCCATGACCGACCGTCCCCAAACCCCGCTTCTCGACCGTGTGGCCGGCCCGGCCGACCTGCGCCAGATGCCGGATGCCGACCTGACCCGCCTGGCCGACGAGCTGCGCAGCGAAGTTATCGATGCCGTCTCTGTCACCGGGGGGCATCTGGGCTCGTCGCTCGGTGTCGTGGAACTGACCGTGGCGCTGCATGCGGTCTTCAATACGCCCATGGACAAGCTGATATGGGATGTGGGCCACCAGTGCTATCCGCACAAGGTGCTGACCGGGCGGCGCGACCGCATCCGCACGCTGCGGCAAAAGGACGGCCTGTCCGGCTTCACCAAGCGATCCGAAAGCGAATACGATCCCTTCGGGGCGGCCCATAGCTCGACCTCGATCTCGGCCGCGCTGGGTTTTTCGGTGGGACGCGACATGGGCCAGCCCACGGGCGATGCGATCGCCGTGATCGGCGACGGGTCGATCAGCGCCGGCATGGCCTACGAGGCGATGAACAACGCAGGCCACGAAGGCCGCCGCCTGTTCGTGATCCTGAACGACAACGAGATGTCCATCGCCCCGCCCGTGGGCGCGATGTCATCCTACCTGTCGCGGCTCTATGCCAATGAGCCCCTCGCGCGGATGAAATCGCTGGCCGAGGGGTTTGAGGCCGCGCTGCCCGCGCCGATGCGTGACGGGGCCAAGCGCGCGCGTCAATTGGTGACGGGCCTTCAGGGCTCTGGCACGCTGTTCGAAGAGCTGGGGTTCGAATATGTCGGGCCGATCAATGGGCATGACATGGACCAGCTCTTGCCCGTTTTGCGCGCCGCACGGGCGCGGGCGACGGGGCCTGTCCTGATCCATGTCTGCACGGTCAAGGGAAAGGGCTATGCGCCGGCCGAGACCAGTGCGGACAAGTATCACGGCGTGTCCAAGTTCGACGTGGCCACCGGGGCGCAGGCGAAATCCACGCCCAACGCGCCCGCCTACACCAAGGTGTTCGGACAGGCGCTGACCGATGAGGCCGCGCGCGACCCACGTGTGGTGGCAGTGACGGCCGCCATGCCCTCGGGCACCGGGGTGAATATCCTGGCGGATCGTTTCCCGGCGCGCGTCTTTGACGTGGGCATTGCCGAACAGCATGGCGTGACCTTTGCCGCCGGGTTGGCGGCCAGCGGGCTGAAGCCCTTTTGCGCGATCTACTCGACGTTCCTGCAGCGCGGCTATGACCAGGTGGTGCACGATGTGGCGCTGCAGGGTCTGCCTGTGCGCTTTGCCATCGACCGGGCGGGGCTGGTGGGTGCCGATGGGGCGACCCATGCGGGGGCCTTCGACATCGCCTACCTGTCGAACCTGCCGGGCTTCACCGTCATGGCCGCCGCGGACGAGGCGGAGCTGATCCACATGGTCGCCACGGCGGCCGCGCATGATGCCGGCCCCATCGCCTTCCGCTATCCGCGGGGCAATGGCGTTGGCGTCGAGATGCCCGAGCGCGGCGAGGTGCTGGAGATCGGCAAGGGGCGTGTCATTCAGGAAGGCAACGACGTGGCCCTCCTGTCCTTCGGCGCCCATCTGGGCGAGGTGCGCGAAGCCGCTGCCATGCTCGAGGCCGATGGCGTGAGCGTGACCATTGCTGACGCGCGGTTCGCCAAGCCGCTGGACCTCGACCTGGTGCTGCAGCTGGCAAGTCACCACAAGGCGCTGATCACGGTGGAGCAGGGGGCGGAGGGCGGTTTCGGCTCGGTCGTGCTGCACGCGCTGGCGCGCGCGGGCGCGCTGGACAAGGGCCTTGCCGTGCGTGCGATGACGCTGCCGGACCGTTTCATCGACCAAGCGAGCCCGGCCGCGATGTACGCCGATGCGGGCCTGACCCGCGCGGACATCGTGGCCACGGTCAACCAGGCTCTGGGACGCGTTAGCGTCGTCGTGCCGCTGGCGCGGGCCTAGGACGGATCAGGCGAAGGGATCGTCGGTCACGCCCAGGATCTGGATCGTCAGACCCGCGTCGTCGTCGCCCTGGGTCGCGGCATAGAGCGTATCGATCTGCGCCTTCGCGGCGTTCAGGCTGGCCTGCGTGCCATCGTAGAGCGCCATGACCGAAGCTGAGGCATCCCAGTCCATCATGCCCTTGATCGCGGCGAAATAGGTGCCGATGTCAGCTTTGGCGGCCAGGTTGGCAGCGTCTGCGGGATTGCCTGTCGCCGCCTTGGCGCCATTGATCGCGGCCAGCATGAACGCGCCCTTGTCAATCCGCCCGGCCTCGATCTCGCCAACATAATAGTCGCGGCCCTCATCTGCGGGCGTTCGGCCCAGCACGTTGGTAAAGACCTCGGTCACGAATTGCTCGAGCGGCATGCTGTCGGGATAACGCGCCTGGGTTTCGGGCTGGGCGAAGAAACTCTTGGCGATCTGGCCCAAAGACATGCCGTCGGTCAGGCGTGTACCCCAATATGACAGTCCCTCGGCCAGCGGCGCGCGGTCGAAATAGGCGATATACATCTCGACGAAGGTTTGCAGCTGAGACTCGGTCAGCTGCGTCACGCCGGTATAGAGCGTCATGGTGGTGTCACTGAATGCAAGATGCTCGATGTTCTGAAGCGTGTCGGTGCCGTCCGGTCCACCCTTTTGGCGCACGGTAACCATGCCGTTCTGGATGACGATGGCGTAATCGTCGCTCAGCCCGGAATAGACCGCCGTATCCTGACCGGCCCGGCCGTTCAATTCGTCGTTCCCACCCTGGCCGGTCAGGCGGTCGTCGCCGCCAAGCGTGTTGATCTGGTCGGTGTCCTGCGTGCCGACCCAGGTATCGTTGCCTTCGGTGACGCCGCTGCCGCCCGTATCCCCGCCTGTGTCACCGCCCAGGTCCAGATCAAGCGTTCCATCAGTCGCCGCGAAGTTTTGTGTGACCATGATCGCGGTGTAATCGGAGCCGGAGTTGTATCCCCAATCGGCGACTTCGATCCCGATCCCGATCACTTCGAAACCGGGCGTCAGGATATTGGCACGGTGGCCGGGGCTGTTCATCAGGCTGACATGCAGATCATACACGTCGTCCCGAAACCCCGGTTCGCCGCGAACGCTCTGATAGGCGATGTTCTCTCCGCTGGCCCATGAGCCGTCGAAATCGAAGCCTGCGTCCATCATCCGCTGCGTTGCGGTGGACCCATTTTTGCCGGTGTGGCTGAACGAGTCGGTGCTCAAGGACCAAATCGTGTGGTCCTCCGCCGAAGCGTTCAGGTTCTTTTCCAGGACCAGTTCCGAAAGGCCCTGCGACGTGCGCTCTGCATTGATGAGCTCAAGCATGTAGCGTTCGAGATCGCTTGCGGTACTCATGGCTTTCCTTTCCCGTCACATGGTTTGGGCCTTGCTGCAGTACGCGAAAGCGATACGCCAAGCGGTCGTCCCAACCAACGCCTTGGAGGCTCTGTGCTGTTGGCGGCCAGTGCTTTCGGTGTCTTGTATGCGGTGTCCCATTTCTGAACCTTGGCACAAGCGCGGGTGGTGGTACCGCTCCGTTCCTCGGGATCGGCCAGGCGGAACGGCCAAGCCCGGGCAACCCGTTGCCGGTCTCCGGGTTTCCGTCCGGTCGCGACGATCGTGTCTGCGCGCGTCTGTATATCGTCCGTGATCGCCACCCACGCACCTTCGGTTGTGAGGCTCAAACGCAGGATGCCACGGATTCGTGATCTTGCATACTTGCGGGTGGCGTTTTTCTTCGAACCGGCGAAACGGAGCCTGTCTTACCCGAACGGGTCGTCCGCGACCCCCACGATCTGGATCGTCAGGCCCGCGTCGTCATCGCCCAACGTCTCGGCATAGGCAGCGTCGACATAGCTCTTGGCCGCGGCGAGGCTGGCATCGCTGCCATCGTATAGCGACATCACCGTGCGCGCGTCCGAGACGTCCATGAGGCCCTTCGTGGCGGCGAAATAGGTGCCGATCATGGTCTTCTCGGCAAGAAAGGCGGTGTCGGCGGCACTGCCGGTGGCGGCCTTGGCCCCGTTGATCACGTCGAGCATGAACGTCGGGCGCGAGACCGCGCCGCTTGCCAACTGCCCGGTCCAATAGTCGAGCCCGGCCTGTGCGGGCGGGCGGCCCAGCACGTTGACGAAGACCTCGGTCACGAAATCCTCGTATTCCATATGCTCAGGGTATTTCGCTTGTGTCTCGGGCTGCTTGAAAAAGCTTGCGGCGATCTTTTGGAGGGACATGCCGTTCGTCAGCTGTGTGCCCCAATAGGCCAGCCCCTCGGCAGCGGGGGCACGGTTGAAATAGGCGATATACATCTCGACGAAGGTTTCGAGCTGCGCCTCGGTCAGGTCCGTCACGCCCGTGTAGAGCGTCATCGTTGTGTCCGCAAAATCAAGCTGATCCACGTCGCGCAGGGTTTCGGTTCCGTCCGGGCCGCCTTTTTGCCGAACCGTGACCAGACCGTCCTGAATGACGATGGCGTAGTCGTCGCTGTTGCCGGTAAAGGCGGCGGACCCTTCGGCGGCGGTGTTCACCCGCCCGGTTGCAATGCCGCTGCTGGGCGCGTCGGTGTCCGGGGTCTGGGCAGAGGTACCCCCCAACAGGTCGAGATCCAGCGCCCCATCGGTCGCGGCGAAATTCTGGGTGACCATGACCGATCGCAGGTCGGTGCTGGCGTCATACTGGAACTGCCCGATTTCGATGCCGATCCCGATGACCTCGAACTCCGGGTTCAGGATGTTGGCGCGGTGGCCGGGGCTGTTCATCAGGCTGACATGGAGGTCTTCGACATCGTCGCGGTATCCGGGGGCGCCCCGGTCGCTCTGGATGGCAATGTTCTCTCCGCTGCGCCAAGTGCCGTCGAAGTCGAAATCCGCATCCCGCATGCGTTGCGTGGGCGACGACCCGTTTGCGCCGGTGTGGCTGAACAGGTCGGTATCGAGGGCCCATGCCGAATGATCCTCGGCCGCGGCGTTCAGGTTCTTTTCGAGAACCAGTTCGGACAGTCCCCGTGACGTACGCTCTTCATTGATGAGCGTCAGCATGTAGCGTTCGAGATCGCTTGCGGTACTCATGACATTCCTTCTCTGCCCCACGGTTGAAACCTCGGGGCAGAAAAGGGCGGAGATCGGGCAGGAGAGCGGCACAACCGCAACGATGTGGCCTCAAGCGTTAATCAATCTTTAGGGATTGTTAATCGCGCAGGAACAGTCGCGCGCGCAGTTGTTTCGCATAGGCTTACAGTTGTCTGCATCCAGCTGGTTTGTTGCCTATCGGGTGCCCAGCATCATCTGCGGGCCGAAGATCCGGTCGCTATACGTGTCGAGGTAGATGCGCAGCCACGGGGTGAAGCGGTTCGGGCGGCGTGCCACCTCGGCCAGGAGGTCATGGTAGTCGATCCAGCGGGTTTCCATCACCTCTTCGGGGTTCGGGCGGATCTCGATCGGGCCGTCGACGCGGGCCACGAAGATATCGACCACCTCGTGCTCGGTCAGCCCGCCGCCCACATCGGCGCGGTATTCGACCCGGTCGCGGTGATCGGGGCAAAGCCCGGTGATCCCCAGCTCTTCCTCCAGGCGCCGCACGGCACATGCCGCTGGCTCTTCGCCCCAGTCGGGATGGGTGCAGCAGGTGTTCGCCCAGAGGCCTGGCGTGTGGTACTTGCCCTCGGCGCGCCGTTGCAGCAGCACCTCGCGCCCACGCAGCACAAAGACCGACACGGCACGGTGGCGCAGCCCCTCGCGGTGGACCTGCAGTTTTTCGACCGGGGTCAACTCGCCGTTCACCCAGGCCGGGATCATGATGGTCATGTGTGTACCGGTGAGACGAGTCCCGTCAGGTGCGCAAGGTTCTTGAGCCCGATCTTCACATGCGCCATGGGCCGCCGGGTCACGAGCTTCTTGTTCATGTATCCCTCGAAGGTCAGGCGCTGCACGTCGACATCGTGACACAGGCTTACAAAGCGTTCGCGGCGCTCGTCCGAGTGATAATAGGCGTCCTGCATGGATTGCAGGACTTTGAACACGGTCTTGTGTTCGCGCATGAACAGCTTGCGCGCCAGTTGCAGGTCGCGCACCCGGCCCGAGGTCAGATAGGCCGACGCGGCCATCGCCGCCACGCGACCCCCGGCCATGGCATAGAAGATGCCCTCGCCCGAACTGGGGGCGACCACGCCCGCCGCATCGCCCGCCAGCACCACGTCGCGCCCGTTGTCCCAACGGTCGAGCGGTTTCAACGGGATCGGCGCGCCTTCGCGACGGATCGTTTCGCACTCGGCCAGGCCCGAGGATTGGCGCAACGCGGCGGTGGCCTGTTTCAGGTCCACGTCCTTGACCAGGGATCCCATGCCGACGCTGGCCGATTTTCCGTGGGGGAAGACCCAGCCGTAGAAATCGGGTGAGATCGCGCCGTCATAGATCACGTCGCAACGCTCTGGGTCGTAGTTGCCGATCTTGCCGGGCGCCTTGATGATCTCGTGATAGGCGATGACATAGGGGATCTTGTCGCCGCCGGGCACTTCGGCCCGGGCCACAGTGGACCGCGCACCATCGGCCCCGATCACCAGCCTGGTTTCGATGCTTTCGGTCTCGCCGGTCGCCTTGTCGCGATAGAGAACGCGGGTCACGCCGCCCTCGCGCTCGATCTTCTGAAAGGTGCCGGTCAGGCGGGACGCCCCGGCCTGGGCGGCGCGGGCGCGCAGGAATTCGTCGAAATCCTCGCGGTCGACCATACCGACAAAGCCGTTCTCGATGGGGATATCCACCATGCGGCCCGTCGGCGAAATCATCCGGGCGGTATAGATCTTGGCCACAAGCAAATCGTCGGGAATATCGAAATCCCGGATCAGGCGGGGCGGGATCGCGCCGCCGCAAGGTTTGATCCGACCGGCCCGGTCGATCAGGGCCACGGAATGGCCCGACCGGACCAGATCCTCGGCAGCGGTGGCGCCGGACGGCCCCCCGCCCACGACAACGACATCATACATGGTCATTCTCCCGGTACGAGGGATGCACGCGGCGCGCGTCCCTCCATGATGCGCGCGGCCAAGGCGGCTGCGGCAAGAAAGAGCGCGGCCTCGGCCACGAAAACGGTGCCGAAGGCGGTGGCATCGTCGGCCAGCACGCGGCGCAGGACATCCACGGCACCTGCGCCCGCCAGACCGCCAAAGCCCGCGGCGATGGCCTGTGCTGCGCCCCAAAGGCCCATGCGGGTGCCTTCGCGCGTTTCGCGCCCCTCGCTGGCCAGCGCCATCATCGCGCCGATGGCGGCGACGGCGAACATGCCGTTGAAGACACCCAGCGCCACAACGGCTGGGATCAGGGGCGCGGCGGGTCCGGCCTGGCCAAGCATGGCGATCAGGCCCAGGCTTGCGGCAGAGCCGAGGCACCCGGCCACGACCCAAGCGCGCAGGCTGCCTACACGCAGACCCGTGGCTGCGATACCGACCGTGAGCATGCCCAGGAAGACCCCGCCGTTCTGCGCGCCCGACAGTTGCGTGGACTGGCCGGGCGTGAAAGCAAAAACAAGGCCCGCGTAAGGTTCCAGAATCAGCTCCTGCATGAAGTAGGCGGTCATCGACAGGAACACGAAAAGGGTGAAGTTGCGCGCGCGAGGTTCGGCCCAGACCTCGCGCAGACCATCCATGAAGGGCACGGGCTCGGGTTCCGGGCGCGCCTCAATCCCCCGTTCGATGCCGATAACGGCCAGCACCGTCAGCAGCACGGCACCGCCGGTCACGATCACGACGATCCGCAGCAAGAGCGCGGGCGTGTAGGGGTCGAGGAAGGCACCGACCGTGGCGGCGGTGATGGCGATCCCGGCAATCATCATCAGCCAGGTGATGGTGGCAGCCGCCGCCCGGCGGCGCGGGGCAGTGGCCGTGGCCAGAAGCGCCAGGAGCGAGGTGCCGGACGCGCCCACACCCAGCCCGATCAGCGCATAGGCAACGATAGAGACGGTAAGACCAAGGGCAAAGCTGTCCGCAAAGGCCATGACGCCGAGTGCCGCGCCCAATCCACCCAGAGCCAGGGCGACCATGCCGCCGATGATCCAGACGGTGCGATTGCCGCCGGTGTCGGACCGAAAGCCCCATTGGGGCCGCGTGATCTGGATGCCGTAATGCAGCGCGACCAGCAGGCCGGGCAAAACGGCGGGCAGGGCCAGTTCCACCACCATCAGGCGGTTGAGGGTCGAGGTCGTCAGCACGACGATCGCGCCCAAACACATCTGGACAAGGCCCAGCCGGGCGATAGAGAGCCAGCTGAGGGTCATCCGCCCAGCTCCGCCATGCCGCGCAGCGCAAAGGCCGCGATCATCATGCCCGAGACATACATCGTGACACCCGTCCCGTTGTACCAGGGCGCGCGGCCCTTGGGATCGGTCAGCAGCACCCGGTCGGCCCAAAGCTGACCCAGAAGCAGCGCGGCGATGGCCAGCGCGTGCCAGGGGCGATCCCACATCACCAGAAGCGTGATCACGGCGACCTGCGGCACTGCCATGACCCAGCAGGCCAGCCGCGCGGCGCGTTCCGGGCCGAGCGTGACGGGAAGCGAGTTCACGCCCATCTGGCGGTCACCCTCCAAGGCCTTGAAATCATTTAGCGTCATGATCCCATGCGCGCCGATGCCGTAAAGAAGCGCGACGATTGTGACGGGCCAGCCTGGCGCACCCGCGGCCAGCACGGCGGCGCCGGTGAACCAGGGCAGGGTTTCATAGCTTAGCCCCACGAGGCCCGGACCCCACCAGCCCGAACGCTTCAGGCGCACGGGCTCGGCCGAATAGGCCCAGGCAGCGGCCACGCCCACGAGGGTGGCACCGAAACCCCAGGGCCCCAGCTGCCAGCCGATGAGCAGCGACAGCGCCGTCATCGCCAGGGCGATCCAAAGGCCCCAGCGGCCCGGGATTCGGCCCGAGGGGATCGGGCGGTCGGGTTCGTTGATCGCGTCCACATGCCGGTCGCACCAGTCGTTGGCGGCCTGGCTCATCCCGCACACCACCGGCCCGGCCAGAAGCACGCCAAGAAAGACCAGCGGCCATTGCCCAGACGGGGAGGCGCCCGAAGACACCGCGCCACACAAATAGGCCCACATGGGCGGAAACCACGTGATCGGCTTGATCAGGCGCAGGGCTGCGGCGGGCTCTGGAAATCGCCGGGTGTGTAAAGTATCGCTGACGCTCATGTGTCTAGTTTGACTGACACATCGAGTCGAAGCAAGAAAAGAAAGCGCGACAGAACGGATCGGCGGGACGCGGTGGCCCTAGCTGTCGCCGTCCTTGTTCAACAGGCCGTATTTGCGCAGCTTGACGTACAGGCTCTGCCGCGAGAGGCCCAGCATCTCGGCCGCGGCGACCCGATTGTTTCGGGTCAGGTCCACGGCTGTCTCGATGCACATTTTTTCAACGACATCAGTGGTCTCTGCCACGATTTCCTTGAGCGTGGCGGACCCGACAAGCTCCATCACGTTGTGACGGGTCGGGTCGTCCGGGGTGGCGACGGGCTTGCGCAGCGCCTCTGCACGACCGGCATCGCGCATGACAAAGCCCATGCCGGGCTTGGGACGGTTGTTCAGGTAGACCGTGGCAATCTCGATCGAAGTCTTCGTTCCGAGATCCGATTGCAGCTTGGTCGCGTAGATCCGCATATGTCCCGCCCGCGTGGCATTCTCAAGGAGCACGCCAAGGTCGATCTGACCGCGCGCGAGGAATTCGGAGAGATTGCGCCCGCGAATGTCCGACATATGGGCGGTATCGACCATCTCGAGAAAGGCGTCGTTGGCGAACTCGATCACGCCTTTCGGGTCGGTAAAGAGAATGGCATCCGTGCCCGACAGAAACAGTCCCGAAAGGTTCTGCGCCAAGACGTCATCGGCCTGGTGGGTCTGGCCGGCTGTTTCGAACCGGCAGAACAAGAGGCGTTCCCCGGCTGCGCGAAAGACCGAGGGGCTGACGACCACCTGTTTGCGGTTGCGTCGCGCGGTCAGCACGAGATCCGAGGCCGCGTCCGATATCGCCGCATTCAGAAGGCTTTCGGTCAGCTCGCCGCGTTTACGGTCCAAGACCTCCTGCGCGAGGGTGCCATTGACCAGATCATCCTTGTCCGCCCCCAAAAGTGCCGCTGCGGGCGCGTTCAGGTCGACGATCCGGCCGTCGCTGACCGATACAAAGGCGAATGCCTCGCGCGTGGAACTGAGAAGGATCCGGTAGCGCGCATCGAACTCGCGCCGCGCCTCGTAGCCGCGTTCCAACGCCATCTGGGCCTGAACCAGCTGTTGCTGCGTCTCGGCCACGATCCGCAGGTCGCGTCCAAGCATGAGAAACGCTCCATCCGAACCGATCCGGTGAAAGCTGTAGCGGATCGGGAACTGCCACACAGCGTTGTCGCGGTGGTTGAGTTCGACCGGGCGGGGGTAGGACCCCTCGTCCTGCATGGCCTCGACGACCGCGTCGAATTTCGGAATGCTTTCGCTGGTCAGAAAGTCCCGGATGGATCGGCCGACCCAGTGGTCGAGCTTGCCAAGCGTGGTTTCCTGGTCATTGACCAGAACGGACAGAACCTTGCCGTCGCCGGACACGGCCAGCGCGATATCCGCGGCGGACTCAACAATGCTGCTGAGGTACTCCGGTTCGATCATCGGGACCGAGCCGGAGGTCCAGAACTGGGATCCATCCGATGTCATTTACCTATCCGCCGATGGGCGACCTGGCGAATAGTCTCCTCGGCTGCAAAGAGCCAAAGCTTGGTTCGGGTCACTGGTCACGAGATCGACGCCTGTTTTTTCCTTTATCACGTCCGCTTCCGTGGCCACATTTCCTCCTAACACGACCGGCGGGCATACCCTTGCATGGGCGCGCGTATATTTAACGATTGAACGGATCGGTTCAAGCGCATGGGTTCCTGCGCAGGAAAAAAGCACAAGGTCGAAAAGACCCCGGTCGATCCGGTCGCAAACGGTCCTTGGGTCGTCAGAGACCAGAAAGCCCACGGAACAGCCGATCCGTCTGAGTTGCGAGGCAAGAACCAGTGGTCCGATCAGATGCTGTTCGGTTTCGCAGACCACGACCAGAACCCCGGGACGGTTGTCCTGGGCCGGCGGGTCGGGAAAGGCCATCGTCAGATCGCCGATCAGCCGCTGCAGCCGGGCCGTGGCCAGGGTGACCTGGGTAAAGTGTGCGGTGTTGTCGGTCCATTGTTCGCCCAGTCGGCGCGCGGCTTCGGGAATGCAGAAGTCGATCACATCCGAAGCGGACAGGCGGGCCGCGCGAATGCGCGCGATGGTCATGCCGCACAGATCGCAGGCTGGATCCTGCGCATCGCGCAACAACGCTTCGCCGAATTCGGCCAGACGCGCATGCAATTCCGGGGTGGGGCGAGACTTCAGGACCGACAGAACCCGACGCGCCAATGCATCGACGCGCGGCGCACCACGAGCGGTTTCGTTCGCAAGGGCCGTTTCGAAATCCGGGTCGTTCAGCATCGCACAATCCCCGCAGCGCAAGACCTGATGCACTGAGCGCGCGCAGCCACCGAGTCTGTCAGACCCAGTGTGTTGCAGCGTGGGCAAGTTGTCAAAGAAAATAGACAGTTTGCCCCATGCGGACAGGGTGCAGTCGCTCATACAATAAGAATATTACTGTTTTTATTGAGAAATTTTCGCCTCACGCGTCACATGTCAGCCTGCCAAGACAGTATAGGCGTCATTTTCAGTGTGTAAGTTTCAATTGACACTTTCGCCTCACACGACTTACGCTTTCTCAGACGGAAAGGGAGTCGGCTCATGCCTGGCACACATGCTGAAACAGCGGATCGCGCGGGGCTTTACACGCCCGAGGAACGTGCGCGCCGCGATGCGACGGTCTGGACGCTGGTGCAGGGCGTCCTGGCACCCCTTCAATTCCTGGTCTTCCTCGTCTCGCTCGCGCTGGTGCTGCGCTACCTGCTGACCGGCGCGGGCTACGAGGCCGCGACCTGGTCGATCCTGATCAAGACGGGCGTGCTTTACACGATCATGGTGACCGGCGCGATTTGGGAAAAGGTCGTTTTCGGTCAATACCTTTTCGCCCCCGCCTTCTTTTGGGAGGACGTGGTGAGCTTTGGCGTGATCGCGCTCCACACCGCCTATGTCTGTGCGCTGTTCACGGGCGCGATGGGCCCGGTCGAGCTGATGGTGCTCGCTCTGGCCGCCTACCTCGCCTACGTCGTCAACGCTGGTCAGTTCCTGTGGAAACTCCGCATGGCGCGGCTTCAGGCGGAGGGCGCGACATGAAGGATCTTGCCCCCACCGGATGCCGGGATCTGCCGGTGCTCAAGCAGCGCGGCCAGCACGAAGTGTTCTGCGGGCTGACGGGAATCATCTGGCTGCACCGCAAGATGCAGGATGCGTTCTTCCTGGTGATCGGCAGCCGCACCTGCGCCCATTTGCTGCAATCGGCCGCCGGCGTGATGATCTTCGCCGAGCCGCGATTCGGCACCGCGATCCTGGAAGAGACCGACCTGGCCGGGATGGCCGATGCCCAGGAAGAACTTGACCGCGAGGTTGCGCGGCTCTTGTCGCGGCGCACGGATATCAAGCAGCTGTTCCTCGTAGGCTCCTGCCCGTCCGAGGTGATCAAGCTGGACCTGGCCCGCGCCGCCGAACGGCTGAGCCAGCAATACGCGCCCAATGTGCGGGTGCTGAATTTCTCGGGCTCGGGGATCGAGACGACCTTTACCCAGGGCGAGGATGCCTGCCTGGCCTCCATGGTGCCGGTCCTGCCCGCTTCGGACGAACGCCAGCTTCTGCTGGTGGGCGCGCTGCCCGATGTGGTCGAGGAGCAGGCGCTGGGCCTTTTGGCCGATATGGGCATCGGGCCCGTGCGCGTTCTGCCCGCTGCCCGTGCCGCGGATGAATACGGCATCGGCGAAAACACCGTGTTTGCCATGACTCAGCCGTTCCTGGGCGACACCCATGGCGCGCTCGAGCGTCGGGGCGCGCGGCACATCCCGGCGCCCTTCCCCTTTGGCGACGAAGGCACCACCGCTTGGCTGCGCGCGGTCGCCGATGAGTTCGGGGTCTCGGACGAGGTGTTCGAGCGTGTCACCGCCGCACCGAGGGCGCGCGCGCAAAAGGCCGTCGCCCAGGCGGCCGAGGTGTTGCGCGGGCGGTCGGTGTTTTTCTTCCCCGATAGCCAGCTCGAGGTGCCGCTGGCCCGCTTCCTGACCCGCGAATGCGGCATGCAGGCTGTCGAGGTCGGCACGCCCTTCCTCCACAAGGGTCTTGTCGGGCCCGACCTGGACCTGATGGAGGGCGAGTTCACGCTCTCCGAAGGGCAGGATGTCGACCTGCAACTGGACCGCGTGCGTGCGGCGCAGCCTGACCTGACGGTCTGTGGCCTTGGCCTTGCCAACCCGCTCGAGGCCGAGGGGCTGACCACGAAATGGGCGATCGAGCTCGTATTCACGCCAGTGCATTTCTACGAACAGGCGGGCGATCTGGCCGGGCTCTTTTCCCGCCCGATCCGCCGTCGTGACCTTCTCAAGGTGGAGGCCGCGGAATGAAGCTGACCGTTTGGACATACGAAGGCCCGCCCCATGTGGGCGCCATGCGCGTCGCCACGGGCATGCGCGATCTGCACTACGTGCTGCACGCGCCGCAGGGCGACACCTATGCCGACCTCTTGTTCACGATGATCGAGCGGCGCAATCACCGCCCGCCGGTGACCTATACGACCTTCCAGGCGCGCGATCTGGGATCGGATACCGCCCATCTGTTCAAGACCGCCTGCCAGGACGCCTATGACAGGTTCCGGCCCCAAGCGCTGATCGTAGGCGCGTCCTGCACCGCCGAGTTGATCCAGGACGATCCCGGCGGCATGGCCGAAACGATGGACCTGCCGGTGCCGGTGATCCCGCTGGAACTGCCCAGCTACCAGC
This sequence comes from uncultured Paracoccaceae bacterium, assembly GCA_913062865.1. Lineage (GTDB taxonomy): Bacteria > Pseudomonadota > Alphaproteobacteria > Rhodobacterales > Rhodobacteraceae > CAJXWO01. The sequence goes on along the minus strand of CAJXWO010000039.1, from coordinate 3,737 downwards.
GCAAGGAAAACTTCGGCGCGGACGAGACGTTCTTTCAGATCGTGCGCACACTCGCCCGCCCGATGGAGCGGACCGCGCGGGTGACCGCGAACCTGATCGGGCCGACCGCGCTGGGCTTTCGTCACCGCGACGACATCACCGAGGTAACGGCGCTTTTGGCCGATATGGGCATCGGTGTGAACGTCGTGGGGCCCATGGGCGCCAGCCCCGATGACATCGCCCGTATGGGGCAGGCGCATTTCAACGTGCTGATGTATCCGGAAACTGCCGAAAGCGCCGCGCGCTGGATGGAGCGGGAACTGGGCCAGCCCTTTACCAAGACCGTGCCCATCGGCGTCGGCGCAACCCGCGATTTCGTGGCCGAGGTCGCAGCCATCACCGGGGTCGAACCTGCGCTTGACGACAGCCGCCTGCGCCTGCCCTGGTATTCGGCCAGCGTCGACAGCACCTACCTTACCGGGAAGCGCGTGTTCCTGTTCGGTGACGGCACCCATGTGGCCGCTGCCGCCCGCATCGCGCGCGACGAGATGGGTTTCGAGGTGGTGGGTCTGGGCTGCTACAACCGCGAACAGGCCCGCACCATCCGCGCGCTGGCCAAGGATTATGGCGTCGAGGCGCTGATCACCGACGACTATCTCGAGGTCGAACAGACGATCGAGGCGCTTGCCCCCGAGATGATCCTGGGCACCCAGATGGAACGTCATATCGGCAAGCGCCTGGGCATCCCCTGCGCCGTGATCTCGGCGCCGGTGCATGTTCAGGACTTCCCGGCCCGCTACAGCCCGCAGATGGGGATCGAAGGCGCGAACGTGATCTTCGACACCTGGGTGCATCCGCTGGTCATGGGCTTGGAAGAGCATCTGCTGACCATGTTCCGCGAAGATTTCGAGTTTCACGACGAGGCCGGTGCCAGCCACCATGGCGGCGCGGCCAAGGCGCGGGTCGAGGAGCAAGAGGCCGAAGAGACCCCGGCGCCCGGTGCGCCCGCGCAATCCAGCATCGAGATCGTCTGGCTCCCCGCTGCGGAAAAAGAGCTGAAAAAGATCCCGTTCTTCGTGCGCGGCAAGGCGCGGCGGAACACCGAAACCTACGCCAGCGAACGCGGCGTGTCCGAGATCAGCGTGGACACACTTTACGAGGCAAAGGCCCACTATGCGCGGTGACGAGATCACATTCGGCGCAGAGCCGTACAACATCGTGATCATCACGCTCGACGCCCATGCGGCGGGCCCCGTCGCGCGCGTGGGCGCGCGTCTGGCGCAGGATTTCCCAGGGCTGCGCGTCAGCGTTCACGCCGCCGCCGAATGGGCCGAGACGCCTGACGCCCTGGCCGAGACCAAAGAGCGTATTGCCAGCGCCGACATGATCGTGGCGAACCTTCTGTTTCTCGAAGAGCACATCCGCCCGATCATGGACGACCTGCGGGCCGCGCGGGACCGGGTCGATGGCATGGTCGGCGTGATCGCCGATGCCGAGATCATTCGTCTGACCAAACTTGGCAAGCTCGACATGGCCGCGCCGCCATCGTCGATGATGAAGCTCATGAAAAAGCTGCGCGGCGGGTCGAAGCCGTCGAGCGATAGTGGCGAGCGGCGGATGAAGCAGCTGCGCCGCCTGCCGAAGATCCTCAAGATGATCCCGGGCAAGGCGCAGGATCTGCGGTCGTGGTTCCTGGTCATGCAGTATTGGCTGGGCGGGTCCGACGACAATATCGAGGCGATGGTGCGCTACCTTTTGGGTCGCTACGCCAGCCGCGAGGAATGGCTGGGGGCCGAGGCAGCGCTGCCGCTGGAATACCCGGATGTGGCTCTGTATCACCCGGATTTGCCCGAACGCATCACCACCGAAGTGGCCGATCTGCCCGGGCCGCACGCGCCCGTGGCCACGGTCGGCCTCCTGATGATGCGGTCCTACATCCTGGCCTCGGACACCGCCCATTACGACGCGGTCATCCATGCGTTCGAGGCGAGGGGTATCCGCGTTCTGCCCGCCTTTGCCGGGGGGCTCGACGGCCGCCCCGCCATCGACGCGTTCTTCCGCGACGACCATGGCGCAAAGATTGACGCGCTGGTGTCGCTCACCGGGTTCAGCCTTGTGGGCGGGCCCGCCTACAACGACAGCAGCGCCGCGGTCGATGTGTTACAGGGTCTCGATATCCCCTACATCACCGCCCATCCGTTGGAGTTTCAGACGCTGGGCCAGTGGGCGAACTCGCCCCAGGGGCTGGGGCCGGTCGAGACCACGATGCTGGTCGCGCTGCCCGAGCTGGACGGGGCCACGAACCCCACGGTCTTTGGCGGTCGGCATGGCGAAGAGGGGTGCAACGGCTGCACCCATGCCTGCCCCTGCGTGTCGGATGCACGGGCCATGGCGCCCTGCCTGGAACGTATCGAAAGCCTCGCGGAAAAGACCCTGCGTCTGGCCCGTCTGCGCCGGAAAGAGAACGCTGAAAAGAAGATCGCCATCGTTCTGTTCGGCTTTCCGCCCAATGCGGGTGCGGCAGGCACGGCGGCTTACCTGAGCGTCTTTGAGTCCCTGCACAACACGATGCTGCGCATGGCCGACGAGGGTTACGACATCGACGTGCCCGAGACGGTCGAAGCGCTGCGCGAACAGGTGTTGGGCGGCAATGCCCGCCAGTTCGGGCAAGAGGCCAACGTGGCTGCCCATGTCAGCGCCGACGAGATCGTGCGCAGCACCCCGCCCTTGAAGGCCATCGAGGCCGTTTGGGGCCCCGCTCCGGGCAAGGTGCAGTCCGACGGGCGCGGCGTCTTCGTTCTGGGCCGCGATTTCGGCAAGGTCTTCGTGGGTGTGCAACCGGCCTTCGGCTACGAGGGCGACCCGATGCGCCTCTTGTTCGAACGTGGCTTTGCGCCGACCCATGCCTTCGTCACCTTCTATCTGTGGCTGCGCAACACCTACCAGGCCGATGCGGTGCTGCATTTCGGGATGCATGGCGCGCTCGAATTCATGCCGGGCAAGCAGGCCGGCCTGGGTGCGCGGGATTGGCCCGACCGGCTGATCGGCGAGATGCCGAACATCTATCTTTATGCGTCGAACAACCCGTCCGAGGCGTCGCTGGCCAAGCGCCGGTCCGGTGCCGTGACGGTCACGCATCTGACCCCGCCACTGGCGGCCTCGGGCCTTTACAGGGGTCTGCAGGACCTCAAGGACAGCCTGACCCGTTGGCGCGCCATGGCTCCTGATGCCCCCGACCGTGAAGAGCTGCGTCTTCTGATCGCCGAACAGGCCGAAGCGGTGGACATGGACGGGTCGGACCCCGACACGCTGTGGCTGACGCTTTTGGAGACCGAAGACGCGCTGATCCCCGATGGGCTGCACATCCTCGGCAAACCCATGAGCGCCGAGGCACGCGCTGATTACCTGGCGCTGATGGATGGTGCCGACGATGACACGCGCGCCCGGATCGACGCGATCCTGCAAGAGGATCACGAGATCCCCGCGCTGATGCGGGCCCTTGGCGGACGGTTCGTGCCGCCGGTGCCGGGGGGCGACCTGATCCGCTCGGCCGATGTGCTGCCGACGGGGCGCAACATCCATGCCTTCGATCCGTTCCGCATGCCAACCGAATATGCCTGCCGCGAAGGTGCGCGTCAGGCGCAGATGCTGCTTGAGGCGCATCCGACCGTGCCGCGTACCGTGGCCATGGTGCTTTGGGGGTCGGACAACATCAAATCCGACGGTGGGCCCATTGCCCAGGCGTTGGCGCTGATCGG
>CAJXWO010000038.1 GCA_913062865.1 uncultured Paracoccaceae bacterium | reverse complement strand
AGAAAGCATCGTTCCCATGGACCAGAGGCCCATGATGCAATAACAATTAATCTGGACCACCCAATGGGGGAACGCCAACCTATTGCGCCGCAAGAGATCCCCCTGGGGATGCTCCGGCGCGTAGGGCTAGGGCACCCGTTTCAGCATGTCCCCGAAATCGGACAAGGCCCAGCCATCGGCCCCCGACAGCGCGTCTTCGAGCAGCCCGCCCCAGCTGTCGACAAAGGCACGGTAGCGCTTCAGCGTCTCGCCCTGCATCCCGAGCACGCCCATCCCGGCGTAAAGCCGGTCGGGCTCCAGCCCGAAAAACCACGCGGGCGCCAGCGGGTCGGCATCGGCCTGGGACCAGAGTGTGTGCTGGTAGGGCTTGTAGGGCGATTTGTCCTTGGAAAACCGCACATCGCGATGGATGCGGAACACCTTGCCCGTGTGGGGCCGTCCGGTGAGGCGCGACAGGTCTTCGGCCACCAGCTCGGCGAAAAACTCACCCGGTTTGCAGATCGCGTCGCGGTGATGGTCCTTGCGCGGCTCGAACCAGCCCTTGCGGTTGTTCCGCGCCAGATCGGCAAAGAAAGCCTGGCCCGCCTCCACCATCGCCTCGAACCCGTCCGCTATCGCGTGCTCTCCTGTTCTGGGCCCCAGGATGCCACGCCACGGCCCCGCGCAACAGCCCTTGCGCCGCCTTCCCGCGCTGATACGGTTCGCCCATTCCGATGGAGAGCCCCATGACCGATTTCGCCGCCACCAAGGCGCATTTCCATATTCCCGATGGCCTGATCTATCTCGACGGCAACTCGCTAGGCCCGATGCCCAAATCCGTTCCCGCGCGGATGCAGGCCATGCTGCAGGATGAATGGGCCGAGATGCTGATCCGCGGCTGGAACCAGGCGGGCTGGATGGACCAGCCCCGTCGCGTGGGCGACCGGGTCGCACGACTGATCGGGGCCGAACCCGGAAGCGTGGTCATGGGCGATACGCTGTCGATCAAGGTCTACCAGGCGCTTGCCTCCGCGCTCGAAATGGTGCCCGACCGCCGGGTGATCCTGTCGGACAGCGGCAATTTCCCCTCCGATCTCTACATGGCCGAAGGGCTGGTGAAGACCCTGGGCGATGGCTACGAGCTGCGGGTGGTCGAGCCCGACGCCTACCCGGAGGCCATTACCGAAGAGGTCGCGGTCACCCTGATCACCGAGGTCGATTATCGCACCGGACGGCTCCATGACATAGCCGCGCTTACCGAACAGGCCCATGCTGCGGGCGCGGTGGCGGTCTGGGACCTGGCCCACACAGCAGGGGCCACGCCCACCCAGGTCGCCGCCTGTGGCGCCGATTTCGCGGTAGGCTGCACCTACAAGTATCTCAACGGCGGCCCCGGCGCGCCCGCCTTCATCTACTTGGCCCCGCGACATGCCGAGACCGCGCGTCCGGCGCTGTCGGGCTGGCTGGGGCACGAGGCGCCCTTTGCCTTCGACCTCGACTACCGGCCCGGCGCGGGCGTCGAGCGGATGCGCGTGGGCACGCCCCCGGTCCTGCAACTGACCGCGCTCGAGGCCGCGCTCGATGTCTGGGACATAGCCGATATGGCCGATGTGCGCGCCCGCTCGCAAGGTTTGACCCAGCTCTTCATCGACGCGGTCGAGGCGCGCTGCCCCGGCCTGACCCTCGCCACCCCGCGCGACCCGGACCAGCGCGGCAGCCAGGTGTCGTTCCGCTTTGCCGAAGGCTATGCGGCGATGCAGGCCCTGATCGCGCGTGGCGTGATCGGCGATTTCCGCGCGCCGGATATTATGCGCTTTGGCTTCACGCCCTTGTTCATCGACGAAGACGACGTGCGTGCCGCCGTGGACGTGCTCGAAGAGGTGATCCGCGACCGGCTCTGGGACCGCCCAGAATACCGGACCCGCGCGGCGGTGACGTGATGACCGACCCTTATGACCCGTCCTCCGAAGGTGCGCAGATGTCCTTTGACGGGCGGATGTCTTATACAGACTACCTGCGGCTCGACCCGATCCTGTCGGCGCAGCATCCGCTGTCAGGCGCCCATGACGAGATGCTGTTCATCGTCCAGCACCAGACCTCGGAGCTGTGGATGCGGCTCGCCGTGCACGAGCTTCAGGCCACACGCACCCGGCTTCTGGCGGGCGACACGCGGCCGGCGTTCAAGACACTTTCGCGGGTCGCGCGCATCTTCGAGCAGCTCAATGCGGCCTGGGATGTGCTGCGCACCATGACGCCCAGCGACTACACCGCGTTTCGCGCGGCACTTGGCCAAAGCTCGGGCTTTCAGTCCTGGCAGTACCGGGTGATCGAATACATGCTGGGCAACCGCAACACCGCAATGCTGCGGCCCCATGCGCATCGTGCGGACCTGACGGCCACGCTTCAGGCAGAGCTGACCCAACCCTCGCTCTACGACGTGGCGCTGGGGCTATTGGCCCGGTCGGTGCCCGTGCCCAAGGCCGTCCTGAACCGCGATGTCGGCCAGCCCTACACGCCCGATGACGGCGTCGCTGCGGCCTGGCAGCAGGTCTACGGGGCGCCCGAGACCCATTGGGAGCTTTACGAGTTGGCCGAAAAGCTGGTCGATCTGGAGGACTATTTCCGCCGCTGGCGCTTCAACCATGTCACGACCGTGGAGCGGGTGATCGGGTTCAAGCGCGGCACCGGTGGCACCGGCGGGGTGAGCTACCTGCGGCGGATGCTGGAGGTCGAGCTCTTCCCCGAGCTCTGGCATCTGCGCACGGCGCTTTAGGACACTTCTTGGAAACCAAACAAACTGCGACGACTGTCAAACGAATGCCGCTCCTCTTTCGCGTCACGATGCAGGTGCCTGGCACGGCCGACCAGGCCGGGCCGCGCCCGACCCTCCCCACGGGAGGGCGCTCTGGCCATGGCGGCGACCGCACGAACGGCGTTCGGGCTTTCGAGAAAAAGCGCTGACCACAATCGCTGCACCGCGCCCCCCAGGGTCGGGCGCGGCCCTGGGGGGCTTGTTGTTCCGGCGCCCGCTACACCTCCAGCCCCCGGCCCAACATGCGGCCCAGCTGGCGCAGCTGGCGGCAATAGCTGTCGAAATCCGGCGCGGCGGCCATCAGCCCGTTCAGGGCAGCCATGATCGTCTGGGCGGTCTCTTCCGCGCTGGCCTCGAGCCGTATGGTGCCCAACCCGTATTCCCGCTCCAGCCATTCGGTCATCAGGCCGATCAGCCGGGCCTCGCCCGCGGCAGAGGCTTCGGCGCCGTGCAGGTTTTTCGTGTCGATGAACTCCGGCCCGTGGGCCGAGCTTAGCAGCGTTTGCATCACCGGGCCGCATTTGGTGGCAAAGGCACGTTCGAGCCGGACGGACGGGTGGCCCCTGCCCCACAACTCGGCTCGCATCGCCGCCTCTGTCTTGTCGAAATAGCTGCGGATGAGCGCGCAAAAGATCTCTTCCTTGTTGGCGAAATGCAGATAGAGCGCGGGCCGGGACATCCCGGCGCGGCGGGCTATTTCCTCCATCGAGGTGCGGCGAAACCCGTATGTCGTGAAAGCGTCAAACGCAGCGCCGAGAATGGCGGTCTGTTTCGTGTCAGGGTCAGGGGCCTGTCGCGCGTCGGTCATGCACCGGGTCTGACGTTTTCGTCCCGATTTGTCAATTGACACACTGACAGTTTACGTCAATATTGTCATTCACGCCAATCTACGGAGTCTGCCATGTCCACGACCCTGACCATCAACGGCACCGCCCATACGGTGGATCTACCGGAAAACGTGCCCCTGCTTTGGGTGCTGCGCGACGAAATCGGACTCACGGGCACCAAGTTCGGCTGCGGCGTCGCGGCCTGCGGGGCCTGCACCGTGCATATCGACGGTGAGGCCGTGCGATCGTGCCAGGTGGCACTGGCCGATGTCTGGGGCGAGGTCACAACGATCGAGGGCGTGGGCACACCGGACAGCCTGTCGGCGGTGCAAGAGGCCTGGGTCGAACATCAGGTGGCGCAATGCGGTTATTGCCAGTCGGGCCAGATCATGCAGGCGGCCGCACTACTGGCGCAGACGCCCCAACCCACGGACGAGGACATCGACATCGCCATGCAGGGCAACCTGTGCCGCTGCGGCACCTATCCCCGCATCCGCGCCGCGATCCACACCGCTGCCGCCAAGCTGACCGAGGAGGGCTGAGACCATGTCGCGTATCGGAAAAATCGCCCGCCGCACCTTTCTTGTCGGCTCGCTTGCCGTGGCAGGCGGGGTCGCCTTCGGCATCTACAAACTGCGCGAGACGCCGCCCAACCCGCTGAGCCCCGGCGAGGGTGCCGCGGCGCTGAACAGTTTCGTGATCGTGGACGGGGACGGCGTGACGCTGGTGGCCCCCAAGGCCGAGATGGGCCAGGGCGTGCATACGACCTGGGCCGCACTCATCGCCGAAGAGCTGGATGTGGAGCTGGCCGATGTGACCTTGATCCACGGCCCGCCCGCCAAGGCCTATTTCAACAGCTCCCTCATGGCCGAGGGCCTGCCGAACAAGGGCTACGACGCGTCGAGCTTTGCCCATATGCTGGGCGAAGTGATGGGCCAGGCGGGCAAGTTCCTGAACCTGCAGGTCACTGGCGGCTCGACCTCGATGACCGACGGCTACGAGCGGATGCGCGTCGCCGGGGCCACCGCGCGCGAAACGCTGAAAGAGGCCGCAGCCCAACGCCTTGGTGTCAGCCGCGCCGATCTGACGACCGAGGCAGGACAGGTGATCGCGCCCGATGGCACGGCAATTCCCTATGCCGAGCTGGCCATGGCCGCGGCAGAAATCGACCCGCCCCATGTGGAACTGCGCCCGCCGTCGCGCTGGCGGCTTCTGGGCAAGACCCAGCCGCGGGTCGACATGCTGGGCAAGGCCACGGGCACCGCGGAATTCGCCATCGATGTGCGCCGCGAGAGCATGAAATTCGCCACCCTGCGGATCAACCCCAAGCTGGGTGGCACGATGATCTCGGCCGACACGTCTGCGGCCGAGGGCATGCCCGGCGTGGAAAAGGTGATCCGGTTCGAGAATGGCATCGCGGTCGTGGCCAGAAACACCTGGCTTGCGATCCAGGCCGCCGAGGCGGCCGAGATCGAATGGGGCGCCGCCCCCTACCCGCCCGAGATGGACGGGATCCTCGCCACGCTCGACGCGGCGTTTCAGGCAGAACCGAACTCGACCCTGCGCGATGACGGCGACGCCGACACGCTACCCGCGGGCGCAACAGAGGTGACGGCGGAGTATGACACGCCATTCCTGGCCCATTCCACGATGGAACCGATGAACGCGACCGCGCTTTTCACCGGCGACGCGCTCGAGGTCTGGTCGGGCAACCAGGCCCCAATCTTCACCCGCCGGGTCTGTGCCGAGGCGGCGGGCCTCGACGAAGACGCGGTAACGCTCCACACCACGCTGATGGGCGGCGGGTTCGGCCGCCGGGGCGAGCTGGATTTCAGCCGCTACGCTGCCATGGTCGCGCGCGAGATGCCCGACGTGCCGGTGCAGGTCACCTGGTCGCGCGAAGAGGACATGCGCCACGACTTCTACCGCCCCGCCACCAAGGCGCGGTTCCGTGGTGCAGTGCAGGACGGCAAGGCGGTGCTGATCGACGGCGCCATCGCGGGCCCGTCGATCACCCAGCAGGCCATGGGCCGCTGGCTGGGCTTGTCGCCGGGTGGTCCGGACAAGGGGCATGTGGACGGGGCCTTCAACCAGCCCTACGCGGTGCCGAATTTCCGCATCCGGGGCCATCTGGCCGATCTGGATGTGCCGATCGGGTTCTGGCGGTCGGTGGGCGCATCGCACAACGCCTTTTATCTCGACAGTTTCATGGACGAGCTGGCCTTGGCCGCGGGCCGCGATCCGTTGGACTTCCGTCTGGCGCATGCGCGGGACGCATTCGCACCCGCTGCCGCTGTGCTTGAACGGGTGGGCGAGATGTCGGGTTGGACCGGCCAGACCGCGGAGGGCATCGGGCGCGGCGTGGGCTTTTGCTATGCCTTCGGCACCCCTGTCGCCATGGTGATCGAGGTCGCGGATGAGGACGGCGCGATCCGCATCGCGAAAGCGTGGATCGCCGCCGACCTGGGCACCGCGCTCGACCCGGGGAACCTCGAGGCACAGATGACCGGTGGCATGATCTATGGCCTGTCGGCCGCGGTGATGGGCGAGATCACGTTCTCGGACGGCGAGGTTCAGCAGAGGAACTTTCCCGACTACGACGCGCTGCGCATCCACACGGTGCCCGAGACGGCGGTCGCGATCCTCGAGACCAACCCGCATATGGGCGGCGCGGGGGAGCCCAGCACGCCACCTGCGGCCCCGGCTCTGGCCAACGCGATCTTCGATCTGACGGGCACGCGGGCGCGCAGTCTGCCCTTGAACAAGCAGTTCACCTTTGTGATCTGACCGACCGCCTGACCGGACCTTTCTGCGAAGGGTCCGGTCATTTTCCGAGTTTTCGCAGAAAACTCTGCCCCGGCAAACTCTTCTGCGAAGAGTTTGTCCTTGGGCCGGAGGCATCGCAGAGGCCTCTGGCAAACGTGACCTGATTTTGAGCGACACCGTCAAAAAGACGCGTATTATCGGTCGTGTTTCTTGAAACCTTAACGGTGTATGCGCGAGTATCCGGAAAACCCTGCGAGATTTCCGCATATGCCCGATCAGACCGATAAGCGGCTCATGGCCGCCCTTCAGGCCGATGCCCATCTGACAGCCCATGACCTGGGCGCGGCACTGAACCTGTCGGCCAGCCAGGCCGGTCGACGCCGCCAGCGGCTCGAGGCCGAAGGGTATATCCGCGGCTATGCTGCGCGGCTCGACGCCCAGAAGCTGGGGCTGGATGTTCAGGCCTTCGTCCAGGTGCAGATGGCGACGCAAAGCCCCGATGCCGGCGGCAGTTTCGTTCGGCTGCTTGGGGCGCGGCCGGAAATCGTGAGCGCGTGGACCCTGACCGGCGATGCGGACTACCTTTTGCGTGTGTATTGCACGGACCTCTCCGAACTGCGTGCCCTGATTCACGACGTTCTGCTGCCGCATCCGGCCGTGGGCCGTGTGCAAAGCCAGATCGTCATGGACCAGTGCAAGACCGACGCCCCCCTGCCCACCTGAAGGGACCGACATGGACAGCTTTCTTTTGCAGGCCTCGATCTACCTGGCCGCGGCGGTCATCGCCGTGCCCCTGGCCGCGCGGCTCGGGCTGGGGTCGGTCCTTGGGTACCTCGCCGCCGGGATCATCATCGGGCCGGTTCTGGGGCTCGTGGGGACGGAAACCAAGGACCTGCAGCATTTCGCCGAATTCGGAGTGGTGATGATGCTGTTCCTGATCGGGCTCGAGTTGGCGCCCAAGACGCTTTGGGACATGCGCCACAGGCTGATCGGGCTTGGTGGATTGCAGGTCGGGGTCACGATCCTTGCGGTGATGACCGGGGCGCTTCTTCTGGGCCAGAACTGGGCCGTTGCGCTGGCCATCGGCATGATCTTCGCCCTGTCCTCCACCGCGATCGTGCTGCAGACACTGTCCGAAAAAGGCCTGACGCAGACCAATGGCGGACGCGCGACCTTTGCGGTGCTTCTGACCCAGGACATCGCCGTGATCCCGATGCTGGCGCTTCTGCCCTTGATCGCCCTGCCGCCCCTGCCGACGCTGGCCGCCGACGGATCCGTGCAGCGCCCGGGCGGCGCGGCGGACCAAGGGCACGGCGACGAGGTGCATGTGGCCATGTCGCTGGTCGAAGGGCTGCCGGGCTGGGGTTTCACGCTGGTCACGCTGGGTGCCGTGGCGGCGATCATCCTGGCAGGGGTCTACCTGATCGGGCCGCTCTTCCGCTTCATCCATGCGGCGCGGCTGCGCGAGATGTACACGGCCCTTGCCCTGCTGATCGTGGTCGGCATCGCGTTTCTCATGATGGCGGTGGGGCTGTCGCCCGCGCTCGGCACTTTCATGGCCGGCGTCGTTCTGGCCAACAGCGAATTCCGGCACGAACTCGAGAGCGATATCGAGCCGTTCAAGGGGCTTCTTTTGGGGCTGTTCTTCATCACCGTGGGCGCGGGCATCAATTTCGACCGGCTTTTTGGCGATCCGGTCACCATCCTTGGGCTCGCTCTTGCGATCATCCTGGTCAAGGGCGTGGTGCTTTACGTGATCGGCCGCGCCTTCAAACTGAGGGGGCGCGACCATTGGCTGTTCACCCTTGGCCTGGCCCAGGCGGGAGAGTTCGGCTTCGTGCTGATCTCCTTTTCCTTGCAACAGAACGTGCTGGCCCCGGCCATGGGCGAGGTGCTGCTGCTGGTCGTGGCTCTCAGCATGCTGATCACGCCGCTGCTTTTCATCCTGTACGACGTCCTGTCCCGGCGGATGGGCGACCAGGCCACCCACCAGCGCGAAGCCGACAAGATCGACGAACAGGGGCCGGTGATCATTGCGGGCATCGGACGTTTCGGCCAGATCGTGAACCGGCTGGTGCAGAGCTCGGGCTTCAAGACGGTCGTGCTGGATCATGACATGGAAACGATCGAGCTGATGCGGCGCTTCGGCTTCAAGGGCTTTTTCGGCGATCCGACCCGGCCCGAGCTGCTGCATGCGGCGGGGCTGGGCGAGGCCCGCGTCCTGGTCGTGGCCCTGGACGAACCAGCCGCGGCGACGCGGCTTGTGGCGTACGCCCGCCGTGAGCGGCCGGACCTCCATATCATCGCCCGGGCGCGCGACCGCACCCATGTCTTCCAGCTTTACAAGGCCGGGGCCAACGACATCGTGCGCGAGATGTTCGACTCGTCCCTTCGCGCCGGGCGCTATGTGCTCGAGACGATCGGCCTGACCGAATTCGAGGCGGCAGAGGCGGAAAAGATCTTCTACCGGCATGACCGCCACTCGGTGCGGGAACTGGCCAAGCTGTGGGATCCCGAGCTGAGTTCGAGCCGTAACCAAGCCTATGTCGCGCGCGCCCGGGAGTTGGAGAAGGAGCTCGAGGCCGCCCTTCTGGCCCATCTCGAGGACAAGGAAAGCGCCGCGTGAGCCGCCGCCCGATGACCGCCGCCTGAGCGGCGTGCCCGTGCGGGCCCTCCCGTGGCCCGGCGAGCAGAAATGAAAAAGCCGCCCCGACAGGGTCGGGGCGGCGAAACCTGTCGGTCCGGGCCCGGATCAGGCGGCGCGGCTGACCAGCACGTCATCCACCTTTTTCGCGGCGGCGACCTCGTCACCACCGGACACGGCAGCCACTTCACGGGTCAGACGCTCGAGCGCGGCCTCGTAGAGCTGCCGTTCGGAATAGGACTGTTCCCGCTGATCATCGGCGCGGTGCAGATCGCGCACGACCTCGGCGATCGAGATCAGGTCGCCCGAATTGATCTTCTGTTCGTATTCCTGGGCGCGGCGGGACCACATGGCGCGCTTGACCTTGGCCTTGCCCTTGAGCGTGGCCATCGCCTTGGACACCACGTCGGGCGAGCTGAGCGACCGCATCCCAACCTCGGTGGCCTTGTTCGTCGGCACGCGCAGGGTCATCTTGTCCTTTTCGAAGGAGATCACGAAAAGCTCGAGCTGGATGCCCGCGATTTCCTGCTTTTCGATCGAGATGATCTGGCCTACGCCATGCGCCGGATACACCACATAGTCATTGGGGCTGAATTCGGATTTCTTCGTTTTGCTCATGCGGTCCTTCCTCGCAAGTTCCCTGCTGCGGCGACACGAAAAACCGGCACGGGGGCACGCATGTGTCCTCGATATCCGGTGGAGTCGGAAATCAACCTAAACTGTCGGCTGGTTCATCAGATGTCGGCAGCAGATCTTGTCATGTCACAGAAATATAGCATTTCCGGCAGGCGTTTGGAAGCGACCCGTGGCCGAGCGGGATCTTTGCGTGCGATGTCAGGGACTTAACCTGCGGACTCCGTGTCTGCGCAAGGCGGCACGGGCCAAGCTGGTCCGAATCGAAGCTCAGCCGCCCTCGCCCGCAGCTTCCGAGAAATACTTGTCCAGTTTCCCGGTTTCCCCATCGCGGTCCTCGGCCTCGGGCAGCGGGTCCTTCTTGGTGATGATGACCGGCCAGGCCTCGGAATACTTGCGGTTGAACTCGACCCATTTTTCCATGTCGGGCTCGGTATCCGGGCGGATCGCATCGGCGGGGCACTCGGGTTCGCAGACCCCGCAGTCAATGCATTCGTCCGGGTGGATCACCAGCATGTTCTCGCCTTCGTAGAAACAGTCGACCGGGCACACCTCGACGCAGTCGGTGTATTTGCAGGCGATGCAGTTATCGGTGACGACATAAGTCATATCCAGGATCCATCTTTCCAGCGCTTATGATTTGCTAGATCACCCCGCGCGATCATTCAAGGGTCTGGTCGCGCGCACGGTCCAGACTGCGACGATCCTTCTTGGTCGGGCGCCCGCCCCCGTCGTATTTCGGCGCACCGGATGCAGCCTGGGGCGGCTCCGGCGGCTCGGGCGACAGGTCCTCGTAAAGCCCCTGGGCCTCGGGGGCCGGCCCCCGCCGCGCACCCAGCGCGACGATCCGGATCACCCGGATGCGCTTACCCTGGGCAAAGGTGAGCACGTCACCCTCGCCCACCTGGTGGGCGGGTTTGCCGGCCTTCTGACCGTTCACCCGCACATGCCCCGCGCTGACAAGCGACGCAGCCAGCGTGCGCGTCTTGCAAAACCGCGCCTGCCATAGCCATTTGTCCAGTCGCAGTTTCGCGGCGGGGGTGCTCACGCGGGGCCTAGTCCTTGTCCTTGAGCCCCATCAGCGCGGCGGCAAAGGGGTTGTCGGGGTCGATGGGCTTTTCCTTGCGGGGCGGGCGCGCCTCGTAGCTCTTGGGCTTGCCATCGCCGCGCGGGCCGCCCTTGGGCTTGCCCTTGCCGCGGGGCTTGTCGCCGCCGCGACGGGGCTTCCCGCCGGCTTTACCGTCGCCTCCGGCCTGCTGGCCATCACGGCCCCGCCCGCGCGGACGGCCCTGCTGGCGCTGGCGGCCCCAGGTGAAGGTGTAGAAAACCTCGATCTCGGGCGCGGCATTCTCGGGCTCGGCCGGTTCGGCGGGGGCGGCCTGTTCGTCCTCGGGCACAGGCGCGGCCGGTTCGGCCTCGGCCGCCGCGGCGATCTCCTCGGTGGCCTCGGGCGGGAGTTCGGGTGCCGCTGCCTGGGGTGTTTCAGGCGCGGCGTCGGTCGCGGCGGGCGCATCGGCGATGGCAGCGTCGACCGGGCGGACCTTTTCGCGTTCGCCCCGTTCGGCCTTGTAGCCCAGCCCCTGCATCAGGTCGGCGAACTGTTCCAGCGTCATGCCGGTGATCGACAGCATGTCCGGTTTGGCTTCGAACCCTGCCCGGCTGTCCTCGGCGCGCAGCAGATCGGCCAGACGTTCCAGCATGTCGATGCGGATCGCCCGCTCGCCCGCGGCACGGTAGCCGGCCATACCGTGATAGCCCTCGGGCATCTCCGAGGCCACGGGTACGGTCACCAGACCCGGCGGCGGCGCCTCGGGGAAGGTATCAAGCCCCTTGGCAAGCGACCAGAGCACCAGCCGCAAGCGGGTCGGCGCCGGTTTCAAAAGAAGTGGCAGGAACACCGTGAACTGGCCGAACCGCACGCCATGCTTGCGCAGAAGGCCCCGCGCCTCTTGGTCCAGCGCCTTGACCTCGTCAGCCACATCGGCGCGGGGCAGCACGCCCAGCGCCTCGACCAGGCGGAAGCCGAAGCCCCGGGCGAGGCCCGTCAGCGCCTCGTCGCGCTGAAGCCCGATCAGCGGCTCGAACAGCGCGGCGATCTTGCGGTCGATGAAGTGCTGCAAGCGGCGTTCGACCTTTTGGGCAACCTCGGCCCCGGCCTCGTCATCGACGAACCCCTTGACCGTGGGTTTCAGCGGATCGGCCCCCGCCACCAGCTTGCCCACCGCCATCTCGCCCCACATCAGGCCGCCCTGCTCGGTAAAATCGAGCTCGGTATCCGGCGCGTTGTAGAGCCTGTCCGCCTGCAGGTGGAAATGCGGTGTCAGCGCCTGGATGCTGGCGGCGCGCAGCGTCTTGGCCTCTTGTCCGGTGGCGTCCTTGTCCTGACGGAACCGGAACCCTTCCAAACGGCCGACGAACTCGCCTTCGACCGTCACTTCGCCCTTGTCGTTCACTTCGGCCAAGAGGGCCTCCTTCTGCTTCAACCGCCGCATCAAGACACTCGTGCGGCGGTCAACAAATCTCTGGGTCAGGCGCTCGTGCAGGGCGTCCGACACGCGGTCTTCTACCGCGCGTGTATGGTCGCGCCAATGGCTTTCATCGGCAACCCAGCCTTTCCGCTGTGCGACATAGGTCCAGGTGCGGATATACGCGAGCCGTTTGGACAGCGCGTCGATATCCCCATCGGTGCGGTCGATACGCTTGACCTGGCGCGCCAGCCAATCGTCGGGCACCTGGCCGCGCTCGTGCAGGAAGCCGAAAATCGCTTCTAGAAGAGAGGCATGCTCGGCGTGGCTGATGCCGCGGAAATCGGGGATGCGGCAGACATCCCATAAAAGCCGGACCGAGGAGCCGTCGCTGGCGCGCGCCCGCACCTCGGCCTGCTGGGAGAGGGATTTGAGCGCCATGAGGTCATCGGCCTCGCGCGCGCGGATCAGCATATCTTCGCCGCTCGACCGCTCGAGCGACGCGATCAGCGCGTCGATCGTGCCGAATTCCAGCCGGGCATTGCGCCATTGCAGTTTGCGGATGGGCGTGAAGCGATGCGAGGTGATGGCCTCGACCACCTCTTCATCCAGCGGCCCGGCCTCACCGGTCACGCCGAACGTCCCGTTCGACATGCCGCGCCCGGCACGGCCCGCGATCTGGGCCAGTTCGTTGGGGGCAAGGGGACGCATCCGCCGCCCGTCGAACTTGGTCAGCGCCGAAAAGGCGATGTGATTGATGTCGAGATTCAGCCCCATGCCGATGGCATCGGTCGCCACCAGGAAATCCACATCGCCGTTCTGGTACAGCTCCACCTGCGCGTTGCGGGTCCGTGGGCTGAGCGCGCCCATCACCACCGCCGCCCCGCCCCGGGTGCGGCGGATCAGTTCCGCGATGGCATAGACGTTTTCAACCGAGAACCCGACGATGGCGCTGCGCGGCTGCATGCGGGTTATCTTTTTCGCACCTGTATAAGTCAGCTCGCTCATCCGTTCGCGGCGGATGAACTGGACCCCGGGCACCAGCGCGGCAATGGGCCCGCGCATGGTGTCTGCACCCAGAAAAAGCGTCTCGTGCAGGCCCCGCGACCGCAAGAGCCGGTCGGTGAAGACATGACCCCGCTCGGGGTCGGCGCATAGCTGGATCTCGTCCACCGCCAGGAAGTCGGCGCCCATGCCTTCGGGCATCGCCTCGACCGTGCAGACCCAGTACTGCGCGCGCGGCGGCACGATCCGCTCTTCACCGGTGACGAGCGCCACGACCGACGGGCCGCGAATGCTCACGATCTTATCATAGACCTCGCGCGCCAGCAGCCGCAGCGGCAGACCGATGACGCCGGTGCGGTGGCCCAACATCCGTTCGATCGCGTAATGCGTTTTGCCGGTATTGGTCGGGCCGAGGACCGCAACGATCCTTGTCCTGTCGGCCATCGGTCACTCCCCCGCGGTCAGAGCGCGGTGCCGTTCACCTCGCGCTCAAGGCGTTCCAGCGCGTTAGCTACCTCGGGATAGTGCGGATGTATAGCAAGAACCCGTTCATAAACCGCATAAGCGGCCCGGGTCCGGCCCACCTGTTCGAAGATCGCACCGACCCCTTCCATGGCGGGGAAGTGGCGCGGGTTCAGCTCCAGCACCCGCTGCAGATCGGCCATGGCCGGTCCGAAGCGTTCAAGCCGGTAATGGGCCATCGCCCGGCCGTACCAGCCTTCGGCCCAGTCGGGCGCATGGTCGGTCAGGGCCGTGAAATGCTCGACGGCCACGGCATACTCCTCGGCCTCGATGGCGTCGCGCCCCCGCTTCAGAAGCAAGTTCATGGTGGCCGAGCCCGATTTTTCCCAAGCGCTGCGAATCTCGCGCTCGAGACGCTTGGCTTCGTCCGGGTCGGATTGGGCCAACTGGTCGAACAAGGCATCAATATCCGCTACGGCCACGTCGGCGGTTTGCGCGGCGGCAGGTAGGGAAATCATGACCAACATCGAAAGTGCCGTCACGATAGGTTTGAGATTGATCGAAAACATGCCCATATCGCCAGTGTAGCGTGCCGGGCCGGTTTGAAAAGCCGCACCCGATCAAATCTGGAGGAAACGCGATGAGCGATGTGGTCACCCAGGCCGTCACGGCCCTGAACGAGAAACTGGACACCGGCAGCCTGAATGGCACTGCGAAATTCGTCATCGAAGGCGAAGGCAGCGTCGTGATCGATTCCGAGGGCGCCCGCGCCGGGGACGATGACACCGACGTGACCCTGACCGCCAATGCGGACACGTTTCAGTCGATCCTGTCGGGCGATCTGAACCCCACCGCCGCCTTCATGTCGGGCAAGCTGAGCGTGGACGGCGACATGGGTATGGCCATGCAGCTGGGCAACGTGCTGGCCTGATGACGCTCGCGCCTGCCCCCTTTTCGCAGGCCACGGCCGATGGCCCCCCGGGGGGCAGCGCCCATTGGATCACGGCGGCCGATGGCACGCGATTGCGCATCGCCCATTGGCCGTCCGAGGCCCGGCGGGGCACGGTTGTCATGTTCCCGGGCCGCACCGAATATGTCGAGAAATACGGCCGCACGGCGCGGGACTATATCACGCGCGGCTTTAACTTCGTGGCGATCGACTGGCGCGGCCAGGGCCTCGCGGACCGGCTGACCGAGGATCGCCATGTGGGCCATGTGGGCGCGTTCCCGGACTACCAACAGGATGTCGCGGCCCTTTGGTCTGCCATGGAGGCGCTCGGCCTGCCAGGCCCGCGCTTTCTGATTGCCCATTCCATGGGCGGCTGCATCGGACTGCGCGCGGTGATGGAGGGGCTCGATGTTCACGCGGTCGTCTTTTCGGCGCCGATGTGGGGGATCCAGATGTCAGCCGCCCTCAGGCCCGTGGCCTGGACGCTGAGCTGGGGCGCGAACCGGGTGGGTCTGGGCGCGCTTTATGCCCCCGGCACCGGCCCGAAACACTACATCGAAGAACAGCCTTTTGACGGCAATTCCCTGACCCGCGACCCTGAGATGTATGCCTATATGCAGGCGCATTTGGCCGAAGAGCCCGCGCTTGGCATCGGCGGGCCCAGCTTTCACTGGCTGCATCAGGCGTTGTCCGAATGCCGCGCGCTGGCCGCCCGGCCCGCGCCGGACCTGCCCTGCCTGACCTTTCTCGGCACCGAGGAAAAGATCGTCGACCCGGGCCGCATCCGCGATCGCATGGCCCATTGGCCGGGCGGCACCTTGCGCATGGTGGACGGTGCCGAACACGAGGTGCTGATGGAAGTCCCGACGATCCGCCACGCGATCACCGATGAGACCGCCGCCTTTTTCGAGCGGCACCGCGACCGTCCCGACAGCGACGCCCGCTGCGCCTGACCGGGGCCGCGCCTAGCCCAGTTTCGGCAAATCGTGCACGCCCTTCGCCGCCGCGGACGCGCCCGCACGCATCCAGCCGTGCTCTGACGCGATGAAGAACATGCTGAAGCCGTAGCGCTGCCATTCCGCAGCCTTTTGCGCATCGGGAACGAAGGTCATGTAGGCGCGGTTATGCGCGCGAGCCGCTTGGCCCACGGCTTCGAGCGCCGCCATCAGCTCTTCGCTGGTCTGGTCGGTCTTGCCGTAGCCCACCGACAGATCCGCCGGCCCCAGGAACAGCCCGTCGATCCCGTCGGTGGCGGCGATGGCCCGGGCGGCCTCCACGCCCTCGGGCTCTTCGATCTGGGCGATCACGACGGTCTCGGTCCGGGACTTGTCCAAAAGCTCGGGCATGGGGCGGGTGGCGTAGCCGGCCCAGCGGCTCGATCCCGCGTAGCCGCGCCCGCCATGGCCGAAGCGCGCGGAACGGGCCACGGCAGCGGCTTTTTCGGCACTATCCACATGGGGCACGACGATGCCAGCCGCGCCATAATCCAGCGCCTGCAAAATCTCGCGCGGGCTGCCGTCACCCACCCGCACCAGCATCGGAAAGTCGAGCGCGCAGGCCATGCCGATGCAGGCATCCATCGCCGCGCGGTCGAAGGGCGCGTGTTCGGCATCGAGGCACAGGAAATCAAGCCCCGATTGCGCCAGCACCTCGACCAGCTGGTAGGAGGGCGTTTTCAGAAACGTCCCCGCCAGCGGCGCACCGCTGAGCATCAGCTCTCGAAACTCGGATATGCGTGACATGGGGCCCCTCCTGCCGGTTGGGCGCCAGACTAGCCGCACGCGGCGGGCGCGCAAGAGGCTGGCCCGCCCCCGGCCCCGGTCTATAGTCGGTGCCATGGTTCTCGAGTTCACAGAGCGTGGCATCTACTGTCCGGCGGGCGATTTCTTCATCGACCCGTGGCGGCCCGTGGACCGGGCGCTGATCACCCATGGCCATGCCGATCACGCCCGCCCCGGCCACGCACGCTATCTCTCAACCCATGCCGCCGCGCCGGTCATGCGCCACCGGCTGGGCGAGATCGTAATCGAGACGGTGGGCTATGGCGAGGCGCTGAGGATCGGCAACGCCACCGTGTCCTTTCACCCCGCGGGCCATGTGCCGGGCTCCGCCCAGATCCGGGTCGAGGTCGCAGGCGAGGTCTGGGTCGTCTCGGGGGACTACAAGGTCGCGCCCGACGGCATGTCGGAGCCGTTTGAGCCCGTGCGCTGCCATGCGTTCATCAGCGAATGCACCTTTGGCCTGCCGGTCTTCAAATGGGCCCCGCAGGACGAGGTCGCGGCGGAGATCAACGCCTGGTGGGCCGGGAATGCGGCGGCGGGCCGCGCGTCGATCCTCGGCGCCTATTCCCTGGGCAAGGCACAGCGGCTCCTGTCGATCCTCGAACCGGATATCGGCCCGATCCTGACCCATGGCGCCATCGAGAACACCAACGCCGTGATGCGTGATCAGGGGCTAGCGCTGCCCGACACGCTGCGCGTGACGCCGGACCTGGATGCCAAGGCCCATCCCGGTGCCCTGGTGATGGCTCCGCCCTCTGCCCTTGGGTCAAGCTGGGCGCGGCGCTTTGGTCCCGCCTCCACCGCCTTTGCCAGCGGCTGGATGCGCCTGCGCGGCGTGCGGCGCAGGCGAGCGGCGGATCGGGGCTTTGTCATGTCCGACCATGCCGATTGGGCCGGACTGAACTCCGCGATCCGCGAGACGGGCGCGGAAAGGATATTGGTCACACACGGTTACACCGAGATCTTCGCAAAATGGCTCAGGTCCGAGGGCTATGATGCGGATATCGTGGCCACAGGGTTTGAGGGCGAAAGCCTGGATGCCAGCGAAGACGCCGAGGCAACCTCATGAAACGCTTTGCCGCGCTTTTCCAACAGGTTGACCAGACGACGAAAATCAATCCCAAGGTCGCCGCCCTCGCCGCCTATTTCCGAGAGGCCCCGGACGATGACCGGCTTTGGACCGTCGCGCTCTTTTCAGGCCGCCGCCCGCGCCGGGCCGTCACCACCACGCGCCTGCGCGAATGGGCGGCCGAGAGGGCGGGCATTCCCCTGTGGTTGTTCGAAGAAGCCTATCCCGTCGTCGGCGACCTGGCCGAGACCATCGCCCTGATCCTGCCGCCCAATACGCGCGAGACGGACCTGGGCTTGCGTCATTGGATCAATACCTTGCGTGGCCTTTCCGACGTGACAGAGGAAGAGCGCAAGCCCGTTGTGCTGGACGCCTGGGATCAGTTGCCGCCGGTGGAGCGGTTCCTGTTCAACAAGCTCATCACCGGCGGCTTCCGCATCGGGGTCAGCCAGAAGCTGATGACCCGCGCCCTGGCCCAGGCCACGGACCGGGACGAGGCGGAACTGGCGCACCGGCTGATGGGCGACTGGACGCCCGAGACCACGACCTGGCACGAGCTGATCGTGGCCGAGGATGCGGGCGCAAACCTGTCGCGGCCCTATCCCTTCTACCTCGCCCATCAGTTGGACGACGGGCCCGAAGCCCTTGGTGAGCCTTCCGATTGGCGGGCCGAGTGGAAATGGGACGGCATCCGCGGGCAGCTGATCCTGCGCGGCGGAGAGCACCATGTCTGGTCGCGGGGCGAGGAACTGATGACCCACCGCTTTCCCGAACTGGCCCGCGCGCGGGATTTCGTGCCGGACGGCACGGTGCTGGACGGTGAGATCCTGGCCTTTGCGGGTGGCCAGCCCCTGCCCTTCAACGCGCTGCAGAAACGGATCGGGCGCAAGACGGTGCCCAAGGCGCTGCTGCGCGACGCGCCCGTGATCCTGTATGCCTACGACCTTCTGGAATGGCAGGGGCAGGACATGCGCGACCGGCCCTTTGCCGAACGGCGGGCGCAGCTTGACGCGCTGTTGCAGAGCCTGCCCGAAGACGCGCCGCTGCGCGCCTCG
Source organism: uncultured Paracoccaceae bacterium (assembly GCA_913062865.1). Classification (GTDB taxonomy): domain Bacteria; phylum Pseudomonadota; class Alphaproteobacteria; order Rhodobacterales; family Rhodobacteraceae; genus CAJXWO01. The sequence continues at coordinate 8,399 of CAJXWO010000038.1, read as the reverse complement.
CCGCTGATCGAGTTCGACAGCTGGGCCGATCTGGCCGCCACCCGCCAGAACGCGCGGGACGCCCATGCCGAAGGCCTGATGCTGAAGCGCGCGCGCAGCCCGTATTTGTCGGGGCGCAAGAAGGGCGATTGGTGGAAATGGAAGCTCGACCCGCTCACCGTGGATGCGGTGATGATCTATGCCCAGCAAGGCCACGGCCGGCGGGCGAACCTGTTCACTGATTTCACATTCGCCGTCTGGCAGGGTAATGACCTTGTCCCCTTTACCAAGGCCTATTCGGGCCTGACCGATGCGGAGTTCCGCCAGATCACCGGGTGGGTGCGCAAGAACACCCAGGCCCGGTTCGGCCCCGTCCGCCAGGTCACGCCCGAGCATGTGTTCGAGATCGCCTTCGAAGGCATCCACGAAAGCCCGCGGCACAAATCGGGTGTCGCCCTGCGCTTTCCGCGGATGAGCCGCTGGCGGCACGACAAGACCGTGCAAGAGGCCAATACGCTGGACGATCTGAAAGAGATGCTGCGCCAATACGGCTGACGCCTTGAACCCCGGCCCTGGCCGCGCCTATGTCTGACCCAACGCAACACACGAGGTTTCCCATGCTGCACCTGCCCTTTCCCGTCCATGACGCCAACGCCACCGCCGGGACAGAGGGGTTGGGCAACCTGCCCGAATGGGACCTGACAGACCTTTATGCCGCCCCCGACGCGCCCGAGATCAAGCGCGACCTGGACTGGCTGGAAGAGGCTTGTGCCAGCTTCGCCGCCGACTACGAAGGCAAGCTGGCCGATCTGGACGCCGATGGCCTGCTGGACTGTATCAAGCGCAATGAACGCATCGAAACGGTCGCGGGGCGGATCATGTCCTACGCGGGCCTGCGCTACTACCAGCTGACCACCGATGCGGCACGGACCAAGTTCCTGTCCGATTGCCAGGAAAAGATCACCAATTTCACCACGCCGCTGGTCTTCTTCACGCTCGAGCTGAATCGGATCGATGAGGCGCGGCTGACCGCGCTACTGGAGGCCAACGCCGATCTCGCGCGCTACAAGCCCGTCTTTGACAAGATCCGCGCGATGAAGCCCTACCAGCTGTCGGACGAGCTGGAAAAGTTCCTGCACGATCTGGGTGTCGTAGGCGACGCTTGGGAGCGGTTGTTCGACGAAACCATCGCCGGGCTGACCTTCGTTGTCGGAGACGAGGAGCTGGGGATAGAGGGCACGCTCAATTTCCTGACCGACCCCGACCGCGACAAGCGCGAGGCGGCGGCACGGGAACTGGCGCGGGTCTTCGCGGAAAACCTGCGCATCTTCTCGCGGGTTCACAACACCCAGGCCAAGGAAAAGGAAATCGTCGACCGCTGGCGCGGCATGCCCACGGCCCAGACCGGGCGGCACCTGGCCAACCAGGTGGAGCCCGAGGTGGTCGAGGCGCTGCGCAATGCCGTGGTCGCGGCCTATCCGCGGCTGAGCCACCGCTATTACGAGCTCAAGCGCAAATGGCTGGGGCTCGACCGGATGCAGGTCTGGGACCGCAACGCGCCCCTGCCGCTCGAGGATCCCAAGACCGTCGGCTGGGACGAGGCGCGCGAGACGGTGATGAACGCCTATGCGGGCTTTGACCCCAAGATGGCGGAACTAGCGCAGCCGTTCTTCGACAAGGGCTGGATCGACGCAGGGGTCAAACCCGGCAAGGCCCCCGGGGCCTTTGCCCACCCGACCGTGACCGAGGTCCACCCCTATGTGATGCTGAACTACCTGGGCAAACCGCGGGACGTGATGACGCTGGCCCACGAATTGGGCCATGGCGTGCACCAGGTTCTGGCCGCGGGCCAGGGCGAGATGCTGAGCCACACGCCGCTGACGCTGGCCGAGACGGCAAGCGTCTTCGGCGAGATGCTGACCTTCCGCCGGATGCTGGAGCATGCCGAGACCGACGCCCAGCGCAAGGTGCTGCTGGCCGGCAAGGTCGAGGACATGATCAACACGGTGGTCCGCCAGATCGCGTTCTACGATTTCGAATGCAAGCTGCACGAGGCGCGGCGCGGCGGCGAACTGACGCCCGACGACATCAACGGCATCTGGATGAGCGTACAGGGCGAAAGCTTGGGCCCGGCCTTCGACTTCATGGAGGGGTACGAGACCTTTTGGGCCTATATCCCCCATTTCGTCCACTCGCCCTTCTACGTCTATGCCTATGCCTTTGGCGACGGGCTGGTGAACGCGCTTTACGCGGTTTACGAGGAAAGCCCCGAGGGCTTCCAGGACAAGTATTTCGATATGCTGAAAGCGGGCGGTTCGAAGCACCACAAGGAACTTCTGGCGCCCTTCGGCCTCGATGCCTCGGACCCTGCGTTCTGGGACAAGGGGCTGAGCATGATCAATGGCTTCATCGATCAGCTGGAGGCGATGGAGGACTGACCGGGGTGGCGGCACGGTTGCGCGCCACTATAGCTGTCGGGCGCGCGACCCATGTCGCACTAAGGTATTTTTGCCAAGAAGAAGACTGCGCCGCGCGCTGGAAAGACCGATGCGCGGCTCAGTCCAGCTCCGACCAGGGCCAGGGCTTCACCTCGGACGCGCCGGTCTGGTAGCGGGCCGCCTTGGCGATCCAGACGCCCAGATCGGTGCCGAAATCGGCGATGCGTTCGTTGGGCTCGCCGTTGTTGATCAGCCGGATCACGAACTGGATGACCGTCGCCACGGCGAGCACCGTTTGGGCGAGGTTGATCATGATGGCGATCAGGATCACGAAGATCAGGCGCAGGCCCATCCCGTCCTTCCGGTCGGGTTCGTGCTGTTCGCCGTGGATGCGGCCGTTCAGCTTGTCGTCGTCAGAGGGTGTCATCCGAGTCGCTCCTGTCCCGTGCGGCGCAAGGATAGGCGCGCATGGGTTCAGGCGGAACCCTCTGCGGCGAGGATCATGTCAAGCGCGGCCTGCGTGCCCCGGCTGAATTCGAGCGGACAGGGAAAGGCCGTGCCATCAAGACAGGCGGCGTTGAACGCCTCTACCTGAGCCTCGTACTGCCGCGCAGCGGTGAAGCGAGTGGTCTGCGTGACCTGCCCTGCCTTGACCAGCTCGACCGCCGCGTCGCCGTAGCTGCCGGGGTTGAACGGCGCGGTCAGTCGGATGAGCCCCTCTTCCCCGTGAAACACGACCTCCTGGCGCGGGAACATGCGCATCGACGTGAGAGAGTGCAGGCGGAACTCGGGAAAGCGCAGCGTGGCCTCGGCATAGACATCCACCTCGTTCTCGCGGCGGATATGAACGTGCTCTGCCGCCTCGGACTCTTGACCGGTGGCGAAGCGGACACCGCCGATGGTGTAGACCCCGATATCAGGCAGGCTGCCACCACCGGTCTCGGGGCGGTTGCGGATATTGGCGCCATCGCGGTTGTCATAGGCAAAGGCCGCCTCGGCGCGGACAAGCGCCCCGATGGCGCCGTCGCGGATCAGGTCGCGGGTGTGGTGCCATTGCGGGTGATGGACGATCATGAAGGCCTCGGCCACCACGAGGCTTGATGCATCGCGCGCGGCGATCACCGGGTCGAACTCCGTGGCCGCCATCGCAAGCGGCTTTTCACACAGCACATGCTTGCCCGCGGCGATCGCCTTGAGCGTCCAGTCCACGTGCAGGGTGTTGGGCAGCGGGATATACACCGCGTCGATCTGCGGGTCCGCGATCAGCGCATCATAGCTGGCATGGACGCGCAGATCAGGCGCAAAAGCCGAGAACGGTGCCGCGCGGTCCGGGTCGCGCGTGGCGAGGGCCGCAAAGCGCCCGCGCGGGGCTGCGTGGATCGCGGGCGCCATCGACTTGAGCGCGAAATTCGAGGCCCCGAGAATGCCCCAGTTGACGATATCGGTCATGGTTGTCTCCGCGGATCGCTGTGCAGTCAAGGCGTTGTGGCACGGCCCGCGCGCCGCCGTCCAGCATTGCGACAGCGCAACGAAAAACGGCGGCACCCGGGGCACCGCCGTTTCGCTTTTGAATGGCCGAAGTCGGGCTTGGGGTCAAGCCGGGGTCAGCATGCCCTTTTCGGCGGCGAGTTTGCGCATACGCTCCTGCAGCTTCTCGAAGGCGCGTACCTCGATCTGGCGGATGCGTTCGCGGCTCACGTCGTACTGGCCCGACAGTTCTTCGAGCGTGACGGTCTGGTCGCTCAGGCGGCGCTGCACAAGGATATCGCGCTCGCGTTCGTTCAGAACGTCCATCGCTTCCGCCAGAAGCTCGCGGCGGGCTTCCAACTCGTCGCGGGCCTCGTAATCAGCAGCCTGGTCGGCATCTTCGTCCTCGAGCCAATCCTGCCACTGCATGGTGCCTTCGCCCTCTTGCCCCACCGTGGCGTTGAGCGACGCGTCACCACCCGACAGGCGACGGTTCATGCTGATCACTTCGTCCTCGGTCACGCCCAGGTCGGTGGCGATGCGGGCCACGTTCTCGGGGCGCAATTCGCCGTCTTCCAGCGCGCCGATCTTGGCCTTGGCCTTGCGCAGGTTGAAAAACAGCTTCTTCTGCGCCGAGGTCGTGCCCAGCTTGACCAGGCTCCAGGACCGCAGGATGTATTCCTGGATCGCGGCGCGGATCCACCACATGGCGTAGGTCGCCAGGCGGAAACCCTTTTCCGGATCGAAGCGTTTGACGGCCTGCATCAGGCCCACATTGGCCTCTGAAATCACCTCGGCCTGTGGCAGGCCATAGCCGCGATAGCCCATGGCGATCTTGGCGGCGAGGCGCAGGTGGCTGGTGACCATCTTGTGCGCGGCCTCGGTGTCCTGCTCTTCGACCCAACGCTTGGCCAGCATGTATTCCTCTTCCGGTTCCAGAAGCGGGAACTTCCGGATTTCCTGAAGATAGCGGTTCAGACCGCCTTCCGGCGACGGAGCCGGCAGATTTGCATAGTTACTCATGGTCTCTGTCCCCTCCCAATGTGTAAGGGTTTAACATTCAGTTAGGGCACGCGTTGCAACGTTTCAAGCGCTTATCCCGTGCTTTGATACGAAGGTGGGGAAGTTTCCGCCGCGATGCGAGGCAGATGTCAGTGCACTCACGCGCATGTGCTGTCTGTGTCAGAACAGCCAAGACCATGCATTTACGCATGATTATTGCAGATTTTTCGGCAATTCGCGCAAGCCTGCGCATGGGATAGGGTTGGCACACCCCTACCAATCCGAAAGGAGGCCCGCCATGCAGGCCCTCACCGCATCCCGACCCGGCACGATCGAACAGGCCGACCGCCGCACCCATGTCCGGCTCGCCGGACTTCTGTACCTGATCATCATCATCTGCGGCATCGGCAGCGAGGTCGGCCTGCGCGCGCCGATCCTGTCGGCAGATGATCCCACAACCGCCCTTGCCCAGGGGGCCGGGGCGATCCGGCTGAGCCTCCTGGCCGACAGCGTGATGATGCTGGCCGATGTGGCGCTTGCGCTGGTGTTCTTTTCGCTCTTGCGCGGCGTGCACGAGGGGCTGGCCCGCGCCGCGATGGTGTTCCGCCTGATGCAGGCCGCCGTGATCGGTGCCAGCCTGATCTTCCTGTCGGCGGTACCCGAACTGGCGCAGGCGGGCGAAACCGCTCTGGCCCTGCAGATGGCCGCGATGCACGCCACGGGCTACGATATCGGGCTGATCTTCTTTGGCGTGAATGCCGGGATCATGGCCTGGCTCTTGCACCAAAGCGGCGGGGTGCCCCGCGTGCTGACCGGGGCCATTGCCCTGTCGGGGCTGGTCTACCTGACCGGATCGGCCCTGCGCCTGGCCGCACCCGAGCTCGTCGCGGTGTTTGCCCCCGCCTATCTCGTGCCCCTCTTGGCCGAGACGGGGTTGTGCCTGTGGCTCCTGATCCGGGCGCGTGTCTAACCTGCGCGCAAGAGGTCGAGCAGCGCCGCCATGTCCGTGGGCAAGGCGGCGCTGAAGCTGATCCGGTCGCCGGTCACCGGATGATCAAAGCCCAGATCGGCCGCATGCAGCGCCTGCCGGGGGAACCCCGCCACCGCCTCGGCCGCAGCGGGCGACAGGGCCCGCAGCGGCAGCTTGCGCCGCCCGCCATAGACCGGGTCGCCCACCAGCCCGTGCCCCGCATGAGCCATATGCACCCGAATCTGATGCGTGCGCCCGGTCTCAAGCCAGCAGTCCACCAGCGCCAGCGCAGGCGGCGTGCCAAAAGGCTCAACAACCCGCGCGCGGGTGACCGCGTGGCGCCCGCTGGACCAGACCACCGCCTGCCTTTGACGATCGGTCTTGTGACGGGCCAGCTGCGTTGTGATCTTCAGGATATTGCCCGGCTCGAAGCTCGTGCCCCGAATGCCCCGCAGGCGCGGATCGGCCGCGTCGGGCACGCCATAGACCAGCGCCTGGTAGCGGCGGGTGACGCTGTGCGCCTCGAACTGAGCGGCAAGACCGTGATGGGCGCGGTCGGATTTCGCCACGACGAGAAGCCCGCTGGTGTCCTTGTCGATCCGGTGAACGATGCCGGGGCGTTTCTCACCACCCACGCCCGAGAGCGTGTCGCCGCAATGGTGCAGGAGCGCGTTCACAAGCGTGCCCGACGGGCTGCCCGGAGCCGGGTGCACGACCATGCCGGCAGGCTTGTTCACCACGATCAGATCGTCATCCTCGAACACCACGTCCAGCGGAATGGCTTCCGGCGTTACATCGTACGCGGCGCTCTCGGGCACGGTGATCTCGACCGCATCGCCTGCATCCACCCTGGCCTTGGGATCGCTCACGACCGCGCCGTTGATGGACACCGCACCCTCAGCCAACAGCCGCGCCAGACGCGTGCGCGACAGCGCCGCCGCCTCTGGCACATCGCGGGAAAGCGCCTTATCAAGGCGGGTGGGCGGATCGTCCCCGATCCGGAAACTGATGGTGTTGGACCCCATGGACCCCTCTTCTCCGACAGAGCCCGAACCGCCGCAGCTGCGTTTCCTGCGCCGGCTGGTCACGGTTCTGACGGCAACGATGATCGCCGGGATGGTGATCGTCGTGGTGCTGATGATCCTGCGGTTTAACGCGCCCGCGCTCGTGTTGCCAGAGCGGATCACCCTGCCCGATGGCACGGAGCCCGCGGCCTTTACCCAAGGCGCCGACTGGTACGCGGTGGTCACCGAGGACGACCGCATCCTGATCTACGACCGCGCTACAGGGACTTTGCACCAGACGGTAGATATCGACGTCGCACGCCCCTGAAGCACGCCCCCGGACGGCTCACTTTTCGCATTTGAGACACAATTGGCGCGAATTCTAGCCACTGTCCAAGCGTATCTCCTGAAGAAACAATACGGGACCAAAGCGCCAGATTGGCCGCGGAAGGCTCCCGACAGGCAAGACGAGTATGCACCCAGCGGTACGGGTGCGGACACGAGGAGAGCAGCCATGCCCGACGGCTATCTGGTCAGCCTTGGGACGAACACGACGCTCGACAGCGGCGACGCGATCTCTGGCGGTCTGGTCACGTTAGACACCGACACCAACCTGGGTGCCGGGCAGTGGATCTGGAACGGCACCTGGAACGGCACCACCTTCACCAACGAGGTCGAGCCCGGGGTCTATTACCTGGCCACCGACGGCAACCTCTATTTCGTGCCCGATTTCGGACCCGTGGACACGCTGACAAGCGGCAGCACACTCAATCCACCGAGCTACAGCACCGACGGAACGGTTTTTGGCACGGCCGGGGACGATGTCATCGACGCGGGCTATACCGATTGGGATGGCGACCGGGTGGACATCGCCGGGCCCGCGGCAGACAGCGTCGATGCCGGGGAAGGCGATGACACGATCTTTTCGGGCGGCGGCGCGGACACCGTGATCGGCGGCGGCGGGACGGATTCGATCGACGGCGGCGCCGGGGCCGATCTGCTCTATGGCGATACGGCGGCCAGTTTCTCGGCCACCTCCGAATCGCTGAACTGGGACGCCCAAGGCGGCGACGGCGATGACCTGCGCGGAGGCTTCACCCAGACCACCGGCGAGATGGAGGTCGCGGTTTCCTACGCCGATATCGGCAACAACAACCCCACCTTCACGGTCGAGACGACCACAACGAACTACGTGGACGGGGGCGAGCCCTTCGACCCGACCTCGAGCGCCTTCCTGTTCGGTACGGGTGATGGGGACACCGCCGCGATCACGATGGATTTCGCGGCAACCTACGGCAGCGCCTATGCCGATGCGGTCGAGAATGTCGCCTTTCGCATCAACGATATCGACTGGGGGGCCGCGAACCAACGCGACATCGTCACGGTCACGGCCTTCGACACCGAGGGCAACGCAGTCGACGTGACGATCACGCCGGGCGCCGGGATGACGGTGTCTGGCAATCAGGGGAATCGCACTTGAGCTTTGACAGTTGTGCAGAACTGGATTCTTGAGGTTTCATCATCAGATGGAGCTTCGAG
>CAJXWO010000037.1 GCA_913062865.1 uncultured Paracoccaceae bacterium | reverse complement strand
GTGGCCATGGTGCTTTGGGGGTCGGACAACATCAAATCCGACGGTGGGCCCATTGCCCAGGCGTTGGCGCTGATCGGAGCCGAGCCGCGGTTTGACAGTTTCGGGCGCCTGTCCGGTGCCGACCTGATCCCGCTCGAGGAGCTGGGCCGCCCGCGCATCGACGTGATCATGACGCTGTCGGGCATCTTCCGCGATCTGCTGCCGTTGCAAACCCGCCTTCTGGCCGAGGCCGCGCTGGCCGCCGCCCAGGCCGATGAGCCGGTCGAGATGAATTTCATCCGCGCCCATGCGCTGGAGTACGCGGCCAAGATGGGCGTGGACCTGGAAACCGCCGCGCTGCGCGTCTTTTCGAATGCCGAGGGCGCCTATGGCTCGAACGTGAACCAGCTGGTCGACAGTTCCGCCTTTGGCGAAGAGGACGAACTGGCCGATGCCTACGAGGCGCGCAAGAGCTTTGCCTATGGCGTGAACGGCAAGGCCAGCCAGAACCCCGCGCTGCTGCAACAGGCGCTCAAGGATGTGGACCTGGCCTACCAGAACCTCGAGTCAGTCGAGCTGGGGGTGACGACGGTCGATCACTATTTCGACACGCTGGGCGGCATCTCCCGTGCCGTGAAGCGCGCGCGCGGGTCCGAGGCACCAGTCTATATTTCCGACACCACGCGTGGGTCGGGCAAGATCCGCACCCTGGCCGAGCAGGTGGCGCTGGAAACCCGGTCGCGCTCGCTCAACCCGAAATTCTACGAAGGCCTTCTGAAACACGGTGCCGAGGGCGTCCGCCAGATCGAGGCGCAGGTGACCAACACCATGGGCTGGTCCGCCACGACCGGCGCGGTAGAGCCCTGGGTCTACCAGCGTATATCGGAGACCTTCGTGCTGGACGACGCCATGCGCAACCGCCTGGCTGAACTGAACCCCACCGCCTCGAGCCGCATGGCCAACCGCCTGCTCGAAGCGAGTGATCGCAACTACTGGCAACCCGATGCGGCGACGCTCTCTGCCCTGCAAAGCGCGGCGGACGCATTGGAAGACCGGATGGAAGGGGTGGCCGCGGAATGATCCGGATGCCTGCCCCCACCACCCCCGAAAGGAGGACGCCATGAGCCCGCTGGATACAAAGCTGCCACCCGCCGCCCGCGCCAATGCCCGCGAGCAGGAAGGGCTGAAAGCGCGGGGCTTGGCCCAGCCGCCCGTCCTGCGCAAGGGACAGGATGGCGAAGGATCGGTGCAGGTCCACCAGGACGCGTCGATGAAGATCGAAGGCGCCAAGGTCTTTTCCGTCTACGGCAAGGGCGGCATCGGCAAATCGACCACCAGTTCGAATCTGTCGGTGGCCTTTTCCACCATGGGCAAGCGCGTGCTGCAGATCGGCTGCGACCCGAAGCATGACAGCACCTTCACCCTGACCGGCCACCTGCAATCCACGGTGATCGACATTCTCAAGGACGTGGATTTCCATGCCGAGGAACTGCGTCCCGAGGACTTCGTGGCCGAGGGTTTCAACGGTGTGAAGTGCATCGAGGCCGGCGGGCCGCCCGCGGGTACGGGCTGCGGCGGCTATGTCGTGGGCCAGACCGTGAAGCTCTTGAAGCAGCATCACATGCTGGAAGACACCGATGTGGTGATCTTTGACGTGCTGGGCGACGTGGTCTGTGGTGGCTTTGCAGCACCCCTGCAACATGCCGACCGCGCGGTGATCGTGACCGCGAATGATTTCGACTCGATCTACGCGATGAACCGCATCATCGCGGCGGTCCAGGCCAAGTCGGCCAACTACAAGGTGCGTCTGGCGGGCTGTGTCGCCAACCGCTCCAAGGACACCGACGAGATCGACCGCTTCTGCGATGCCGTGGGTTTCAACCGGATCGCGCATATGCCCGATATCGATGCCATCCGCCGGTCGCGCCTGAAGAAGAAGACCCTGTTCGAGATGCCCGACGAAGAGGACATCGTGCAGGCCCGCAAGGAATATGTCCGCCTGGCCGAGACGCTTTGGAACGGGACAGAGCCGCTGACGCCCGCACCGATGGAAGACCGTGATATCTTTGAACTTCTGGGGTTCGATTGATGCGCGTGACGATTTCCAACCTCGTCCCGGACCTGCTCCGGGACCTCGGATCGGAGGCCCCGGCGCAGGTCCGGGGCAGGGTGACGCGATGACCTATGATGCCACACGCAGCCGCGTCGAAGAGTATTTCGACCGCACCGCGACTCGCACTTGGGAACGGCTGACCTCGGACGCGCCGGTGTCCAAGATCCGCCAGACCGTGCGCGAAGGGCGTGACACGATGCGCGCGCTGATGCTGTCGCGCCTGCCCGAGCGGTTGGATGGCGCGCGGGTGCTGGATGCGGGCTGTGGCACGGGCATGATGACCCAGGAACTGGCCGCCCGCGGGGCCGAGGTGGTGGCGGTCGATATCTCGCCGTCGCTCGTCGGGATCGCGCGGCAGCGGTTGCCCAAGGAATTCGGCGGCCAGGTCCGCTTTGAAAGCGGCGACATGCTGTCCCGCGAGCTGGGCTATTTCGACCATGTCATGGCGATGGACAGCCTGATCTACTACTCGGGCACCGATATCGGGTCGGCGCTGGAACGTCTGGGTCGCCGCACGGCGTCGAACATCGTCTTCACTGTCGCGCCGCGCACCACGCTGCTGATGGGCATGTGGTACGCGGGCAAGCTGTTCCCGCGGTCGGACCGGTCGCCGGTGATGATCCCCCATGCGCCCGCGCGGCTGGCCCGCGAGGTCAAGGCCCATGGCACCATCGCTGATCTGGGCCGCGTGTCGCGCGGCTTTTACATCAGCCAAGCGCTGGAGTATCGCCCATGATCATCCCGCGCAGCGCCATCGCCAATCTCGGAGCCCGTTACCTGCCCTTCGCCGATGCGGCGAGCGAGGATCTGCCGCTGGGCCAGTTGCTACGCCTGTCGCTGTTCCAGGTCTCGGTCGGCATGGCCACGGTGATGCTGCTGGGCACGCTGAACCGCGTGATGATCGTCGAGCTTTCGGTGCCCGCGATGGTCGTGGCCTTCATGATCGCGCTGCCGGTGCTGATCGCGCCCTTCCGCGCGCTTCTGGGGTTCCGCTCGGACACCTATCTCAGCGCCATCGGCTGGAAGCGTATCCCCTATCTCTGGTTCGGCTCGCTGTGGCAGATGGGCGGGCTTGCGGTCATGCCCTTCGCGCTGATCGTGCTGTCGGGCGACCAGGTCATGGGCCCAACCTGGGCGGGCGAGGTTCTGGCCGCGCTGGCGTTCCTGATGACGGGGCTGGGCCTGCACATGACCCAGACCGCCGGGCTGGCCCTGGCCAGCGACCGAGCGACGGACGAGACGCGCCCGCGGGTTGTCGCGCTGCTTTACGTCATGTTCCTGGTGGGCATGGGCCTGTCGGCGGTGGTGATCGGCTGGCTCTTGCGTGATTTCTCGAATCTGACGCTGGTGCGTGTTGTGCAAGGCACGGCGCTGGCGGGGCTTCTTCTGAACCTCGTGGCGCTGTGGAAGCAGGAGCGCGTGCGCCCTATGAGCCGCGAAGAGCGGGACGCACCGCGCCCGAGCTTCCGCGATGCCTGGGCCGATTACGCCAGCGGCGGGCAGGCCGGGCGTCTGCTGGCCGTCGTGTTCCTGGGCACCATGGCTTTCAACATGCAGGACGTGCTGCTGGAGCCCTATGGCGGAGAGGTGCTGGGCCTGTCGGTGTCGTCCACCACGCTTCTGACCGCGATGTGGGCTACGGGCGCCCTTTTGGGCTTCGCGCTGGCTGCGCGGTGGCTCACGCGCAGGATGAACCCGCACCGCATGGCGGGGATCGGCATCCTGGCGGGCATCTGGGCCTTTTCGGTCGTGATCTTCGCCGCCCCCATGGGATCGGCTGCGCTGTTCTTTGCCGGCGCGGGCCTGATCGGGTTCGGCGGCGGGCTGTTTTCCGTGGCCACCCTGACTGCGGCCATGACCATGCCTGCCGACGGGATCGCCGGTCGGGGCCTGGCGATGGGCGCCTGGGGCGCTGCGCAGGCCACCGCGGCGGGGCTGTCCATCGCCATCGGCGGCGCGCTGCGCGACACCGTCAATGGCTATGCGCTGTCGGGCGCGCTGGGCGAGGCGCTCGCGACGCCCGCCACCGGCTACAGCTTTGTCTATCACTTGGAGATCGGACTTCTGTTCATCACCCTCGTTGCCCTTGGCCCGCTCGTGCGGGTCACGGGTCCCACACTTTCACCCCATGACGGAGGATCGGCGCGTATCGGCCTGGCCGATCTTCCCACCTGACCCTTCCGGGCCCATTGGAAAGGAAACATCATGACCGAGACATTCTTTGGAGAGGTTGATCTGGCCAGCGTGTCGCTGTGGCTGTTCTGGATCTTCTTTGCCGGGCTGATCTTCTACATTCAGCGCGAAAACATGCGTGAGGGCTACCCGCTCGAAGACGATGACGGGAACGCCGCACCGAACCAGGGGCTGTTCCCCGTGCCCGAGGACAAGACATTTGTCCTGCCCCATGGCCGCGGCGAGGTCACCGTGCCCTCGCGCCAGAACCCCGACCGCACGGATATCGCCCTGGCGCGCACATCCAAGTCCAACGGGTTTCCGCTGGTGCCTACGGGCGATCCGCTGGCGGACGGTGTGGGCCCGGCGTCCTGGGCACCGCGCCGCGATGCGCCGGAGCTGGACGGCCACGGCCATCCGAAGATCGTGCCGATGGCGCGCACCGAAAGCTTCCATGTCGCAGCCGGGCGCGACCCGCGCGGTCTTCCCGTGATGGCGGGCGATGGTGAGGTCGTGGGCAAGATCGTCGACATGTGGGTCGACGAGCCCGAACAGTTGGTGCGTTACCTCGAGATCGAGCTGGATGCCGATCACGGCGGCGGCACGCGGCTGGTGCCGATGACGCTGGCACGGATCAAGTCCAACCGCGTCGCGATCCATTCGATCTACGGCAAGCATTTTGCAGGCGTGCCCAAGCATGCCTCGCCCGCGCAGGTGACCCTGCTCGAAGAAGACAAGATCAGCGCCTACTACGCCGGCGGCAAGCTTTATGCCGACCAGGACCGGCTTGAGCCGCAGCTCTGATCGCAGACCAAGGAGAACGCCATGCCCCATGACGATTTCGCAGTAGAGCCCATGCCGGGCCTGCCGGAACTACCGCCCGAGGGTGAACATGTTCTATGGCAGGGCCGCCCGGACTGGTGGGCGCTGACCAAGGCCTCGATGAACCTCTACTGGGTTCTGGGCTATTTCGTTCTGCTGGCGGCGTGGCGTTTCCTGACCGTGGTCGACCAGCGTCCCCTGGCCGAGGCGCTGGCGATCTCGTCGCCCTTCCTTGTGCTGGGGGCCATCGTGGCCGCATTGCTGATGCTTAGCGCCTGGGTGCAGGCGCGGGCCACGGTCTACACGATCACCAACCGCCGGGTCGCGATGCGCATCGGCGCGGCGCTGACCGTGACACTGAACCTGCCCTTCACCAAGATCCTGAACGCGCAGCTGGACCTGCGGCGCGATGGCACCGGCACCATCGCCTTCGAGTTGCCGCGCGATGAGGCCTCGCTCAGCTACCTGGTGTGCTGGCCCCACGTGCGCCCCTGGCATTTCCGGACCCAGCCCGCGCTGCGCTGCATTCCCGAGGCCGAGAAGATCGCGGCGCTGCTGTCGGACGCGGCCGAGGCCCGCGTGAACCAGCCCACGATTGCGCGCGGCGCGGCCCCGGTTGCGGCGCAAGTGGCGGCGGAGTAAGCGATATGAGCGATCAGACCCATCCCGTTGCCCCGGCCCACGAGCATGACGAGAAGATCCCCCGCCTTCTGGTGCGGGCGATGTTCGGGCTCACCCTCGCCGCGCTGGCGCTGGTGACCTTCGCGCGTGTCACCGACCGGCCGCTCGTGTCGCAGCCGACGCTCGACAACGTCGTCGCCGAACGCGTGGTGTTCCTGCAGGCCGACATGAGCGGGGCCGCCACCGTGCTGGACGAAACAGGCACTGTCATTGCCGATCTCGGCCCCGACCAGGGCGGGTTCATCGGCGGCGTGACCCGCGTGATCGCGCGGGAACGCACCAAGCATCGCGTGGCACTGGATGGCCCGGTCACGCTGATCCGGACGGCCGAAGGCCGCGTGGCCATCACCGACCCCAGCACAGGCTGGCGCGCGGACCTCATGGGGTTCGGCGCGGACAATGCCAGAGCTTTCGCCAGGCTTCTGGACTAACCGAGGAAAGGGAACCGAAATGGGATTGTTGACCCGTGACATCGAACGTGCCCCCTGCACCGTCGAAGTCAGCCACAAATTCGAAAGCCTTCATGCGCATGTCCGCTTCAACAACGGGGCGGTGATCTACCCCGGTGACGAGGTCAAGGTGCATGGACCCGAGATCATGGCGCCCTTCGGCGAGATCGTGATCGAGGACCGCGAGGCGACCATCGTCCGCGCGTCGAAGCTGGAACAGCTCTGGACCCGCCTGACCGGCGATTTCGAGGTCATGGAGCTGTGCGAGTTCTCGTTCTCCGAGGAGGTGACGCTATGAACGTGCAAGCCACCCATACCGCCGATGCGACCACCGTCGAGGAAGGTCTCGCCATCCAGGAAGAGCAGGCCAAGTTCGACAGTGTCGCCGCCACCGAAGTGGCGATGCAGAACACCCTGCTGACCCCGCGCTTCTACACCACGGATTTCGATGAGCTCGATGCCATCGACGTGTCCAGCGTGCGCGAAGACTGGGACAAGCTGATCGACCAGATGGTGTCGGACCCGAACAAGGGTCATTTCAAGAAGAACGAGGACTGGGACCACGTCGACTGGGACGGCATGGACCCGGAGCTGAAGAAGGAATTTATCGACTTCCTGATTTCCAGCTGTACCGCCGAATTCTCGGGCTGCGTGCTTTACAAGGAAATGAAGCGGCGCGGGTCGAACAGCGACATCACGCAGCTGTTCCAGCTGATGGCACGGGACGAGGCGCGGCACGCCGGCTTCATCAACGATGCCCTGCGCGAGGCGGGCGTGGCGGTGAACCTGGGCTTCCTGACGCAGAAGAAGAAATACACTTATTTCCGGCCCAAGTTCATCTATTACGCCACCTACCTGTCCGAAAAAATCGGCTACGCCCGTTACATCACGATCTTCCGGCACCTGGAGGCCAACCCCGAGCATCGGTTCCACCCGATCTTCAAGTGGTTCGAAGAATGGTGCAATGACGAGTTCAGCCATGGCGAGGCCTTCGCCCTGCTGATGAAGACCGATCCCAAGCTTACCAGCGGGATCAATGTCTGGTGGATCAAGTTCTTCCTCACCGCTGTCTATGCAACGATGTATGTGCGCGACCATCAACGCACGGCCTTTCACAAGGCGCTGGGGGTCGATCCGGATTGGTACGCACACGAGGTCTTCACCAAGACGAGTACGCTGTCCAAGCAGATCTTCCCGATCACACTGGATATCGACCACCCGCGTTGGCAGAAGAACCTCGTGCGGCTGCACAAGGCCAATGTCGCCATTGCCGAGGGCAAGAAGGCCGGTGGCCTTGGCGGCCGCCTGAAGGCCATGGGCGGCTCGGCCCGGGCCGCGCTGGCCTTCGTGTCGCTCTACACCATCCCGTCCAAGGAACATCAGCGCCCGGTCTCCACCCGGTTGGAGCCCGCCTACTGATGTGGGCCTCGCCCTGGATCGCCGCGCTGTCCGCGCTGTTTCTCTGGTGGTTCTCCACCGGGGCGATCCTGCTGGTGGTGCGCTGGGCCGAACGGCGTGGCGCCATCGCCCGGCAACTGGCGGGCCTTCTGGGCCTGCCGGTGCTGGCCGCTGGCATCTGGGTCTATCAGCATACGCTGGTCGATGGCAGCGTCGCGGCGGCCTACCTGGCCTTCCTGTCGGCGCTGGCGATTTGGGGCTGGATCGAGCTTGCGTTTCTGACCGGGCTCATCACCGGGCCGAACGGTCATCGCTGCCCCGATGCGCTGCCCGAGTGGGAACGCTTCATCCGGGCCTGGGGCACGATCGCTTATCACGAGATGCTGCTGGTTTCGGTGATGATCGCCATGGCGCTGTATGGCTGGGGCGCCGAGAGCACTGTGGGTCTGTGGACCTTTGTCGTTCTTTTTTTCGCCCGCGTGTCGGCCAAGCTGAACCTGTTTTTCGGCGTGCCACGGATCAATGTGGAATTCATTCCGCAGGTCCTGTCGCATCTGCCAAGCCATTTCCGCATCGCCAAGCTGAACTGGGTGTTCCCGGTGTCGATCACGGCGCTGAGTTTCGCGGTGGCCTGCTGGCTCGAGCGACTGGCAGCCGTGACCGAGCCCGGGCAGATCGTGGGATTTGCCCTGCTGAGCGCGATCACCGCGCTGGCGCTTCTTGAACACTGGCTGATGGTGGTGCCGCTGCCCGATGCCAAGCTCTGGCGCTGGATGCTGCCCGAGCCAAAACCGACAAATAAAAAGCACTACCCGGAGGGACCCCATGGACTTTGATGCGCTGTTCACCGCACAGCTCGATGCGCTGAAGGACGAAGGCAATTACCGCATCTTTGCCGAGCTCGAGCGCCGTTGTGGGGAGTTTCCCCGGGCCAAGAGCCATGATGACGAAGCGCCCGATGAGGTGACGGTCTGGTGTTCGAACGACTACCTGGGCATGGGCCAGCACCCGGTGGTGCGCCAGGCGATGAAGGACACGATCGACAGCTGCGGCTGCGGCGCCGGTGGTACGCGGAACATCAGCGGCACGAACCATCACCATGTGCTTCTGGAACAGGAACTGGCCGATCTGCACGGCAAGGAATCCGCGCTTCTGTTCACCAGCGGCTACGTGTCGAACTGGGCGGCGCTGTCGACCCTGGGCAGCCGTCTGCCCGATTGCGTGATCCTGTCGGATGAGCTGAACCATGCCTCGATGATCGAGGGCATCCGCCATTCCCGCGCCAACAAGGTCATCTGGAAGCACAACGACCCCGAGGATCTGGACCGCAAGCTGGCGGCCCTGCCGGCAAACGCTCCCAAGATCGTCGCCTTCGAGTCGGTCTATTCGATGGACGGCGATATCTGCCCGATGCAGGAAATCGTCGAAGTCGCTGAAAAGCACGGCGCGATGACCTATCTCGACGAAGTCCATGCCGTGGGCCTTTACGGGCCGCGCGGCGGTGGGATCAGCGAACGCGAGGGCCTGGCCGACCGCATCACCCTGATCGAGGGCACACTGGGCAAGGCCTATGGCGTGGTCGGTGGCTACATCACCGGATCGGCGGCGATGTGCGACTTCGTGCGCTCCTTTGCATCGGGTTTCATCTTTACCACGGCGCTGCCGCCCGCGGTTGCGGCCGCTGCCACGGCGTCTATTGCGCATCTGAAAACCAGCCAGATCGAGCGTGAGCGTCAAAAGCGCCAGGTGGCCAAGCTGCGCCGCATGCTGGACCAGCGCGGCATCCCGCATCTGGACAACCCCAGCCACATCATCCCGGTGATGATCAAGGACCCTGTCAAATGCCGGATGCTGTCGGATATCCTGATGCGCGATTACGGGATCTATGTGCAGCCCATCAACTATCCCACCGTGCCCAAGGGGACGGAGCGGCTGCGCTTTACCCCTTCGCCGCTGCACACCGATGCCGATCTCGACCACCTGGTCGAAGCGCTGACGATTCTGTGGAAGCAATGCGCCATCGCCCACGCGGTGGCCTGATCCAGGGTACGGGGCGTCACACGGCTGTCACGCCGACCGCTTAGCAGCGGGCAGAACACCCTGTTGTCAAGAGGTCTGCCATGCCCGTGTCCGCACCCGTGCCGGTGATCGGCGCCGCCCTGTCCACCGAGGGGCTCGAAGCCCATCGCGACTGGATCCTTGAAAAGGATCGCGATCTGGAGCTGCAATCCTTCTATGCGCCAATGGCGCTCGAGGCGGATTGGTCGGACGAGGTAGCCCATATCAAGCGCCTGCTTGACGGCCATACCGGCCGTCTGGGCATCCATGGCCCTTTTATCGGCTTTTCGCTCTGCTGTCTGGACCCCGAGATCCAGGCCATCATCACCCGCCGGATGATGCAGGCCCTTGACGTGTGCGAGGCACTGGGTGCGACCCAGATGGTCGTGCATTCGCCGTTTTCGACCTGGGATCACAACAACATGCCCAACAACGACGGTGCGCGCGACTGGATCATCGCCGCCGCGCAAACCATCCTGGGTGACGTGGTCAACCGGGCCGAGCAGCAGGGCGTGACCCTCGTGATCGAGAACATCGAGGATATCGACCCGTCTGACCGGCTGCGGCTGGCACATGCCTTTCACTCGGATGCGGTGCGGCTGTCACTGGACACGGGCCATGCGCATTATGCCCATGGATCGACCGGGGCGCCGCCGGTGGATTACTACGTGAAATCCGCAGGCGACTGGTTGCATCATGTCCACCTGCAAGACGCCGATGGCTATGCCGACCGGCACTGGGCCATCGGGACCGGCAGCATTCACTGGCATGCCGTATTCCGTGCGTTGGCCGACTTGGAGCACCAGCCGCGACTTGTCATGGAGCTGAGAAACCACGCCGACATTCCGGCGTCCATGGCCTATCTCGAGGCCCATGGCCTGGGACAGTGACAGCCTGCGCGCCCGCGCCCAGGTTTGGCTGACCAGGGGGCCGGACGACGGCCCTGTTCCAAGGGCCGTGGGCCAGAAGTTCGACTCTGACGGCGGCCCGCTTGCCTGTCCCGGCAACACGACCTTGTGCCATCTTGACCCCGACAGCACGGCGCATCGGACGATCACCGAGGTTCAGGTGCGGTTGCGCAAGGGACCGCTGGCAGGGGCCTTTACCTTCCTGCCGCCGGAGAGTTTCCACATGACCGTCTTCGACGGGGTCATCGCGACGGAGCGGGCGCGCCCCGGCTGGCCCGCGCATCTGCCGCTCGAGACAGGGATCGACGCCGTGACCGATGATCTGCTGCCGCGCTTGCGGGCCGCACAGGGCTTTGACCGGGTCACGGTGCGGCCAGTGGGCCTCTTGGGCGGCTTCTCGCTCTTGCTGACTGGGGCGACAGATGCGCACGAGACCGCACTACGCGTCACGCGCGACCGGCTTTCGGACGCGACGGGGATCAGGCGGAACAACCACCGAGAGTATCCGTTCCACCTGACGCTGGCCTACCCGATCCGCTGGCTGACCGAGGACGAAGCGCGGTCGGTGATTGACCTGTCGGTAGACCTTTTCGCGACGCTCATCGCGGCTGTCCCTAGCTTCGAACTCGGCCCGGTCGAAATCTGCCGGTTTGACACCATGCACCGCTTCGACACGCTGGGCCATGTGGGGGCGGGCTGATCGGGCTTGCAGACTCGGGTCTGGCGACGTATATCACTGCCAACAGCGGCGCGTCGGCCCCGGCCAACGCTCCACCGGACAAGTTCAACGGGCCGCACGGCCCGTTTTTTCGTTTTGGGATACCCATGTCTGACCTGATCGCCAAAGCCCCGATTGATCGCCGCCTGGCCGAGATCGTCACCCCTGTCATCGAGGACATGGGGTTCGAGGTCGTGCGCATCCGGCTGATGGGCGGCAAGACCCACACGCTGCAGATCATGGCCGAACGACCCGATGGCGGGATCGAGGTTGATGAATGTGCCGAGATTTCCAACGCGGTCAGTGCCGCGCTCGATGTCGAGGATCCGATCACCGAAGCCTATACGCTTGAAGTGTCGAGCCCGGGTATCGATCGACCCCTGACACGGATCAAGGACTTCGAGATGTTCGAAGGCTATGAGGCAAAGCTGGAAACCGCCGAACTGATCGACGGACGCCGCAGGTTCAAGGGCGTGCTGGCCGGGGTCGAGGGCAACGAGGTTCTGATCAATGTCGAGGGGGAAGGTGGCGAGGCCGTCACCATCGGGCTCGATTTCGAATGGCTGAGCGATGCAAAGCTCGTCCTGACCGACGACCTGATCCGCGCGATGCTGAAGGCGCGCAAGGATGCCGGGACGCTCGATGAACAGAAATTTGACGAAGTAGAAACAAAAGCCGGTTCCGAGGAGGACTGAGAAAATGGCCATCACATCCGCAAACCAGCTGGAGCTGTTGCAGACCGCCGAGGCGGTGGCCCGCGAAAAGATGATCGATCCGGGTCTCGTGATCGAGGCCATGGAGGAAAGCCTCGCCCGGGCCGCCAAGTCGCGTTATGGCTCCGAGATGGACATCCGTGTGTCGATCGACCGCAAGACGGGCCGCGCGACCTTTACCCGCGTGCGCACCGTGGTCGAGGACGACGAGCTTGAGAACTACCAGGCCGAGCTGACGGTCGAACAGGCCAAGCAGTACATGGAAAACCCGCAGGTCGGCGACGAGCTGCGCGACGAGGTGCCGCCCGTGGAAATGGGCCGGATCGCCGCGCAATCGGCCAAGCAGGTGATCCTGCAAAAGGTCCGCGAAGCCGAGCGTGACCGCCAGTTCGAAGAATTCAAGGATCGCGCGGGCACGATCATCAACGGTGTCGTCAAGCGCGAGGAATACGGCAACGTCATCGTCGATGTGGGCCGCGGCGAAGCGATCCTGCGCCGCAACGAGAAGATCGGCCGCGAAAGCTATCGCCCGAACGACCGCATCCGCTGCTACATCAAGGATGTGCGCCGCGAGACGCGTGGGCCGCAGATCTTCTTGTCGCGCACCGCGCCCGAGTTCATGGCCGAGCTCTTCAAGATGGAAGTGCCCGAGATCTACGACGGCATCATCGAGATCAAGGCCGTGGCCCGTGACCCCGGCAGCCGCGCCAAGATTGCCGTGGTGTCCTATGACGGCTCGATCGACCCGGTGGGCGCTTGCGTCGGCATGCGCGGCAGTCGCGTCCAGGCCGTGGTGAACGAGCTTCAGGGCGAGAAGATCGACATCATCCCGTGGAACGAGGATGTGCCGACCTTCCTCGTGAACGCGCTGCAGCCCGCCGAGGTTTCCAAGGTGGTGCTCGACGAGGATGCCGAGAGGATCGAGGTCGTGGTGCCCGACGAGCAGCTAAGCTTGGCCATCGGGCGCCGCGGCCAGAACGTGCGGCTTGCCTCGCAGCTGACCGGGCTCGACATCGACATCATGACCGAGGAAGAGGAATCGGCCCGCCGCCAGAAGGAATTCGAAGAGCGCACGCAGCTCTTCATGGACACGCTGGATCTGGATGAGTTCTTTGCCCAGCTGCTGGTTTCCGAAGGCTTCACCAATCTCGAAGAGGTCGCCTATGTCGATCTCGACGAGCTTCTGGTGATCGACGGCGTGGACGAGGACACGGCGAACGAGCTTCAGGCACGTGCGCGCGACTTCCTCGAGGCGCAGGCCAAGGCCGCGCTCGAGAACGCCCGCTCCATGGGGGTGGAAGACAGCCTTATTGACTTTGACGGGCTGACACCACAGATGATCGAGGCCTTGGGCAAGGATGGTGTCAAAACGCTCGAGGATTTCGCCACCTGCGCCGATTGGGAACTGGCCGGTGGCTGGACCACCGTGGACGGTGAGCGCGTGAAGGATGACGGCATCCTTGAAGCCTTCGACGTGTCTCTGGAAGAAGCCCAGACCATGGTGATGACCGCGCGTGTCATGCTGGGTTGGGTCGATCCCGACGATCTCGTCGCCACCGAAGAGGACGCTGGCGATGAGGATGCGGATGCCGATCGCGCGGCCGCGACCGAGGAGCAGACCGCCTGAGCCAGACGATGGAGACCCGGAACGTGACCCGCGGCGGCAGGGACAAGGACCGAAGCACCGGCCCCGAGCGCAAATGCATTGCGACCGGGCAGGTGCGGCCGGTGTCAGAACTGGTCCGCTTCGTCGTGGGGCCGGACATCACGATCGTTCCGGATATCCTGGGCAAGTTGCCGGGTCGTGGTATCTGGGTCAGCGCCACGCCCGAGGCCCTGAACAAGGCGGTGTCGAAAAAGCTGTTCGCCCGTGCCGCCAAGGCACCGGTCCAGGTGCCCGAGGATCTCACGGCCCGGGTCGAGTCGCTTTTGGCGCGGCGGGTGGTCGACCTGATCTCGTTGGCCCGCAAGTCGGGCGACGCCGTGGCGGGATACGAAAAGGTCAAGGATTGGCTCGAAAAGGAGCGCGCGCGCGTCCTGTTTCAGGCCAGCGATGGCAGCGAGCGAGGCAAATCCAAGCTCAGCACGCCCCATCGCGGGAAATACATAGGCTGGCTCACTGCGGATGAGCTGGGAGTCGCATTCGGAAGACAAACCGTGATACATGGCGCGCTAGGCGCTGGCGGTTTGACACCCCGTGTAGTAGAGGAAGCCGCAAGATTGAAAAGCTTGCGCGTTTCAGACGGCGCGACCGCGCGCCGGAAAGGATGAAGAAGCCATTATGAGCGACAACGACGGTAAGAAAACACTCGGTCTGCGTGGCGGTGCCCGTTCGGGCAACGTGAAGCAAAGCTTCAGCCATGGGCGGACCAAGAACGTCGTGGTGGAAACCAAACGCAAGCGCGTCGTCGTGCCCAAGACCACGACCAAGTCCGGATCCGGTTCGAGCGGGTCGACGGGGGCGTCGGGCAACCGGCCGGCCGGAATCTCGGATGCGGAAATGGAGCGTCGCCTCAAGGCGCTGGCCGCCGCCAAGGCGCGCGAGGCCGAAGAGGCTGAAAAGCGCGAAGCCGAGGAAAAGGCCCGGGCCGAGGAACGCGAACGCCGCCGCGCCGAGCAGGAAGCCAAGGAACGCGAACAGCGCGAAGCCGAAGAGCGCGCCCGCGCCAAGGCCGAGGAAGAAGAGCGCAAGCGCCGCGAGGCCGAGGAAAGCGCCAAGCGTGCCGCTGCCGCGCCCGCCGCTCCGGCCCCGGAAGAGAAAAAGCCCGCCGGTAAATCCGCGCCGAGTCCCGCCCGCAAACGCGAGCGCGAAGACGACCGGTCGAACCGTGGCAAAGGCCGTGACGATGGTCGCCGGTCGGGCAAACTCACCCTGAACCAGGCCCTGTCTGGCGGTGAAGGTGGACGCCAGAAATCCCTGGCCGCGATGAAGCGCAAGCAAGAGCGGGCGCGTCAGAAGGCCATGGGTGGCGCCCAAGAGCGGGAAAAGGTCGTTCGCGACGTGCAGCTGCCCGAAACCATCGTGGTCTCGGAACTTGCCAACCGCATGGCCGAGCGCGTGGCCGACGTCGTCAAGGCACTGATGCAGAACGGCATGATGGTTACCCAGAACCAGCCGATCGACGCCGATACCGCTGAACTCATCATTGAGGAATTCGGCCATCGGGTCGTTCGCGTCTCTGACGCGGATGTGGAGGACGTAATCAAGGAGGTCGACGACAAGCCCGAAGATCTCGAACCGCGCCCGCCGGTTATCACCATCATGGGTCACGTGGACCACGGCAAGACGTCGCTTCTGGACGCGATCCGCGATGCCAAGGTTGTTGCCGGCGAGGCCGGTGGTATCACCCAGCATATCGGGGCCTACCAGGTCACGACCGACAGCGGGGCTGTGCTCAGCTTCCTGGATACGCCGGGCCACGCGGCCTTTACCTCGATGCGGTCGCGCGGGGCGCAGGTGACGGATATCGTCGTCCTCGTGGTCGCCGCCGACGATGCGGTGATGCCGCAGACGGTCGAGGCGATCAACCACGCGAAGGCTGCCGAGGTGCCGATGATCGTGGCGATCAACAAGTGCGACAAGCCCGATGCGAACCCGGACAAGGTGCGCACCGATCTTCTGCAGCACGAGGTCGTCGTGGAGGCGATGTCGGGTGACGTGCAAGATGTCGAAGTATCGGCCATCAGCGGCCAGGGTCTCGACGAACTGCTGGAAGCCATCGCGCTGCAGGCGGAGATCCTCGAGCTCAAGGCGAACCCCGACCGCGCCGCCGAAGGCGCCGTGATCGAGGCGCAGCTGGACGTGGGCCGCGGCCCGGTGGCGACCGTGCTTGTGCAAAAGGGCACCCTGCGTCAGGGCGACATCTTCGTCGTGGGCGAACAGTGGGGCCGTGTGCGTGCGCTCATCAACGACCGTGGCGAGCGGGTCAAGGAGGCCGGGCCATCGGTGCCGGTCGAGGTGCTGGGCCTGAACGGCACGCCCGAGGCAGGCGACGTCCTGAACGTGGTCGACACCGAGGCTCAGGCGCGCGAGATCGCCGAATACCGCGAAAGCGTGGCCAAGGAAAAGCGCGCGGCGGCCGGTGCCGCCACCACGCTCGAACAGCTGATGCAGAAGGCCAAGGAAGACGAGAACGTCACCGAGATGCCAATCCTTGTGAAGGCAGACGTTCAGGGCTCGGCCGAAGCCATCGTTCAGGCGATGGAAAAGATTGGCAACGACGAAGTGCGCGTGCGCGTCCTGCATTCGGGCGTCGGTGCGATCACCGAAACCGATGTGGGCCTGGCCGAAGCGTCGAACGCGCCGATCATGGGCTTCAACGTTCGTGCCAACGCCTCGGCCCGCAACACCGCGAACCAGAAGGGCGTCGAGATCCGCTACTACAGCGTGATTTACGACCTCGTGGACGATGTGAAGGCGGCGGCCTCGGGCCTGTTGTCGAACGAGATCCGCGAGAACTTCATCGGCTATGCGCAGATCAAGGAGGTCTTCAAGGTCTCCGGTGTCGGTAAGGTGGCAGGCTGTCTCGTGACGGAGGGGATCGCCCGCAGGTCGGCCGGTGTGCGCCTTCTGCGCGACGATGTCGTGATCCACGAAGGGACGCTGAAGACACTCAAGCGCTTCAAGGACGAAGTGCCCGAGGTCCAGTCGGGCCAAGAGTGCGGTATGGCGTTCGAGAATTACGACGATATTCGTCCGAGTGACGTGATCGAGATCTTCGAGCGGGAAGAGGTTGAGCGGACGCTCGACTGATCCCAGTCAGCCCCTTTGAGTATGGCATGACAAAGGCCCGCGGTGAAACCGCGGGCCTTTTGACTTGAACAGAGGTCTTGGAGTTAGGCGGCGTTTGCCACCGGACGACCAGTAAAGGTCTTGTCACCCACCTGTACCGCAATCCGGCCATCGGGCAACGCCTTTACGAAAGTGCCCTGCACGGACACGCAACTTCCGATGATAATCGTCTTAAGCATGCATCCCTCCCCAAGTGATACACGTAAAATATGTGACAGAATCAGATCGAAACAAAGACATTTTGCACGAATTTTTTGCCGCAGTCGGATTAAGCGGGGTTTTGTCGCCCAATTGGCAACAATTCCGTTGACAGCCTGACCTATAGCCAATCGCGCAGGATCGGGATGAGGGGAATATCGGCGGGAGGCATCGGGTAGTCGCGCAGGTCCGTCGCGCGCACCCATTTCAGGGCCTGGCCCTCCTGGGACTGCGGCGTGCCCTGCCATTTCCGGCAGGCAAAAAGCGGCATGAGAAGGTGAAAATCGTCGTAGCTGTGGCTGGCGAACGTCAAAGGGGCCAGGCAGCTGGACCAGGTGTCGATGGCCAACTCTTCCTGCAATTCGCGGATCAGCGCGGCCTCGGGCGTTTCACCCGGTTCGACCTTGCCGCCGGGAAACTCCCACAGCCCGGCCATGGATTTCCCTTCGGGCCGCTGCGCGAGCAGCACGCGCCCATCCACATCGATAAGCGCGACAGCGGCGACAAGAACGACCTTCACGACCGGTAATCCGCGTTGATCTCGATATAGCGCTTGGTCAGATCGCAGGTCCAGACCGTGGTCCGACCGCTGCCCAAGCCCAGATCCACCGCAATGCGAATATGGTCGCCCTTCATGTAGGCGGCGGCGTCAGCCTCGCTGTACGACGGGGAGACCCATCCGTTTTCGGCCACGAGGATATCGCCAAACCGGATCGACAACAGGTCCCGATCGGCCGCGGCGCCGCTTTTGCCGATGGCCATCACCACGCGGCCCCAGTTCGGATCCTCGCCTGCGATGGCGGTCTTGACCAGCGGCGAATTGGCGATGGAGAGACCGTGGGTTTTCGCATCCGTATCCGACGCGGCACCGGTCACGGCGATTTCGACGAATTTCGTGGCGCCCTCGCCGTCGCGCACGACCTGATGCGCCAGGTCCAGCATCACCCGTTCCAGCGCATCGCGGAAATCCGTATTGCCCGAGACATCCACACCTGACACCCCTGTCGCCGCCAGAAGCAGCGTGTCCGAGGTCGAGGTGTCACTGTCCACGGTGATGCAGTTGAAGGTGCGGTCGGTCAGCTCTGCCAGCATCGTCTGCAAGACGGCGCGCGGTGCGACCGCATCGGTGAAGATGTAGACCAGCATCGTCGCCATGTCGGGGGCGATCATGCCAGAGCCCTTGGCGATGCCGGCGATGGTCACCGATTTGCCGTCGATCTCGATCGTGGTGCCAGCGCCTTTCGGAAAGGTGTCCGTGGTCATGATCGCGCGGGCGGCGTCCTCGATCCCGGCGGGATCCAGTCCCGCGGCCAGCTCTTCCAGCTTGGCCGTAATGCGGTCATGGGGCAGGGGCTCGCCGATCACCCCGGTGGAGGAGGTGAAAACGCGCGCCTCTGGCAGGTTCACCGCCTGGGCCGTGGCCGCGGTGACCGCCTTGGTCGCGATCTCACCGTTCTTGCCGGTAAAGGCGTTGGAGTTCCCCGAATTCACGAGGATCGCGGCGCCATCCGGGCTGTCCTGCCCGATCTTGGCCTCGCAATCCAGCACCGGCGCCGACCGCGTGGCGGACCGGGTGAACACACCCGCCACGACGCTGCCGGGATCGAGTACCGCAAGCATCACGTCGGTCCTATTCTTGTAGCGCACACCGGCCGCTGTGGCGGCAAAACGCACGCCGCCGACGACCGGAAGATCGGGAAAACTGGCCGGCGCCAGCGGCGAGCGTTCCATCGCCTCAGCGCTGCAGCAGCTCGATCTGGCCCAGTAGGGCCGGGTCGATATCCTCTGCGCCGCTGCGGTCGATTTCGGCCGCCTCGGTCAGGTCATTGACGTAAGCATCGACAAGGCTCGTCGAAAGCTCTTGCTCGATCTGCTCGCGCACCTCTTCAAGCGCGGGTGCCTCGGCGACGCGGGTTTCATTCAGCCGGATCACGTGCCAGCCGAACTGGGTCTGGACCGGACCAGAAATCGTGCCTGCTTCGAGCGCGGCGACGGCCTCCTGGAAGGGTGGCACCATCATGCCCTCTCCGAACCAGCCCAGCTGGCCGCCATTGGGGCCGGACGGGCCGGTGGAATTCTCACGCGCCAGTTCTGCGAAATCCGCGCCGCCGTTCAGCTCTTCGATCAGGGCCTGCGCCTCTTCTTCGGTCGCGACGAGGATGTGCGAGGCGTTCCACTCGGTGCCGCCGCCGTTTTCGGCATACTGGGCGTCATAAGCTTCCTGGATGGCCTCGTCGGTCAGGTCGGTGCCCAGCTTGTCGTCAATCGCCTCGGCCGCCATCAGCGTCCGCAACTCGTTGTCGAGCGCCAGTTGCACACGGCGCGGCGTTTCCTCGGGGCCCTCGGCGGACAGAACTTGCTGTTGCACCAGCTGGTTCAGGATGCCATCGAACAGCACCTCGTTCGGCAGCTGGTTATACTGTTCGGGCAACCCCGCGCGAACCAGGATCATGTGGCCCAGCGTGATCTCCACGCCATTGACGGTGGCGACGACCGTGTCGGCGGTCGCGTCCTGCGCGTGAACGGGGGTGGACAGGCTCAGCGCAAGCGCCGCGCCCGCAAGAAGGGTCAGCCGTTTCGACATGATAGCGTCCTTTATGGTCCTGCCGCGCGGTCGGGCGGCGTTGACAGTACTCTGACCGCCCCTTACATCGCTTACGTCCTATGCAGGGGCCGTCCTTCGCCCGATACTTATGGGTTGTGCCGCGGACGGGCAACCGGTGCCCTGCCAAAATCACCGCGAACGGAAAGTGAAACCATGCTGGGTATCGGATCTCTCGCCAAAAAGGTCTTCGGCACGCCGAACGACCGCAAGATCAAGGCGACGCGCCCGGTTGTGGACAAGATCAACGCGCTCGAACCCGAGTTCGAGAAGCTGAGCGACGCAGACCTGATCGAGAAGACCCAAGCGTTCAAGAAACGCGTGGCCGACGGCGAAAGTCTCGACGACATTCTGCCGGAGGCCTTCGCCAACTGCCGCGAGGCCGCCCGGCGCGCGCTGGGTCTGCGTGCCTTCGACACGCAGCTGATGGGCGGCATGTTCCTGCACCAGGGCAACATCGCCGAGATGAAGACCGGCGAGGGCAAAACCCTGGTCGCGACCTTCCCGGCCTATCTGAACGCACTGACGGGCAAGGGCGTGCACATCGTCACCGTGAACGACTACCTTGCCCGCCGCGATGCCGAGTGGATGGGCAAGGTCTATGGCGCTTTGGGCATGACCACCGGGGTCGTTGTCCCGTTCCAGAACGATGCGGAAAAGCGATCTGCCTATGCCGCCGACATCACCTACGCCACCAACAACGAGCTGGGCTTCGACTATCTGCGCGATAACATGAAGTCCGAGCTGACGGACATGCACCAGCGCGATCACCATTTCGCCATCGTCGACGAGGTGGACAGCATCCTGATCGACGAGGCGCGCACGCCGCTGATCATCTCGGGCCCCGCGCAGGACCGGTCCGAGCTCTATGTCGCCATCGACAAGCTGATCCCGGAACTGACCGACGAACATTTCACGATCGACGAAAAGACCCGCAACGTCACCTATACCGACGAGGGCAACGAGTTTCTGGAACAGCGCCTGCAGGCGGCCGGGCTTCTGGAAGAGGGGCAGAGCCTCTACGACCCCGAAAGCACCACCATCGTGCATCACGTCAACCAGGGTTTGCGTGCACACAAACTCTTCACGCGCGACAAGGACTACATCGTGCGCGGTGACGAGGTCGTACTGATCGACGAATTCACCGGCCGAATGATGGCCGGCCGCCGGTTGTCGGACGGCTTGCACCAGGCGCTCGAAGCCAAGGAAAACTGCGATATCAAACCCGAGAACGTGACGCTGGCCAGCGTGACCTTCCAGAATTACTTCCGCATGTACGACAAGCTGTCGGGTATGACCGGCACCGCCACCACCGAGGCCGAGGAATTCGCCGAGATCTACGGGCTTGGCGTCGTAGAGGTGCCGACGAACCGGCCCATCGCCCGTGTGGACGAGGACGACCAGGTTTACCGAACCGCGCGCGAGAAGTTCGAGGCGATCGTTCGGAGGATCAAGGAGGCTCATGAAAAAGGTCAGCCCATTCTCGTCGGCACGACCTCCATCGAGAAATCGGAGTTCCTGTCCCAGATGCTGACCACCGCGGGCATCAAGCACAATGTCCTGAATGCGCGCCAGCACGAGCAAGAGGCGCAGATCGTCGCCGATGCGGGCAAGCTGGGCGCGGTGACCATCGCCACCAACATGGCCGGTCGCGGCACCGACATCAAACTGGGCGGCAATGTCGACTTCAAGGTGATGGAGGCACTGGCGGCCGACCCCGAGGCGCATCCCGACGAGGTGCGTGCCCGGATCGAGGCCGAGCATGCGGACGAAGAGCAAAAGGTGAAGGACGCGGGTGGCCTGTTCGTTCTGGCCACCGAACGTCACGAAAGCCGGCGCATCGACAACCAGCTGCGTGGCCGGTCGGGGCGTCAGGGCGACCCGGGGCGGTCGTCCTTCTACCTGTCGCTCGAAGACGACCTGATGCGCATCTTCGGCTCTGACAGGCTTGAAAAGGTGCTGTCGACCCTGGGATTGAAAGAGGGCGAAGCGATCATTCACCCATGGGTGAACAAGTCGCTCGAACGTGCCCAGGCCAAGGTCGAGGGCCGCAATTTCGACATCCGCAAGCAGCTGCTGAAGTTCGACGATGTCATGAACGACCAGCGCACCGTGATCTTTTCGCAGCGACGCGAGATCATGGAGGCAGAGGATCTGTCCGAGATCGCGCAGGACATGCGTTACCAGGTGATCGACGATCTGGTGACCGAACACATGCCGCCGAAATCCTATGCCGACCAGTGGGACACCGAAGGGCTGCAAGAGGCCATGCGTGACAAGCTGGCCCTTGACGTGCCCGTGGCCGAATGGGCGGCCGAGGAGGGCGTGGATGACGATACGATGCGCGAACGGCTCGAATCCAGTTCGGACGAGATGATGGCGTCCAAGGCGGCGGCCTTTGGCCCGGACACGATGCGGCAGATCGAAAAGCAGATCCTGCTTCAGACAATCGACATGAAATGGCGCGAGCATCTGGTGACGCTCGAGCACTTGCGCTCGGTCGTTGGCTTCCGCGGATATGCGCAGCGGGATCCGCTGAACGAGTACAAGACTGAAGCCTTCCAGCTCTTCGAATCCCTTCTGGACAGCCTGCGGACCGATGTGACCCAGAAACTGGCGCAGATCCGTCCCATGACCGAGGAAGAGCAGAAGGCGCTGATGCAGGAAATGCAGCAGCAACGCGCGCAGCTTGAGACTGCGGCCGAGGCACCCTCGGCGGCGCCCGCCCCTGGCCCCGTGGCGCAGGCACCGGGCTTTGACGAAAACGATCCCGCGACCTGGGGCGACCCCGGGCGGAACGATCCCTGTCCTTGCGGATCGGGCAAGAAGTTCAAGCACTGTCATGGTCGTCTTGTTTAACGTTTAAAATCAATGACTTACGTGCGCATTGTGCTGCATGAAATGTTGTGCAAATGTTAGTCAAAACGTGGATTTGGCTTGGATGTTAGGCATTTGTCAGACAAAGCGACGGCGGAATATGCTGAAAAGCTGAAGGACGGTAAGGTGCTGTTGAGTACACGCAACGGCATCTTCCAAGTTCGTCTTTACGCTGGCAATCGTCGTTACATCTACAAATCACTTAAGACACGAGACTTAGAAGAAGCACGTGAACGTGCTGTTCGTGCGTTCTACGAGCTTGAGTTCCGCAAAGAACAAGATTTACCAACACAGCAGAAGCGATTTTCAGATGTTATCAACGAGTATGTGCGAATGCGAGAAGCACAGCATTTGCGTGGTGACTATGTGCGAGGAAAGAATGCTAAGGGGCAGCAAACCAGCCCTTATATGCTGCGACAGATACAGCGTGTAAGCAAGTTCTGGCACGAATACTGTGGCAATAAGACAGTTGAGAAGATAGACGACGCTGTACTGAAGGACTACGTTGAATGGCGGCGTGATTACTACGCTCGTATGCCAAAAGACAAAATACCTCGTAATGCCAAACTAAATCCCGCAGATAAAACGCTTGAGTGGGAAACAACGTTCGCACTCACGCTGCTGAAATATGCACACGAGCGTGGCTATAGAGGCAATAAGCCGCTTCCCAAGTTCCGTTACAAAGCGCAGCGCAATCGTACTCGTCCGCCGTTTACTGCTGAAGAATATCGTCGCTTGTACGTAGGTATGCGGCGTTGGATACGTGATACTGACAATGCTCGTTGGCGTTACACACGTGAACTGCTGAGGGACTATGTGCTGCTGTTGGCGAATAGTGGCTTGCGTGTAGGTGAAGCCAATAACTTGCGAGTTGGCGATATAAGCAAGTTTAAGGACGAGAACGACAGAGAGCTGTATGGTTTTGAAGTGGATGGCAAGACGGGCAAACGTTTCGTTGTCATTCGCTCTAACGCAAATCGTTATGTTGACAGAACACTTGAACGAAATGCTCGTTGGCAATCAGAGTGGCAGCGTATTGCAGACGAGCGTGGCGAAGCGGTGAACGACTATCTGTTTAAGATGGCAGATGGCAGTAAGATTATCACGCTGATTGACCAGTTTAATGTTCTATTAGAGCGTGAAGGTTTGACGCACAGTGCTGACGGTGAGAAATACTCTCTGTACAGCTTACGTCACTTCTATGCAGTCCATATGCTGCGCAAAGGGCGTGTTAACGTGTTTGATATAGCTCGCAATATGGGCACAAGCGTACAGATTATTGAAAGCTATTACGGCAAACATGCAACGAGCAGAGTGTTGGCGACAAGGTTGGGTAGTTAAGTGTTAACACGCTTATAGCAGCTCTACAGCGTTCGCTAACTGAGCATCGTTGACATCAATGTAACGTTGCGTCGTCTGTATGCTGGTATGCCCCGCCAACGCTGCTAATGTACGCACGCCTACGCCCTTGTTCGCCAGGCGTGTGATAAATGTGCGTCGTCCGCTGTGTGAGCTTGCGTCTGATAGTCCACACGCCTTGTAGATGTTAAGGAACAGCTGACACATCGTGTTGGCTGAAAAATGTCCGCCCTTTTGACTTGGAAACAACGCTGCTGCTGCGTCGTTTGTGCTTCTCCACGCACTGTACACCGTCAGCTGCTGCGCCAACGGCTTGTTGACGAACACAGTGCGTGTACGAGCGCCTTTCGTCTGTGCTGCTGAGAGCGTGAACTGTGTACGTACACTGCCCTCGTCGTCATACAGGTCATCAACACGCAGTGCCGCTATCTCCTTCGCACGTAGCCCTGTGTACAAGCTGAGCAGCAGTATCGTTGTGTCACGTGTCACATAACGCCGTGTTTGGCAGAAACGAACTGCACGTTTTATCTGCGCTTCACTGAGTGTGGCTGCTTGCGCCATCTTGCCCTCTAATATCACAGTATCTGTGTTAAACAGTACAGTCTGATATTTTATCTGAGCAACCAACTTGGCGTCGTTGATTGAGGTATTCATTATCAAAGACTTACAGTTAAATATCACACAATACTTACTCTATGATATTATTCACTGTGTGTGTTTGAGCTTGTGTGTTTCGTTATGCATTGTTGAACTGTTGTAATACGAACAGCGTCACTGCTCCAAAGCAGCAACGCTATTGGGGCGTTTCGCCAGCAACCGCAGTATGGTTATCAACCGTTTTGTGCTGCTCTATGTGTATTTTGGGGGTGTGAGATGACAGCAAGGCAGATAAAGCGCTTCGCTGCGTATGCTGTCAAACTCTTTCCAACAATAGCCTTTGCGTTCGTGTATCAGATCAATGTTATCCAGCACGACGCAATCACTTGCCTGCTTTATGTGCCTACTCCAGTTTCCTTCTGCTATTTGCTTTATGTGCCTGTACTGCTTTAGATGCGTGCCTTTAATAAAAAAGTGTATGTGCGTGTTAACACGATTTCTGCCTGTCTCAATGAATACAAGCCTCTGTAGCCTTGTGCCTTCGTTGTAATCTCGCCTTCGCAATATCTGTTTGTCTACAGTGTTAAAATAATGCCTACAGTCTCGTTCCGCCTGTTCCCTGCCTACTTGTGTTCCATCGTAGTATCGTGCTGTGCCAAATAGCCAAAACTTCTGTTGCGCTATCCACTTCGCACCCTCTGCCTTTAGGCGTTGCCTAATCTCGTATTCTGAATGTGTATGCTTCATTGTTGCTAAATAACTGCGAGCAAGTAGGTGCTCACTGTGTTATTTATCAACGGAGAACAAAGACGGTGACAAAAACGGTATTGAGTGATGTGTATGAGCTGCTGAACAGCATAGGCGCTGTGCGCAGTGAAAGTGAGTTTAGCACGGATTGGCTTGGCAGAAGCGAATGCTATTTACGCACACTGCGATTTAAGGGCTGCGACGCAAGCGTTGGCGCTGTAGCAATCTGCGCAAGTAAACTTCAACACTATGGCAAACGAATGCTGAACTCAGAGCAGCATACAGAGCTTGGGAAACAGTTTCTGCAGCTCAGTGAGCAGTGCCATAAACAGATTAATGCGCAGAGCACAGCAGAGTGGTTAAAGGTGTGCTGAAATGGGGTTTGTGATAGCGAAAAATCGTGCTGCGAAAAATGGCAGTGAAGTACTTATCAAAGTGAGGTGGTGATTATGCGCCTATACGAAGTTGAAACGAACAGAACAAACAAACGAACGAACAAGCGCACGGCGAACACAAAGACTGACTTTGAACGGAATGTGACCAAGCTGAATACAAAACGTCGCAGCTTAGACGCTGAAAAAGCCGTAAAACCCCTCAAACCAAGTTGATTGATAAACGTGTTAACACGAACGGTGTGAGGGAATGCTTAGGACATAAACGGTTTTCTGTTGAACATACTGTTGAACAGAACGGTTGACTGAACGACAGAGAGACTATGTAAAGAAAAAGCCCCCACGCTGCTACGTGAGGGCTTTTTAAACTTTAGATTAATGCGTTAGCGATTTTCTTTAAGTGCTCAGCGACCTCGTCAGTACGCTCTGCAGCTTCTTCAGCTTGCTTTTGCCTCAACTCTTTATACTCTTCAAACCAACGATTTTGTACTTGAGACGACTTACCAACAAATTGTTGAAGAAGCTTGTACATCTTGTCTACGTGCTCGTTAGCAAGCACCACATTTTCAATTTTCACTTGTTCACCACTACGGTCAACTGTGACATAGAGAAAACAATCGTAACGCTGTTGTTCGTCCACTACTTGACAGAGATGTTTATTTTTAAAAGTGTACTGCTCTCTAATTTCCTCTTTTAGTTTATTATAGCCATGCTTGTTCTCTAAAACATAGCTGCCAAAGTCTCGTACAATATCCGCAGCTTGAAAGTTATGTGTCAGCCTAATAACACCATTAACCCCGCCATTTTGCCGCAGCCACTCTGCCATAGCATTATCGTCGTCTTTGCCAATCTCAGCCTCTACAGCGTTTTCCAATGCCTTAGCATATGCGTAATGTTGTTTATTGTCCTTGCCAAACACAGCCTTTGATATCAACAGCACCAACTTTGTGTCTGCTTTGAACTTGAAGTCGCACATGTTTTTGAACGCCAAAGCATGTGCGTCACTTGTTTGAAGGAAGTAGTAGAAGTCCAAACACCCCTCCAACACGCTGTACAGCTTGTTCTCTGCAACTCGCTGCTGCTTTACAAAGCTCTCATACCCTTCTCTTAGAGCATTAATCGTGTTAACGATTTGCTCATTGCGCTCAGCCTTTTTCGTCTGTTTCGTAACAAAGTCTAGCATACTTAACTCCTTGTCTATGCTTGTTTTCTGTTGCCATCAGCAGCAACATAGACAAGGTACCACGTGATTCATTTTAACGAGACGCACAGGCTTCAGAAAGGTTGATGGTTGTTAACATATGCTGCGATTTTTTCACTCTCCCTACCCTACCTTTGGCAG
>CAJXWO010000036.1 GCA_913062865.1 uncultured Paracoccaceae bacterium | reverse complement strand
GCGATACACAGAGCGCGATCCATCGCATGAACCAAACCGCCCGCATATCCCTTCAGATACCAAATTGTCAAAAAGCGTCAGCGACAACAAAACGAACCAAGATGCGCCCTTTACTTTCCGGCGCGCCCAGCCCGTAACTGCCTCTGATGTGTGTCCGTCGCGTTGCCCTGCGGCCCGTTTGGCGGCCCGTCACGGCGTGTCGCCGCGTCGGTGAAGGCGTATCTACGGTTCCGGTCGGTGACTCGCAAGCCCTTTTTTGACGAAAACGGCAAAAAAGTTCTCCAAGCCCCGAAAATCTCCGAAACCGGCCAAAAGACAGGCGGCGCGTACCGGTCCGCGTCTTACCCCGCAGGCCCCCATCCCTGGCAGATCTCCAGATCCCGATCCAACGGCAGGGCCACCCGCGCGCCCGTGCGGTCCGCGTGATAGATCGCTGTCACCAGCTCGATGGAGTTCTGCCCGTCCTTGAGAGTCACCGCCCCCCCGGGCTGGCCCTCCAGCGCGTCGGCGACCGCGTCGAGATACCCGGCGAAGCCTTGAAGCCCGGTCTCCACGCCAGACACCACACGGTCGATCCCGGCCTGGTCCCCTGCCTTGCGCGCCGTGAAGGTCCACCCGTCCTCTCCGGGCGCATACGGGTTGCGGGCGCTTTCCACGGTCGCGTGTTCGAAGACCATCCGCAGGCGCGAGGTGTCATCGGCCGCCCCCAGCGTGATCGAGGATGTCACCAGCCCGCCCCTGGCCGTGCGGAACGACAGGGCCGCGCAATCCTCGGTCTCGATCGGGTTGATCGCGGTGCCCAGCATGGCCGAGACCTCGGTCACCGGGCCGAAGGCGCGGGCGATCAGGTCGTGGATATGGATCGCATGGCTCAGCACCGCGCCACCCATTTCGTGCGCCCAGGTGCCCCGCCAGGGCACGGCGTAGTAATCCGCCTTGCGGTTCCAATGGGTCTCGAGCGAGGCGACCCGCGGCGCGCCCAGGAGACCCGCCGCCTCCAATGCGGCCAATTGCGCGAAGGCCCGGCCATAGCGATACTGGAAGACCGGAAAGACCTGATGGTCCGACGCCGCGGCAGCAGCGGCCAGACGGTCGGCCTCGGCCACGGAGCCTGCGATGGGTTTTTCGACGATCACATGCTTGCCCGCCGCCAGCGCATCAATGGCCACGGGCACATGCATCGCGGGGGGCAGGCAGATATCGACCATGTCCACATCCGGATCGGCCAACACATCGGCAATGCTGGCGGTCACCGCCGCCCCTGCCCGGTCGGCCTGCACTTGTGCCAGACCCTCGTTCAGGTCGCAGATATGGGTGACGGTGAAACGGCCCGGCAGCGCCAGGTAGCCGTCCAGATGCTTGGCCCCGATCCCCGCGCCCAGGATCGCCACGCGATGGGTCATGCCAGGTGTCCCAGCCGCGCGGCCTGCGCCTGCGCGTTGAGCGCCAGTTCCATCACCTTGAAGCAATGCGCCTGCCCCATCGCCGTCTCGGTCCGGTCGTTCACATCGCGGATAAGGTTTTCGAAATAGGGCAGCGGCGCGCCCGACGCGTCGATATATTCACAACGGGTCTTGTTGACCAAAAACAGGTGATCTGTGCCGTCCCGCCCGGCCACATCGACATATTTACGCAGCTCGATATAGCCCTCGGTGCCCAAGATGGTGAGCCGCCCGTCGCCCCAGTTGGGTAGCGCGTCGGGCGTATACCAGTCGACGCGGATATAGCCCTGCCCGGTGTCGGAGCGCAGCATGATCTCACCGAAATCCTGCAGACCCGGGTCGTCGGGATTTGCGAAATTGCCAACCGAGGCGGTGACGATCTCGGCATCGGTGGAGCCGGTGAAGAACAGGAACTGGTCCACTTGGTGCGAGGCGATATCGGTCAGGATGCCGCCATAGGCCGCCTCGTCAAAGAACCAGTCGGGCCGGGTGGGCCGGTTCAGCCGGTGGGGCCCCAGACCCACGGTCTGCACGACGGTGCCGATCTCGCCCGCCGCGACCAGCTCGGCCGCTTTCGTCACCGCGGGCACCTCGAAGCGTTCGGAGAAGTCGATGGACCAGATGCGCCCGGTCTCGGCTACGCAGGCGCGCAACGCGTCGAGCTGGTCCAGCGTCGTGCAGCCGGGCTTGTCGGTCATCACGTCCTTGCCTGCGCGCATCGCCTCGATCGCGCGGTCGGCCCGGCGGGCGGGAATATCGGCGATCAGGATCATGTCGATCTCGGGGTCGTCCAGCAGCGCCTCGCGGTCGGCCACGCGCGGCACGTCCGGAAAGCGTTTGACGAACCCCTCGACGGGTTGCGGATCGCCCTCGGTCCACCAGCCCTTGCAGGTGCAGCCGAGGTCCAGCATCCCCTGAAGCTGGCCGTAGATATGGCGGTGGTCGATGCCCACGACCCCCAATGTCAGCGGTTTCATCTGTGTCCTATCCTTGGTCGATGTCGATGCGCCGCCCCTCGTCCGAAGAGCGTTCGAGCGCGGCAATGAGTTGATGCACCTGAAGCGCGTCGCGCCCGGTGACCCGGGGGGCGCGGCCGGTCTGCACGGCCTCCATGAAATCCGCGATCAGGTCGCGGTGCCAATCATGGGGAAAGGCCATCGGGTCGGCCCCGCCGCCGGTGGCGGCACTCTCGCCGATCACCTCTTGGTCGCGGTCGCGCCAGTCGATGGTCAGCGTGCCGGATTTCAAAAGCACGCTGCCCTTGTCGCAGTCGAGCCGGATCGATTCCGCCTCGCCCGGATAGGCGGCCGTGGTCGCCATGAGAGAGCCGACCGCGCCATTGGCGAAGCGCATTCCGCCCGCGACGAAATCCTCGGCCTCCATCCGGTGAAACGCGGTGGTCGCCGCCATGGCCTGCACCGAAGCCACGGGGCCGGTGAGCGACAGCATCAGGTCAAGTGTATGGATCGCCTGGCTGATGAGCACCCCGCCGCCGTCGCGGTCATAGGTGCCGCGCCCGGGCTCATCGTAATAGGCCTGATCGCGCCACCAGGGCACCTCGACTCGCACGGCGCGGATTTGGCCCAGCGCGCCCTCTGCCAGCATCGCCGCCAGCCGTTCGCTGGCCTCGCGGAACCGGTGCTGGAACACGACGCCCAGTTGAACGCCCGCGTCCTCGCAAATGCCCACGATCTGCCGCGCGGCCGCTTCGGTCCGCTCCAGGGGCTTTTCGCTCAGGATATGCTTGCCCGCCCCGGCAAAGAGCCGCACGAGATCCTCGCGTGCATTGGGGGGCGTCAGGATCAGCGCGGCCTTGACCTCAGGATCGGCCGCCAGCGCCTCGGCGCTTTTGGCCACTGGCAGGCCGTATTCCGCGCCAAAACCCGCCCGCCGCTCCGGCGAGCGGGCGAAGACGCCCCGCACTTCGATCCGGTCGGAAAGTTCGCGCAGCGCGCCGCCATGGGGTTTCGCCCCCATGCCGCAGCCGATGACCGCAAGGCCCGGTTTCGTCATGCCGCCACCCCGTTGGCGATCACCTGCCCGTCGGCCCCGAACAGATGCATCCGTGGCCGGTCGAAGCGCAGGTGCAGTGCCTGGCCCTCTTCGATGGGCAACTGCCCCAGCTGGTGCACCGTCAGCTGCGGCAGGCCCTCGGCATTGCAGTAAAGGTAGGTCTCGCCCCCCAGCTGTTCCGACAAGGCAATCGTGACGCTCATATCGGCACCCTCGGCGCTGTCGGTCAGGATGACGTGCTCGGGCCGGATGCCATAGGTCACGCGGTCGCCCGCACTGATCCCGGCCATGGCGGGCAAGC
This sequence comes from uncultured Paracoccaceae bacterium, assembly GCA_913062865.1. Lineage (GTDB taxonomy): Bacteria > Pseudomonadota > Alphaproteobacteria > Rhodobacterales > Rhodobacteraceae > CAJXWO01. The sequence continues at coordinate 26,954 of CAJXWO010000036.1, read as the reverse complement.
GCACCCGCGTGCCCCCGGCCACGAGCGCCAGGCCGTCGCCCTCGGCCTCGGCCACCGCCTCGATCAGGTTCATCCGGGGGCTGCCGATGAAGCCCGCGACAAAGACATTCTGCGGCGTGTTGTAAAGGTCGAGCGGCCGACCCGCCTGTTCGACCCGCCCGCCCTGCAGGACCACGATCTTGTCGGCCAGCGTCATCGCCTCGGTCTGGTCGTGGGTGACGTAGATCATCGTGCCGCCGATCTTGGAATGCAGCGCGGCAAGCTCCTTGCGCATGGTCACGCGCAGTTCCGCATCGAGGTTCGACAGCGGCTCGTCGAACAGAAACGCCTTGGGGTCGCGCACGATGGCCCGGCCGATGGCCACGCGCTGTCGCTGCCCGCCCGACAGCGCCTTGGGCTTGCGGTCGAGATAGTCGGTGATCTGCAGCATGCCCGCCGCCTCGCGCACGCGGGCGTCGATCTCGGATTTGGGCATCTTCGAATTCTCGAGACCGAAGGCCATGTTCTTGTAGACCGACATATGCGGGTACAGTGCGTAGGACTGGAACACCATCGCCAGCCCCCGGTCCGAGGCGGTGACATGGTTGACCACGTCGCCGTCGATCTGGACCGCGCCCGAGGTGATGTCCTCGAGCCCCGCGATGATCCGCAACAGCGTGGACTTGCCGCAGCCCGAGGGGCCCACGAAGACCACGAACTCGCCCGAGTCGACGGTCAGGTCGATCCCGTGGATCACCTCCACGTCGCCGTAGGATTTGCGGACCTCGTTCAGCACGATCTGGGTCATGGGTCGTCCTTTGTCTTACCGGCTGCGCATCAGCGCGGCGAGCCGGGGTTCGGCCCTCTGCATCCGCAGGGGCGGCAGGCCTTTGAGGATTTGCGCGATATCGTCGAGCATCGCCGCCCGGATGCGCGCATAGGAAGGAGGGATGCCCCCGGCCAGATGGGCCGAGAAAAGCACGTCGGGCGTGTTTCGGATCGGGTCAACGGCGGGCACGGGCTCTTCGGGGAACACATCCACCGCCGCGCGGAACCGCCCTTCGGCGGCCATCGACAGGAAGACGGGGAAATCGACGATCTCGGCCCGGCTGGCCAGCACGACACAGGCGTCCTGGCGGATCGTCTCCAGCTTCTCCGCGCCCAGGAAACCTTCGTTCTCCGAGGTCACCCCGGCCAGCAGGAACAGGACCTGCGGCCGCGCCAGCGCCTCGTCGAGGCTTACGGGCTCCAGCCCCTCGGCCCGCAGGTAGCCGTCCGACAGCCAGGGATCATGGACAAGGATCCGGCAACCAAAGGGGCGCAGCAACGGGGCCAGCGCCCGGCCCAGGTTGCCGTAGCCCAACAGAGCCACCTCGCTGTCATAAAGCGAATAGGCCGCGCCGTTGCCGCCGATGCCATAGGCCTCCTGGCCTGCGCGGAACAGCGCGTCGGAGCGGTGCAGCCCGCGCGACAGCATGATCGCCTGACCGACGCAGAACTCGGCCACGGCAGGCGCCATGCAGGGTGCGGCCGACAGCACCTGAATGCCGCGGGCGTGCGCCTCGGCATAGTCGATATTGGGCTCCCAATTGGCCTTGACGTTCAGAATGGCGCGCAGGTTGGGTGCCCGGTCCAGTCGTTCCTTCGGCATCGCGGTCTGGCCCACGATCACACTGACCTCTGGCAGGACCTCTTCGACCAGCGCATCGGGCGCGCGGCTACCGAAGTGGGCCACGACCCGGCCCATGGATTTCAGCGCCGCCTCGGTCTCGGTGTCGTAGACCATCATCTCGTTACGCGGGAACGGGTCGAGAAAGATCAAAGGCGCGGTCATTTCATCCCCGAACTTGCAATGCCCGTGGTGATAAAGCGCTGCAGGAAGGCAAAGACCAGCACCACAGGGATCAGCGTCACCACGGTCATCGCCAGGATGTAGTGCCACTGCACATCCAGCTCGCCCTGGAAGGCGTTGAGCCCCACCTGCAGCGTGTAGACCTCGGACCGGTTGAGCACGATGAGCGGCCACAGAAACTCGTTCCAGCGCCACATGATCGAAAAGATCGCCAGCACCGCCACGGCGGGCATCGCCAAGGGCATGACCACGCGCCAGTAAATCTGCCATTCGCTGGCCTTGTCCATGCGCGCGGCCTCGATCAGGTCACGCGGGATCGTGAGCATGTATTGGCGCAAGAGGAACACGCCCGTTGGCGTCGCAGCACCGGGCAGGATCACGGCCCAAAGCGAATTGACCATGCCCAGTTGCGTGACCACCAGGTAGACCGGCACCAGGATCACCGTGATCGGGATCATCAGCGTGCCGATCACGAAGAGCATGATCGCGTTGCGCCCTTTGAATTCGTAGATCGACAGCCCGTAGGCAGCCATGGAGTTGATCAGGAGCGTGACCAGCGTGGCCAGCGTCGTCACGACCACCGAATTCCACAGGTAGCGGGTGAAGTTGAACCGTTGCAGCGGGTCGACGTAATTCTCGGTGGCCAGGCGGAACTCGCGGATGGGCTCGCGCTGGTCGATGGGGACGCGGATCGTCTCGCCCGGGTTTTCCGGGTCGACCATCTGGCTCACGATGCCGATGCGGCGGACCTGGGCCAGTTCCTTTTGCGTGCCGTCCTCGAGCGTGGTCAGGAACAGCGGCAGAGGGTCGTCATAGCCCTCGACCGTGACCGACACCTGGCCCAGCGGCAAAAGCGTCGGCGGAAACTCGACCAGTCCCGCGGGGGACTTGAACGACGACAGCACAAGCCAGACCACCGGCCCGAACATCAGCAGGACGCCGAAGACCAGGTAGGCGTAGGTGAAGACATCGGTCCAGTGCAGCTTGCCCCGGCCCCTGCGGGCGGTGACGAGCGCGGCGATGGACCGGCGGTCGGCGGTCGTGTCAGCCATTGTCCCGTCTCCTTGTCGCGGCCAGCTGCATCATTGTCAGCACGAACAGCACCACGCCCAGCACCACCGACGCGGCGGAGGCGAGGCCGAAATTCTGCACCTGGTTGGTGAAGCCCGTGTTGTAGATGTATTGCACGATGAATTGCGTGGCGGTGCCCGGGCCGCCGCCGGTCAGCACATAGACCTCGTCGAAGATCTGCACGCCCTTGATCAGCGCCAGCACGATCACCACCAGCATGTTGGGCCACAAGAGCGGCAGGGTGATGCGGCGAAACACACGCTCGGTGCTGGTGCCGTCCATCTCGGCCGCTTCATAAAGGTCGGGCGGAATCGCCTGGAGGCCCGCCAGCAGGATCAGGGTGTAGAACCCCATATTCGCCCAGATCGACACGAAGATGGCCCAGAACATCGACCATTCGGGGCTGACGAAGAACAGGATCTTGTCGAAGCCCATCGAGACGAGCGCAGCGTTGAGGATACCGTCGCGCAGCAGGATCCACTTCCAGATCAGCGCCACGACCACCGGCGAGAGCAGCACCGGGAAGAAGAACACCGCGCGGAAAAAGCCCCTTGCGCGGATCTTGCGGTTCAGGATCAGCGCGGTGATCAGCGAGAACAGGACCAGGAAGGTCACCTGAAAAAAGATGAAGGTCGCGGTGTTGTAGATGCCGCGCCAGAACCGGTCTTCGCGGCAACTGGTCGGGTCGGCATAGTTCCCGCAATCGAACAGGAACGCGTATTGCTCGGTGCCCGTATAGACCCGGTCGGTCAGATAAAGGTTCGTCCCGCCGGTCAGCGAAAAGGCGAAATTGATGAAAAGCGGGATCACCACGAAGAGGCCGAAAAAGGCAAGGTTCGGCAACAGAAAGATGTAGGGCATCGTTTTGATGCCGCCGATCCGCTGGATCAGCCGAAACGGTTTGTCGAGGATCTGAAACAGCACGCGCACGGGCCAGGCCGCGGCGGCAGTCAGTCGATCGGACAAGGTGGGGGCGTCGCCTGGGGTCATGTCTCCCGGCCTTCCGGTCTTGGGTCTTGGGGCTTGGGGGCCCCGGCCCATTGCACGGGCCGGGGCGTCTGTCAGACGGACGCGATCAGCGGCTTTGCTCGGCCAGCTGTTGCTCCACGTCCTGGCTCATGCGATCGAAAGCCTCGTCGAGCGTCAGCTCGCCCACGATCGCTTCGCCCAGGCGCGAGATCAGCGCGTTGAACATCACCCGGTTGCTGGGATAGCCCTGCAGGTCGAAGGCCACAGGCGAGATGCCCGGCACGGCCGAGGCGAAGGTCTGCAGCGCATGGGCTGCGCGTGGGTCATCCGTCGCGAACTCCACACCGCTTTCCGCCAGGCCCAGATGGCCCGGGATGAACAGCGTCTCGCCGTAGAACTCGGCCAGGTTTTCCTCCTGCGCGAGGAAGTCCATCAGCTGGCCCACCTCTTCGGGGTGATCGGTGTCCTTCATCGCGACAAGCGCGGCGCCGCCGGGCATGCCTGTGCAGGCGGCCGGGCCGCAGGGTGCGGGGACCGCCCACCAGTCAAAGGCATCGCCGATGGTCTCGGCGAATTGCGGGATCTGCCAGGAGCCGGACATGTACATCACGACCTGCGCGTTGGCGAAATCCTCGTTCGCACCCAGATAGGTCGAGCCCGAGACCGAGCCCCACAGCTCTTTCGCCATGGTGCCGTCCTGGTGCCAGTCGTAAAGCTTGGTGGCCATCATCTTCAGGCCGTCGTCCACCAGCGCCGGATTGCCCTCGGCATCGAACATCTGCGCGCCCATGGAAATTGCCGGGCCCGAGACACGGTGGCCCGAACGGTCCCATGCCATGGGGATCGGGATGTCGAGCGCATCGGCCACGGCCTTGCTCGCCGCCGCCCAGTCATCCCACGTGGCGCCCTCGCCCGGCATCTCGACACCGGCCTGCTCGAACAGCGTCTTGTTGACGTAAGGCCCGGTCACGGTGAGCTGGGTCATGAAGCCCGAGATCGCATCGCCATCGGGGTCCAGCCACTTCAGGAAGGGCCCGAAATTGGCACGCCAGTATTCGGGATCACCCACATGGGGCGTCAGGTCCATGTAGTATTCAGACAGACCGCCCAGATCGGTGACGCGGGCAATGTCCGGCCCGTCGCCCGCGGCCAGCTGAACGGGCAGCGATTCCAGGATGGCCTTGTATGGCACGACGTCGAGCGTGACGGTGATATCCGGGTTGGCCTCTTCGAAGCGGTCGAGGATGCCGCGCATCACCTCGCCCTCGTTGCCGTCATTGTACCAGGTCATCCGCAGCTCGGTTTCTGCCAAGGCGGTGCCTGCCATCAGCGACAGCGCCATCGCGCTGGAGCCGAGGATCTTTGTCAGTCGGTTGGTCATTGTCTCTCCTCTCCCTGTGAGACTGCATGTCTTGCAGCAGCGGGCCGCGTGTTGCCTCCGGCCTCGCCCTCAGCGTGGCATTCCGCCGGTGGCAATTCCAGAACAGAGTGCACATGCGCGCGCATGGCCTCTGCGGCCCCCTCCCCATCGCCCGCCAGGATGTGGCGGACAATCTCCTGATGGTCGCGATAGGCCCGCATCGAGCGATACGGGATCCCGGCCATGAGCTTGTAGCGTTGGCGGTCCACGTGGCCTTTGACCGAATGGACCATGCGCCAGGCGTTGGGCACGTCGGCCAGTTCGGCCAGGCGCGCGTGAAACAATTCGTCCTCGCGGAAGAATGCGGCGTAGTCGTCGGCATCGGCCGCCCGCTTCTGCGCGGCAAAGGATTCGGCCAGGTCGGCCTCGTCCAGGCCCCGCGCAGCCAGGCGGCGTACGACCGCCTCTTCCAGCGCGCCGCGCATGAACACAGCCTCTTCCAGCCGGTCGGTGTCGAGCGTGGCCACGACCGACCCCACCTGTGGCCGGGTGACGATCAACCCCTCGCCCGCCAGCTGCTGCAGCGCCGCGCGCAGGGGGGTGCGGCTGATATCGAGCCGCCGGGCCAGCATGGTTTCCGAAATCGGCGCGCCTGGGCCGAGGCGGTTGTCGACGATACGCTGGCGCAGGGCGTTGTAGACCTGCGGCGCGATGGGGAGGGAGCGGTCGATCTCGGCCCGCTCGAGCGTGTCGTACTGGGTGGTGTCGATGACGCTCATGCCACAGCCCCGCCATGTGACAGCGCGGCCATGACGCCACGCAGCTCCGCCAGCCCCTTGAGCCGCCCGACCGCCGGATAACCCGGCTGACCGTCCACGGCCAAATCGCTCAGGATCGCCTGGCCATGGTCGGGGCGCATCGGGATCTCGGCATCGCGCCGCCCCTCGGCCCGGCGCCGCGCCTCTTCGTCGAGAAGGGCCGCGATGACGGCGACCATGTCGGTCTGCCCGGCCAGGTGTTCGTCCTCATGGAAGGACGCGGGCACAGTCTCGGTGTCGCGCGTGACGTTGCGCAGGTGGGCGAAATGGATCTTCGGCGCGAATTCCCGCGCGATGGCGGCGCACTCATTGTCGGGACGCACGCCCATGGACCCGGTGCAAAGCGTCATGCCCGCCGACGGGCTGTCGACCTGGGCCAGAAGCCAGCGATAATCCTCGGCGGTGGACATCACCCGCGGCAGGCCCAGAAGCGGAAAGGGCGGGTCGTCCGGATGACAGCAAAGCCTGAGGCCCAGCCGCTCGGCCGTTGGCACGACCTGGGACAGGAAATCGACGTGGTTCTGGCGCAAGCGGTCCGCGTCGATCCCGTCATACTCGGCCAGCTTCTGGCGCAACTCGTCCAGCGACCAGCCCGCCGCCGCGCCGGGCAGTCCCATGGTCACGGTGCGGGCAAGGTCGGCCTGCGCGGCCTCGTCCATGGCGTTAAAGATCCGCGCGGCATCGTCCCGGGTCGCGGCGTCCCAATCCTCGGCCGCGCCGGGACGGGCGAGGATGTGCAGGTCGAAGGCCGCGAAGGTCGCCAGATCGAAGCGCATCGCCGTGCCGCCATGGGGCATTCGCGCACGCAGATCCGTGCGCGTCCAGTCGAGCACCGGCATGAAGTTGTAGCAGATCGTCTCGATCCCCGCGCGCGCCAGCGCCTCGAGCGAGGTGCGGTAGGCATCGAGATGCGCGCGCCAGTCGCCCGATTGGGTCTTGATTTCTTCGCTGACGGGCAGGCTTTCGACCACGTCCCAGCTGAGCCCCGTGGGACCATCCGGACCCTCGGCCACGGCGCGCTGGCGTGTCACGACAGCGTCATCCGACCATGGCACACTCGCGGGCAGGTCGTGCAGGGCTGTCACGATGCCCCGGGCGCCCGCCTGCCGGATATCCGACAGGCCGATCGTGTCATGGGGCCCGAACCATCGCCATGTTTGCCGCATTTCGCCTCCCGTCGGACGCGCCCCCTCCTCCGGTAGCGTCCAAGGATGCTAGTATACAAGTAAACGCGATTCGACAACGCCGGAGTACCCATGTCGTCCCTGTTCCATGCCCGCCTGCACCCGTGACGCCCTGCGCTGTCTGACGGGCTGTGCCACCGGGCTCACGGGAACCTGGCACGGCGCCTGCAGTTGGCCGATCGGGACCGTCACAGCCTGCGATGGCTGGATCGAGCACGGCAGCCTGCCGATCCCGGCGCGGCTTTTACGGCCAGACACGCCCAACGGCGCGGCGATCCTCTATGCCCATGCCCATGGCAACCGCTACGACATCGGCAAAGCCGAGCTGACCGAGGGACGTCCTGCCCTTCTGGACCCGCCGTTGGGCCTGCATCTGGCGCAAAGGGGCTACACCGTGCTTTGCCCCGACATGCCCGGCTTCGGCGCGCGGCAAGACGAAGGCAGCGAAAGCGCGCTGTCCAAGGCTGCGCTGTGGCACGGACGGCCGCTCCTAGGCCTGATGCTCGACGATCTGGCCCGGGCGCAGGCGGCTCTGGCCGGGCTGGACGGCGTCGACTCGTCCCGGATCGGCGTGCTGGGGATCTCCATGGGCGCAACGTTGGCCTATTGGCACGCCGCGATCGACCCGTCGGTCGCGGCGTGCATCCATCTTTGCGCCTTCGCCCGCATGGCGCCATTGATCGCAACGGGCGCGCATGACCTGCACGGCCCATACATGACCGTGCCGGGCCTCTTGCCCGGCCATGACATGGATGATGTGGCCGCCCTGGTCGCGCCGCGTCCGCAGATTGTTTGTGCGGGGCTGAAGGATCCGCTGACCCCGCCCGAGGCGCTGGAGCCCGCGCTTTCAGCCCTGAGACAGGCCTACGCGCAGCAGCCCGCAGCCCTGACAACCATAGTTGATCCCGAAAGCGGGCACAGGGAAAGCCCTGCCATGCGCGCCGCGATGTCCGCCTTTCTGACGCAGGTCCTCGGCTAGGCACCCGGCCCCGGCCCGTCCTCAGTCGGCTGCGACGGCCTCCTGCCGCTGGGCACCGAGCCCCTCGACAGTCAGCTCCATCACGTCGCCCGGGCGCAGGAACCGTTGGGGTTTCATGCCCATCCCCACCCCCTCTGGCGTGCCGGTGGCGATGATGTCGCCCGCCTGCAGCTTCATGAAGCGGCTCATGTAGGAAATGATCTCGGCGACGGAAAAGATCATGTCGGCAGTGGTGGAGTTCTGCGCCAAGTCGCCATTGAGCGTGAGGCTCAGCGCCAGCGCCTGGGGGTCCGGCACCTCGTCCGCGGTCACGAGCCAGGGGCCCACGGGGCCGAAAGTGGGCGCGGATTTGCCCTTGACCCACTGGCCGCCCATCTCGATCTGAAAGGCGCGTTCGGACACGTCGTTGACCACGCAATAGCCCGCCACGTGATCCAGCGCCTGCGCTTCGGAAACATAAAGCGTGTCCCGCCCGATCACGACGCCCAGCTCGACCTCCCAATCGGTTTTGTCCGATCCGCGCGGGATGATCACCGGGTCGTTCGGGCCCGAGAGTGACGTGGTCGCCTTGGAAAACAGAATGGGCTCGGTCGGGCGGGCCATCCCGGCCTCGTCGGCGTGTTTGCCATAGTTGAGCCCGATGGCGTGGAAATTCGGCACATGGGCCAGACAGGCCCCGATGCGCCCCGGTGCCTCGACCACCGGCAGCGTCTCGGGGTCGATCGCCCGCAGCTTGTCGATGGCCGCCAGCGAGACCGAGGCCCCCGCGAAATCGCCCACAATGCCCGACAGGTCCCGCACCGTACCCGCTGCGTCCAGCATCCCCGGCTTTTCCGCGCCTTGCGCGCCATATCTGAGCAGTTTCATGGCCTCACTCCCTTGATCCGTTTCGCGCACGCTAGTGCGCCCGCGCGCCCGATGCCAGCCCGCCCTTGCCTCGGGCCCCGACAGCGGGTCTTGTGACGGTAAAGGGAGGCGCGCATGTCGAAACACCGCTTTGTCGCCATCGGCGAATGTATGGTGGAAATGGCCCCGGCCGAGGGCGGACTGTACGCCATGGGCTATGCCGGCGACACCTTCAACTGCGCCTGGTACGCGCGGCGACTGCTTGGACCCGACTGGACCGTGGCCTACGCCACACGGGCTGGCCGCGATTCGGTGTCGGACGGGATGGTAGAGTTCATGGCCGCCGAAGGGATCGACACGGGCCATATCGCCCGCGATCCGGACCGCACCCTGGGGCTGTACCTGATCCAATTGACCGAGGGCGAACGCAGCTTTGCCTATTGGCGCGGGCAATCCGCCGCCCGCCGGTTGGGCGAGGACAGCGCCTGGCTCGACCAGGTGCTGGACGAGGCCCGCGTCGCCCATGTTTCGGGCATCACGCTGGCCATTCTCGACCCGGCGGGCCGCGATACGCTTTGCGCCGCCCTGGGGCGGGCCCAGGCGCGGGGCACCCATGTGTCCTTTGACACGAACCTGCGGCCGCGGCTCTGGGAGGATGCCGAGGCCATGCGCGCCGGGCTTTTGATGGGGGCCTCGGTCGCCGACACGGTCCTGCCGTCCTTCGACGAGGAAGTGGCCGCCTGGGGCGATGCATCTCCCGCGGACACCGTCGCGCGCTATCGCGACGCGGGTGCGGGCACGGTGGTGGTCAAGAACGGGGCGGGCCTCGTCACGGCCTGGACCGACGTGGACGGGCTGGTCGAGGTCGCCCCCGCCCCCGTCGCGCGGGTCATCGACACCACGGCCGCGGGCGACAGTTTCGCCGCGGGTTTCCTCGCCGCGCGGCTGACCGGCGCCGAGCCGGGGGCGGCCATCACCCGCGCCGCCACGCTGGCTGGACGCGTCATCGGCGAACGCGGCGCGCTGGCCAGGGGGCTGTTCGACTGAGGGGCGCATCTCTGCCCCGTCCCGGGCCTGACCCGGGACCTCCGGTGACCACCCATGAGAGCCCGGCACGGAGGCCGGGGCGGGAGCACTTCTTCGCAACACGGTTTCCGATGCCCTAACCCGTCCCGGGCTTGACCCGGGACCTCTCGTCCTACCGGCGAGGCCCCGGCGCGGTGGCCGGGGCGGGCGACCGCGCCACCCGATCCGCGCCCTCAGAGATCCTTGACCAGCCGCAGCGCATCGTAGATCGCGGCGTGGGTGTTGCGGGCCGCGACGGCGTCGCCGATGCGGAAGAGCTGGAACGCGCCCTCGGGGTTGCGCACCAGAGCCTGCGCGCGGCCCGCTGTCAGCGCGTCGTAGTCGACCTCTCCCAGGTTCACCGACAATGGCTTCAGCGCGAAATACAGATCCTCCAGCGGCAGCGTGCCGTAATTCACCACCACCTGGTCATAGGTCCGCTGCTCGCTGTGATCGCTGTAGTCCGTGCCGATCGTGGCCGTCAGCCGATTGCCCTCCGCTGCCACCCCAAAGAGCCTGCGGGCCACGGTGAAGGTCACGTCCCTCTCCTGCAGGCTGCGCAGATAGGGGGTGAGGTTCATCGTCATTACCTCGGGCGCGATGGTGCGATCAGGGGTCATGACCTCCACGCTGGCACCCGCGGCAGCGGCCATCTCGGCGGCTTGCAGCCCCGGATGATCGCCCGACTCGTCGTAGATGAGCACATGCCCGCCCGGTGTCACATCGCCCGACAGGATGTCCCAGGCCGAAATGACATGCTGCGCCTCGCCCCGTTGTTCGAAAAGCTCGAGGTTCGGCATGCCACCCGTGGCGACGATCACCAGATCGGGCGAAAGCGCGGTCACATCCGCGGCCTCTGCGAATGTGTTGAAGCGGAACACCACGTCGCGCGCGGCGCATTGGGCCATGCGCCAGTCGATGATCCCCATCATCTCGCGCCGCCGGGGGCTTTGGGCGGTCAGCCGCACCTGACCGCCGGGCTCTGCAGCGGCCTCAAAGACGGTCACCGCGTGGCCCCGTTCAGCCGCGACCCGCGCGGCCTCGAGGCCCCCGGGCCCTGCCCCAACCACGACGACCCGCTTAGGCGCATCGGCAGGCGTGATCGTATGGGGCATCGACAGCTCGCGTCCCGTGGCGGGATTGTGGATGCACAGCGCCTCGCCCGCACCATAGATCCGGTCGAGGCAATAGGTGGCGCCGACGCAGGGGCGGATGTCATGCTCCCGCCCCTCGGTGATCTTTTTCACGATATGCGGGTCGGCCATATGGGCGCGGGTCATGCCAACCATGTCCAATAGCCCCTCGGCCACCGCGTGGCGGGCCGTGGCAACGTCGGGGATACGCGCGGCATGGAAGGTGGGCATGCCGATCTCGTGCCGCACCCGCCCCGCGAAATCGAGATGCGGCGCGCTTTTCATGCCCTGCACCGGGATCACGTTGACCATGGCCGGGTCGGTGTGGATGCGCCCGCGAATGACGTTCAGGAAATCCACCTGCCCGCTGTCGCGCAAGGCCCGCGCGATCTCGAGCCCCTCTTCGACCGTGGTGCCGCCCGGCGCATCCTCGTCGGCCGTGTAGCGGAAGCCCACGATGAAGTCCGGGCCCACGCGTTTGCGGATCGCCTCCAGTACATCCATCGAGAAACGCATCCGCGCGGCGATGCTGTCGGTGCCGTATTCGCCCTCGAGCCGGTTGGTGAGCGGCGACCAGAACTGTTCGAGCAGGTGGCCATAGGCCTGCAGCTCGATCCCGTCCATGCCGCCTGCCTGCATGCGTTCGGCGGCATCGGCGAAATCGGTGATGACGCGGGCGATGTCCCAATCCTCGACCACCTTGGGAAAGGCGCGGTGCGCGGGCTCCCAATGGGGGCCGGGGGCGAGCGAGGGCAGCCAGTCGCCCTTGGCCCAGGTGGTGCGGCGGCCCAGATGGGTCAGCTGGATCATCACCGCGCAGCCATGTTCGTGGCAGGCATCGGTCAGCCGCCGGATATGGGGCACGACCTCGTCGGTGTAGGCCAGCACGTTGTTGAAGGCAGGCGGGCTGTCGCGCGACACGGTGGCCGAGCCCGCCGTCATCGCCAGGGCCACGCCCGCCTTGGCGCGTTCTGCGTGATAGGCCACGTAGCGCGCAGTGGGCATGCCGCCCTCGGGATAGGCGGGCTCGTGCGCGGTGGTCATGATCCGGTTTTTCAGGGTGAGATGCTTCAGCTGGTAAGGCTGCAGTAGCGGGTCTTTGGACATGGGCGGGCTCCCGGTCTATGCCCTGACTGTCCACCCCCTGCCCGCCACGATCAAGGCCGTGCACCGGCCTGCCCGAGCCTGTTTGCGACACCGGCGTGATCTCAGCCCAGCGCCGCAAACCCCGCAACGCCAAGGCCCAGCGCCGCGCCAAGGCCCAGGAACCGGCGACGCATGCGGCGATCCTGGGCCGAGGCCCCGCCCGAATAGTCGAAGCGTTCGTAGATCACCTGCTTCATCGGCATGCCCAGATCCACAAGCGTGTCCGACACGGCCGTGACCATGGGCCCCGGCCCGCAGATCAGCGCGACCGTGCGGCCCGGGTCGAGCCCGTCCAGCATGGCGCGCAGGCGGTCCCTGTCGAGCCGTCCCAGATCGCCCTGCCACCCGGGCGCGTCCTCTTCGCTCAGAAGCCAGCTTTGCAGGTCGAACTGCGACCCGGCCGCCGCGATCTCGTCGAGACAGGCGAAATTGTCCGGATCACCGGCGGCATAGGCCAGCCGCACCGGTCCGTCATGGCCCTGCGCCACCAGATCGCGCAAAAGCCCCATGATCGGCGCGATCCCGACCCCGCCCGCGATCAGAAGGTAGGCGTCGGCCGGATGATCCTCGCGGGTGAAATGGCCAAAGGGGCCGTCGAGGCCGATGGCCGTGCCCGGGGCGAGCGTGCCGATCCGGCTGGTGAAATCCCCCGCCTCCTTGATGATCAGGCTCAGGCCAGGTCGCTCCGGGCTGTCGGCGATGGAGAACGGATGGTCGAACAGCGGAAAGCGGCGCGCGCCTTCGGTGATCCACACGAACTGTCCCGCGCGGTAAGACAGCGGCGGGGTGCCGGGCGCGGGCTGGATGTCGAGCTCCCACATGCGGTCGGCGCGTTTCGTGACCGAGGCCAGCCGCCAGGGCCGCCGGTGCAGCCTCGCCCAGCGCAGCCCATAGAGGATCGCCATGACCGCCACCGCCACGATGCCGATGCCCCACCAATAGGCATGCACCGCGCCCAGCGCGCTGAACCGCCCCGCCGTGACCGCATGGTGCAACCCGCAGAAAAGCGCGACCAGCGCCAGTATCACATGGGTGCCGCGCCAAAGCTCGTAGCGCCACGGCAGCCGGTTGCGCAGGGCCGAACTGATCACCAGCAGGATCAGCGCACTCAGCGCGATCACCCCGGTGCGGTACTGGGGCAGCGTGTGGTAGGCGATCAGCCGCTCGAGCCCCAGCGCCGGATCGGCCAGATAGGTGGGAATCACATAAGCCACCGGATGCACGAGCAGCGCCAGAAGCACCCACCAGGCGGCGGTCTTGTGAAAGGCCATGACCCGGTCGATGCCCAGCCGGCCCGACACGAGCTCGAAGCGGCCCGAGGTGACCACCTGCACCGCCATCGCCGCCAGGCCCGCCAGCCCGAGGCCCGCGGCAAGGACCTCCCACAAGGACGCAGGTGCCACGTCGCGGGTCATCGCCAGCCCCAGAGGAGCGAGGCAGACCACCGGGTAGAGCAGTGCCACAAACTCCGCGGGCAAGCGCAGCGTGGCTTCGGGCGGTGCGGTGGGGGCCTGTCGGGTCGGTGGCATGGCGGCTCCGTGTCTTGGGTGCGCGATCATCGGGGCGCTGTGTCTCTGGGGCGCTGTGTCTCGGGGGCGGTCGGCGTCGCTGCGGTCGGTTGTTCCTTGGATCGCGGTTGAAGCCGCAGATGTCCTTGATCTGAATTAAGGCCCGGCCTGCCCCCTTTTGCCAAGCTGCGCGTGACCTTCCGTGACCAAGGACCGCGCCATGCTGAAAAGACGCCTCCTGCCGACGCTCGCTGCATCTGCGCTGCTGTCGGCCCTGCCCGCCTTTGCCGAAACGCCCAGCCTGTCAGAGATCACCGAGGCCTGGCTGAATGACCCCCATGGGCAGTACCGATCCGAATCGTTCACGCACTGGAACGAAGACGGCGAGATCCCCACGCACTGCGCCGCCTGCCATTCGGAAACCGGGTTCCTGGACTGGCTGGGGGCCGATGACACCGCCGCCCTTTCGGTCGAGCATCCGGCGACGATCAACACCGTGATCGGCTGCGCGTCCTGCCATGTCTCCGAGGCAGAGGCGCTGGATGCGGTGCCCTTCCCCTCTGGCGTGACGGTCGATGGGCTGGACACATCTGCCACCTGCACGCTCTGCCACCAGGGCCGCAGCTCGACCGATGCGGTGGTCGCGGCCACGGACACGCTCGACCCGGATACGGTGTCGGCCGATCTGTCCTTTATCAATATCCACTACGGCGTGGCCGCGGCGGTGATGCAGGGCGCGGAAACCAGGGGCGGCTTCCAGTATGACGGGGCCAGCTATGCCGGGGCCTTCCGTCATGTGCCCAGCGCCAACAGCTGCGTCGATTGTCATGCGCCCCACAGCACCGAGGTCGCGACCGAGGGCTGCCTGGACTGTCACCAGGGCGTGGACGACATCACCGCGATTCGCACCCAGCACGAGGATTTCGATGGGGACGGCCGTAGCGACGGCGGCATCAAGGACGAGATCGCGGGGATGCACGCGGTCTTGTACACGGCGATCCAGGCCTATGCCTCCGAGGTGGCGGGCGCGCCCATCGGGTATGACGCGTCAGCATATCCCTATTTTTTTGCCGATACCGATGGCAACGGCACCATCGATGACGGCGAAGGCATCTATCCCAACCAGTACAAGAGCTGGACTCCGCGCCTGCTCAAGGCCGCCTACAATTACCAGGTGGTGTCCAAGGATGGCGGCGCCTGGGCGCATAATCCCCGCTACGCGCTGCAACTGCTGCACGACAGCATCCTCGACCTGTCCGAGGCCGTGGAGGTTGAGACGGGCGGGCTCGGGCGGCCATGATCTTGCACTGACACGGTTCGTCCAACCGGACCCTGAAGGCGCGGCGCGGATCGGCGGCGCGCCTTTGTGTATCCGCGCGGCGCGGGGACACCGGACGGGGTGATGCATCCCGGCCACGCTTGGCTTCACAATGATGCAAGGAACACAGGCAGTCGACGCTTTTTGTCGGAAAAGCGTCGGCAAGGCTTTGAATTCCCGGCCCGTTATCCCATCTAGGAACGAAATCGTGATCGGTTTAACACGCCGCCAGCCCACCGCTATCCATGGGCAACCACAAGAACCATAAGGGCAAAGAATGAACGACGGGGGTCATCTTCTTTTCTACATCGCAGCGCTTCCCTTTCTAGGGGCCCTTGTTCCCGGGATCATGATCCGGGCCGGGCGCAATGCCTGCGCATCCTTCACCGCCGTCCCGACCGCGCTTGCGCTGGTTCTGCTGGGCATGCTCGCGCCCGCCGTTCTGCGCGGCGAGGTCATCCAGGCCGAGATCATGTGGCTGCCGCAGCTGGGCCTGTCGGCGTCCTTTTTCCTCGACGGGCTGGGCCTGATGTTCGCCGCGATGATCCTGGGCGTGGGCCTTCTGATCACGCTTTATGCCCGCTACTACCTGTCCGGCGACGACCCGATGGGGCAGTTCTATACCTATCTGCTGCTCTTCCAGGGCGCGATGCTGGGCATCGTGATTTCCGACAACATCCTGCTTTTGCTCATCTTCTGGGAGCTCACGTCGCTGTCGTCCTTCCTGCTGATCGGCTATTGGAAGCACCTTCCCGAAGGCCGCCAGGGCGCGCGCATGGCGCTCGCGGTCACTGGCGCGGGTGG
Organism: uncultured Paracoccaceae bacterium; assembly: GCA_913062865.1. Lineage (GTDB taxonomy): Bacteria > Pseudomonadota > Alphaproteobacteria > Rhodobacterales > Rhodobacteraceae > CAJXWO01. The sequence goes on along the minus strand of CAJXWO010000036.1, from coordinate 10,922 downwards.
GCTGGCGCTGATCGGGGGCATGCTGATCCTCGGTAATATCGCAGGCAGCTACAACCTGACCGACATCCTGACCCAGGGCGAAGCGATCCGCGCGTCCGAGTGGTATCTGCCCGCGCTGATCCTGATCCTGCTGGGGGCCTTCACCAAGTCGGCCCAGTTCCCGTTCCATTTCTGGCTGCCCCACGCGATGGCCGCGCCCACGCCGGTATCGGCCTACCTGCACTCGGCCACCATGGTGAAGGCGGGCGTGTTCCTGCTGGCGCGGATGTGGCCTGTGCTCGCGGGGACAGAGGCGTGGTTCTACATCGTCGCGACCACGGGCCTCGTGACCACGGTGCTGGGCGCCTTCATCGCGCTCTTCAAGGACGATCTGAAGGCGTTGCTGGCCTTTTCGACCGTCAGTCACCTGGGTCTGCTGACCATGCTTTTGGGCTTCGGGTCGCCCTTCGCGGCCGTGGTGGCCGTGTTTCACATCCTGAACCACCTGACCTTCAAGGCCGCGCTCTTCATGACCGTGGGCATCGTCGATCACGAGGCCAAGACCCGCGCCATCTCGCGGCTGGGCGGGTTGCGGCACCTGATGCCAATCACCTTCCTGATCGGCACGGCGGGGGCACTGTCGATGGCGGGTATTCCGCTGTTCAACGGGTTCCTGTCCAAGGAAATGATGCTCGACGCGGCCTCGGACACGGTCTGGGCCGGGTCGGACTGGGCCGTGCCGGTGCTGGCCACGCTGGGCTCGCTTCTGTCGGTGGCCTATTCGTTCCGCTTTATCGTGCATGTCTTCTTCGGACCCGTGCGCGACGACTATCCGGCCAAGCCGCACGATCCGGGCTTTGGCCTTTGGGCCGCTCCGGCGCTGTTGATCGTCGCGGTCGTTGCGATCGGCGTGGCGCCGTTCCTGGCCGGTCCGATCGTCGCCGTGGCCTCGGGCGCGGTGATCGGTGGCGACCTGCCCTATTACTCGCTCAAGATCTGGCACGGCGTGAACGCCGCCCTTTTCATGTCGATCATCGCGGTCGCGGGCGGTCTGGTCCTGCTGGCGGCGCATCGCCCGCTCTTGCGCGCCTGGGACGCCGCGCCGCGCCCGGAGGCCAAGGCGATCTTCGACGCGCTGATCGGCTGGGCGGTCGCAGCCACGCGGTCCGTCACCGAGTGGAGCCACAATGGCACGATCAGCCGCTACCTTGCGATCTTCACCGTCGCATCGGTGGGGCTGGGCTGGATCGCCTATAGCGGCGGCGGCCTGGCCGCGCCCAGCCGCGAGGTGTTGCCGGTGCCGCCCGTGATCGCTGTGGGCTTTGTCCTGCTGGTGACGGCCACGCTGTGGGTGGCCACGATGCACCACAACCGCTTCCAGGCGCTGGTGATGATCGGGATCATCGGCCTGTCGATTTCGGCGGGTTTCGTCTACCTTTCGGCGCCTGACCTGGCGCTGACGCAGATCTCGGTCGAAACGGTCACGATCATGCTGCTGCTTCTGGCACTGCATTTCATGCCCAAGACCACGCCCAAGGAAAGCCCGATGGGCCTCAAGCTGCGGGACGCCGCCATCGCCGGCGTCGCCGGTCTGGGCGTGGCGGGTCTGGCCTATGCGTTCATGATCCGCGATGTGGACACGATTTCGGCCTTCCACCTGGACAACAGCTACGAAGGCGGCGGCGGCACCAACGTCGTCAACGTGATCCTCGTGGATTTCCGGGGCTACGACACCTATGGCGAGATCATCGTGCTGGGGATCGCGGGCTTCGTGATCTACGCGCTGATGCAGGCGCTTCTGAACGGCCCGGCGGCGCGGCGGCTCAAGAACGCCGACTACAGCCAGGACCGGTCGCGCGACCGGCATCCGCTGATGATGGTCGTCGTGACCCGGGTGCTGATGCCGATCGCGGTGCTGGTGGGGATCTACCTGTTCCTGCGCGGGCACAACCAGCCCGGCGGCGGGTTCGTCGCGGGCCTGGTGATCGCCATCGCGCTTCTGATGCAATACATGGCCTCGGGTTTTGCCTGGACGCAGGAGCGCAAGAAATTCGAGTACCACACGCTCATCGGCTTCGGCATGATCATCGCGGGCCTGACCGGCCTAGCCGCCTGGCTTCTGGGCAACCCGTTCCTGACCAGCGAATACGGTTACATCACCCTGCCCCCGATCGAGAAATTCGGCCTAGGCACAGCCTTTGCCTTTGACCTGGGCGTGTTCCTGACGGTGCTGGGTGCGGTGATGCTGATGCTTTACAGCCTGAGCCGGATCGCGCGCTTTGCCGGTGAGACAGTGAATGTCGAGCCCATGGATTACGACCCCGGCGAGCGTGTCGCCGACGAAAAGACGGAGGTCTGAGATGGAGGTCATCGTCGCAAGCACCGTTGGCGTTCTGACCGCGGGCGGGGTCTACCTGATGCTGCGCCTGCGCACGTTCCCGGTGATCCTGGGCCTCGCCATGCTGTCCTACGCGGTGAACGTGTTTCTGTTCTCGAGCGGCCGGCTGGCCATCGACCAGGCCCCGATCCTGTCGCTTTACGAAGACCTGAGCTACAGCGACCCGCTGCCCCAGGCGCTGGTGCTGACGGCCATCGTGATCTCGTTCGGGATGACGGCCGTGCTCGTGATGATCGGGCTGGGCGCCTATCTCGAATGCGAGACCGACCAGATCGACATCGAAAGCCCCGACACGGATGAGGCCGGCGAAGACCGGACCGAAAAGGACGCCAAAGCATGATGCACTGGATCATTCTGCCCGTCATTCTGCCAGCGATGCTGGCGCCGGTGATCGGTTTCGTGATGCGCTACGACATCACGCTGGCGCGCACGGCCTCGGTCTTTGGGTCGGCCCTGCTGGTCGCGATCTCTGTCGCGCTGGTGATCATCGCGGGCGACGGCGCCACCCATGTCTACGAGCTGGGCAATTGGCCCGCGCCCTTCGGCATCGTGCTGGTGCTGGACCGGCTGTCGGCACTGATGGTGCTTCTGACCAACGCGCTGGCGCTGATCGTGCTGATCCACGCCATCGCCACGGGTTGGGACACGCGGGGGCGGCATTTCCATGCGCTCTACCAGTTCCAGCTGATGGGCATCTCGGGCGCCTTCCTGACCGGGGACGTCTTCAATCTGTTCGTGTTCTTCGAGGTGCTGCTGATCGCCTCGTACGGGCTGATGATCCATTCGGGCGGCACCGCACGCATGCGCGCGGGCCTGCAATACGTGGTGATGAACCTTGCGGGCTCGACGCTGTTCCTGTTCGCGCTCGGCACGCTGTACGCCTCGACCGGTACGCTCAACATCGCGGACCTGGCCCAGCGCATGGCCGCGCTTCCGGCCGAAGAGGCGGCGCTGGCCCGCGTGGCAGCGATGCTCTTGATGATCGTCTTCGCGGTGAAGGCCGCGCTTTTCCCGGTGCAGTTCTGGCTGCCCAACACCTATGCGAACGCTCCTGCCCCGGTGGCGGCGCTGTTTGCCATCATGACCAAGGTCGGCATCTACGCGATCCTGCGCGTGCACACCGTGGCCTTCGGCCCGGGCATCCCCGGGACCGAGGGCCTGGCGGGCACCTGGCTGTTCCCGGCGGCCATCGTGACCATCGCCGTCGGTGCCTTCGGCGTACTGGGCGCGCGGCGCCTGATGCCGCTGATCGGTTTCTCGGTCGTGGGCTCGGTGGGCACGATCATGGTGGCCGTCGCGGCATTTTCCGAAATGGCGACCACGGCGGCGCTCTACTATCTGCTGCACTCGACCTTTGCCGCTGCCTGCCTGTTCTTGGTTGCCGATCTGGTGGTGACACGGCGCAAAAGCGACCGCCTGGCCGCCGCGCCTGCAACGATCCAGAACGGGCTGTTCGCCGCGCTCTTTTTCGGGGCGGCCATCGCCATGGCGGGGATGCCGCCGCTCAGCGGGTTCCTGGGCAAGCTTCTGGTGATGGACGCTCTGCGCGATCCCGGCACCATCGGCTGGGCCTGGACCGCGATCCTGGCGGGTTCGCTTCTGACGATCGTGGGCTTTGCGCGGGCAGGCAGCCTGCTGTTCTGGAAATCCACCGCCACCGCGCCCGCAGTGCCTGACCCGTCGGAAACGCCTGTGCCCGAAATCGACGCACCACAGCCCAACACCGCGACCGCGGCGCAGGTGGCGCCCAGCATGGCGATGCTGGGCATGCTGGTGGCGCTGGCCGTCTTCGCGGGCCCCGTGTCAGGCTATCTAGAGGCGACATCCGCGCAGCTGTTCGACCGCGCGGGCTATATCTCGGCGGTCCTGACCCCGGGCGAGGAGGGCTGAGCCATGATCCGATACCTGATCCCCCATCCGCTTCTGAGCCTGACGCTGGTGCTTGTCTGGCTGGGCCTCGTAAACACGGTCACCGTGGGCAACCTGGTGCTGGCGGTGCTGTTCGGCTTGGTTCTGCCGATCTTCACCAAGGCCTACTGGCCCGACCGCCCCAAGCTGGGCAACCCGTTCAAGGCCATCGAATACGTCCTGGTCGTGCTCTGGGATATCGTCGTGGCCAATGTGGAGGTGGCGATGATCATCCTCTTCAAGCCCGAACGCGAGATCCGGTCGCAATGGGTGCCCGTGCCGCTGGACCTGACCTCGGCCGAGGCGATCACGGTGCTGGCCGGCACCATCACGATGACCCCGGGCACCGTTTCGGCCACCTTGTCGGCCGATGGCCGCAGCATCCTGGTGCATTGCCTGCACACCGACGATCCCGCCGCCCTGCGCGACGGCATCAAGTCCCGCTATGAACGGCGCCTGATGGAGATTTTCCAATGATCACCTATGCCCTGATTTTCGCGGCGGGCTGCTACGGCCTGGCCCTCTTGATGAACCTCTGGCGGATCGTGAAGGGGCCAAACCCCGCCGACCGGATCCTGGCGCTGGACACGATGGTGATCGACGTGATCGCGCTTCTGGTGCTCTACGGGATCTGGCAGGGCACGGCGATCTATTTCGAGGCGGCGATGCTGGTGGCCATGGTGGGGTTTGTATCGACCGTCGCCTATTGCCGCTTCATGCTGCGCGGCGACATTATCGAGTGAGGATGCCATGGGTTTTGTCACAGAACTTCTGATCGCGGTTTTTCTCGTCATCAGCGGCGTGTTCGGGCTTGTGGGCTCTTATGGGCTGATCAAGCTCAAGGATTCGGTCCAGCGGCTGCACGGGCCCACCAAAGCCACGACCCTGGGCGTTGGCGGGGTGCTGATCGCGTCGATGATCTATTTCTTCGCCCAGAACGGGCAGCTATCGGTGCATGAATTGCTGATCACGCTGTTTTTGTTCCTGACCGCGCCGATCACAGCGAATTTCATCGCCAAGACCTATGTCGCGCGCCACCTGCGCCCGCGCGACCTTCCGGACAGCACGTCGGAGTACGGCTGGTCGGTCTATGACGACCCGCCCGAAACGATCCGCGACGAGTGACGCGGGGCCGGACACCGGTGCCTGGCTGGAGACTCCGTGACCCTGGGCAGCCTCCTGCTCTGTCTCGCACTCCTCAGGGCCGGGCCTGAACAGGCACAGGAACCGAAGATTGTCGCCAACGGTGACCGCATCATGGACAGGAACAGCACGGCATCGGTCCCACTTAGCTGTTGCGGGATCTCGGTCTGTCCGACGATGATCGCTCGGTTGCGGGCGCACGGATCCAGGCGGGCACCTGGGCGCGCATGAGCGGCCTTGATATCAGCCCCAGCTGGTCGGTGACCGCCCGGTATCCTCGTCATGACCGGGGGCGGCAACGGCCTGGGCGAGCTCTGCGGCTGCGAGACCGGGGGCGCTGCAGAGGTCGACGCCCTGCTCGATCCCGACGGAGGTGGCACATTGGGCGATGACCTGAGACGGCGGACGGCACGCAGGTCTTCGCTCTGGGCTACGCCGATCCGCCGCGCGGGGGCAACGCGTTCAACGGCTGCATGCTCTATCTCCGCGCGCTGGCCGACAGGTTGGACGCCGTTGCGGGTGTGGTCCATGTCCCGGTACACGATGCGATCGCCCCCTCGGACCCGTCTTTCCACGACAGGGACCGGGTCCACCCAAAGGTCAACGGCTCGGCGGTGATGGCCGGTCTGCGAGCTTACGCCATCTTCGCGGCACGCTAGCGCGGTGCATCGGCCAAGCGGTGAACGCGGCAACGCCAGGGACAGGTCGACGAATGGACTGGCAACTCCAAAGTCTATCCCAGCAGATCAGTGTTAAATGGCGGAGACGAAGGGATTCGAACCCTCGAGACGGTTTCCCGTAATAAATTAAGAAAAATAGGGATTTAAAGGCCTTCGTGTGGGTGGTAGTTGTGGGTGGTAATCGCCTTGGAGGCCACCTTGCCAAAGTATCTGATACAGCGCCGCCGCGTATGGTTCGCAATCATGGAAATCCCAAAGCCGTTGCGGTCAAAATTCGGGAAAGTGCGCTTTAAGCAGACATTAGAAACTGAAAGTCTGTCTGTAGCAGAAAGGCGGGTCATGCCCGTTGTTGCACACTGGAAACGCCTTATTGATCTGGCGAAAAGTAATCGCGCTGGGCTTGAGGGAGAACTGGCAAGCTGGCGCGTCGAGATTGAACGCTACAAGCGCCAAGGGCTTTCGGACGAAGAGATCGACGATATTGCTTTAGATGTTGCCTACAACCTGCACGATGATGCCCAGCGCGGCGCGGAACTGTATGCGATCACAAAGGGCGATTGGGTTTTGCTGTCTGAACACATCAACGATTTTGCTGCATCACTGGATAACGAACCCAAAACAATCGACATGAAGCGTAGGGATGTTGAGCGTCTCAGCGGAAGGTTCAAGTATGCCCATGATGTGACGAACAGGGCTGTAGTGAATTGGGTTGAAAACGAACTCGTGGCAAACGACGGCCTGAGCTATGCCACCTGCCGCCGGATCATTTCAGCTTGTCGCGCCTACTGGAACTTTTTGAACAGGGTTAAAGGCTTTGAACTCGCAGATCCATTTGCAAACTGCGTTCCCAAGGCGAACACAAAGAGCGCCAAGACGAGCCTCACAGAGCGCCGGAAGGGATTTCGGGCTCAGGACTACCAGAAACTTTTCAAGGCTACTGCTGGGGCCTCCCTGCCGCTCTCAGAGCTAATACAGATTGCAGCCTATACAGGCGCGCGGATTGAAGAGATTTGCTCACTAAAGATCGACAAGATTGATGGAGATCGCATCCACATTGAAGAAGCCAAAACCGAGGCTGGCTGGCGCGTTATTCCGATACACCCCGAGATACGTGAACTTGTAGCCAATCTGAAAGGAAGCAGCGAAGACGGCTACCTACTACCGAGGTTGACCTTCAACAAATATGGCGACCGCTCAAACGCTATTGGCAAGCAATTTGGCAGGTTGAAGACGAAAGCGGGATATGGCCCAGACTATGTATTCCATTCATTTCGAAAGGGCGTAGCGACACAGCTTGAAGCCGCAGGCGTCCCAGAGAATGTAGCAGCAAGACTATTGGGGCATGAGTTCCGCACCATGACATATGGCCTATACTCTGGCGGCATGTTGCCGTTTGAAGTGCTACAAGAGGCGCTGGGCAAGGTCGATTGGACGGTGTAAAAAGTAGGACTCTTACACTTCTGCATACCACCATAAGCGGGGATCATAAGGATTAATAATACATAACAAGTATATAGACCTATGAATCCTTATCATCATTCAGAGTAATCGTAGGTCTAAAGCCAAAGTGTTTGTTGAACTCTGACTTGATGATTTCAGTTGCAATTTCGGTATCGGACTGTCGGACAAAAATACAATCATGAAGAGGCCAAGCTGGTAGGTTTTGATCAATGCATTTGTGTAGCACGTCCATCATCATTTCAGACTCACGGAACATAACCTCTAGCCCATCAACATGCTGAAGAAGAAATGGGAAAGTCTCATGAATGGGTGATTTGAAGTCGCTAATCGTCTGTCGTGGTTTGATGATGTCGCTGTATTCTGCTTTTAGCTTGCTGGGTAAACGCTTCTTATCACCACCATTAGATATCAATGTGGAAATGAGTTGCTTGGCGAAGCCTCTCGTGCGTGGGTTCTCTGGATCAACCCATGGCACTTGCTGATAGGGATCGCTTCCTTCCTCAAACTGGTAGCCCGCCAAGCCCGCGCGGATACATAGGTAGCTTGCTTTTATGTCGATTTGCGCAATGGGCTGCCCACCCAACGTAGCTGTATTCCTCAACATTTTAGGAAGGCTGGAGTATTGGCCGTAAAGGCGACCACCACGCTCAAGGCTGTTGTCGTTGAAGACGCGACGAAGAGAACGGAACGCCGTGTCACCCATCATCAGTGGGTAGTCGCTCAGATAATCAACGATGCGCCGGACTTTAGTCTCTTCATGTGCAATGCGATCTGCGCCAAACCTCTGTTCCATTTCTCTCGGTCGCATTGGTGGCGATCTATCGTTTCCCCCATCTCCAATGTGTTTGCCATACTTGTCCTTCGCCCGCTTGACCTGCACTAGCCGAACTGAGGCAGGGATGGTTTCCTCGAATGCCAAGTCTGTCGTATCTGGCGCCTTGATCAGCTTGAATATTGCTGCGCGTCCATGATCTGCCGCCGCCTTACGCTCTTGGATGATGTATCCATGTTCTAGCAATGATGCCTTGACCGACATGAAGGCTGCATAACCACCACCATCCGCGTCGTAGGTTGGCTTTGCAGCGGGAAAAGCGAGCAGATCAGAGTCCCGCCGTCTTAACGTCTGACAAGCCCACAGAAAGCCACACAGCGCCCTTCGATTACCTTTGCCTCTACGTTGCCCCAGTCGCTCTCGAAGAGCCTCTACGGCCTGCTCTGTCGCGTCATTGGCAGGCATTAGGTGCCGCAAAACAAAAGCCTTGGCCTGATCTGGGGCAAACATGTCCATGATTAGATCATCGAGTGCATTGGATTGTTGGTTCATGCATCCTCCAGAAGCATCGCTACATCCAAGCACTCAGCCCCTCAATGCTCAACCCATGACGCAGAAATATTGTAGTTTGGCAAATGCTTTACACCTGATTTTGAACAATACTTGCACCATATGCGGTACATGCACAATGCATTGTAACAATATGTATGTATATCACCTCGCCTCACTCGACCCAGAATTTATTACGCAGGGGCCTAGCGGCATTGCTGAGCGAGTAATCTACGGATTTTCGCGTGTGGGTTAGTCCGTCAGGACGTACTGGGGTATTCCTATCCGGGGCTATCCCATGACCAGTAGTCCCTTTGTGGGTAGTTCATCTCAAAGATTTCTGTTGTGCTTGTGGTAGTTGCCTCAGTTAGTTGTGGTGTAGAAATAGGGTATACCCTCAGGACACAGGGCATACTGCCAGTAAATACGTAGAATTACGGTTGGATTCAGGGTTATTATACAGTAGTGTCTACCTAGTTAAAGAGTCAAAGGATACACTCATGGCTGTTTATGGATATGCCCGCGTCAGTTCACTCTCTCAGTCTACAGACGTGCAGGAACAGAAGCTCAAGGAAGCTGGCTGTAGCGTCATTCGTAAGGAAAAGGTTTCAGGTGCATCTACTGAAGGCCGGGATGAACTCAAGAACCTGCTAGACTTCATCACTGAAGGCGACACCCTTGTAGTTTACAAGCTGGACAGGCTAGGACGCTCTACCCGCGATGTGCTTAATCTTGTGCATTTGTTGGACCAGAAGGGTGCATTCCTGCGTGTGCTGGACCGTGAGATTGATACCAGTAAGCCTGAGGGTCGCCTTATCCTTACTGTGCTGTCGATGGTATCAGAGATGGAGCTATCATTCATCAAGGAACGTCAACGTGCAGGTATCGACCGTGCCAAGGCTGAAGGTAAGTACCAAGGCAGACCTACCAGCATTGATACCGACAAGCTGATTGAACTGAAGGAACAGGGCTTAGGAGCCACACACATCGCCCGTGAGTTGGGTTGCACACGTTCAGCAGTCTACAAGGCACTAGATCGTATTAACGCTTGAGCGGGTAGCACAGGCTGTCTCTGAGGGGGTCTCTATATATTGTGGGACCCTCCAGATTATACCACTAGTGATCGAGTCGCCTCAGTACACCACCCCAAAGCCGGAAACCAATTTTTTTCTTTCCGAAAAAATCACTACTTAGTTCGGCGACTCAAGTAATTTGAGGTTTGCTGCGTAAGCCACGCACGTTCGTTGAGCCTCGTATGAAGCCTGAACAAGGTCAGTTGTCGTAAGCGTAAGCATATTAAATGCGTCTCTGTTCTTACTCTTTAATTCAAGAATCTGCTCGCGCAAGGCTTTCCGCTTTTTTTGCAGTGTGACACCAGTTTCTCGAGCTTGCATAGCTTCTTGAAGGTTAGAACTTTGGGAGCAAATTTTAAAAAACTGCAACTCCATTTCCACCCGAGACTTGTAAGCGGTCAGCACATCCCTGTTACCAAGTTCATCTTCAAAATAACGATTAATATCATCGCTGGTAACTTCAGCAACAAGCGGTCCTGCAAGCCCCAAAAATCCAGCAAAAGCTGCAAAAGCTATTTTATTCATTCTTCAATCCTCACGGCAGTTTACTTCAGCGTACCCAGTAAAAGTTCTTACATCGTATGTGAAACTTTCATCTATAACTTCGCACCCTGACTTTATTTCAATTCCTTTTTTAACGATTGCCCGCGTCCTTACGGGTCCCGGAGAAATGGTAATTAAGTTGTCAAATCGCCCAGCCCACATATTCTGACTCTCGGTTTGGAACTGCGTGAACACGCGGTAGCCATCAACTTCCACAACCTCCATCTCAGAACCTGTCTCCATAAAGGGGGTGCATCCTACCATTCCAATTGCGGCAACAGGACCGAACAATATAGTTTTCATCATAGTATTTCCTCAATCTTCACGGCAGTTCCACTAGCCACCAGCAGCACCATCGTTGATCCTGTAGCCGCCAATTCCACATAATCGAGGTCCACCCCAACCACAGCGTTAGC
>CAJXWO010000035.1 GCA_913062865.1 uncultured Paracoccaceae bacterium | reverse complement strand
GCCAATGCGCCCTGGCCCGTTGCCGACGAGGCGATGCTGGTCGAGGATACCGTTACCCTGCCCGTCCAGGTCAACGGCAAGCGCCGGGGCGAGATCACCGTGCCCAAGGACCTGGCCAAGGACGCGGTCGAGGCGCAGGCGCTGGCGCTCGAACCGGTGCAACGCGCACTCGACGGGGCGGCGCCGAAAAAGGTCATCGTCGTGCCGGGTCGGATCGTGAATGTCGTGGCGTAGGCGCCATCTGCTTCTGGCGGCAGCCTGCCTGCCGCTGGCGGCCTGCGGGTTCGAACCCGTTTACGGCCCGAATGGGGGCGCGCAGTCCCTGCAGAACCGCGTGGCCCTGGCCGAACCCGGAGGTCGCGACGCCTATCTTCTGGCCCAGCGGATCGAGGGGCGTCTGGGCCGCGCGGCCGATCCGGCCTACCGGCTCGAAACCGCCGTGAACACCAGCCGCGACGGCCTGGCCACCACGCCCGACGGCAAGACGACCCGCTACCACCTCGTCGGCACGGCACGCTACACCCTTCGCGCTGCCGATGGCAACACTGTGATCGCGCAAGGCCGCGTGCAGAATTTCGTGGGCTACTCGGCCACCGGCACCACCGTGGCCACGCTTGCCGCCGAACGGGACGCGCAATCGCGCCTGATGACCATCCTCGCGGATGAAATCGTCGACCGCCTGATCGTCGCGGCGCCCGCGCCATGAAGCTTTCGGCGCGCGATGCCGCGCGCTATTTCGCGCGGCCCGACCCGGACAAGACCGGCATCCTGATCTACGGCGCCGACGCGATGCGCGTGGCGCTCAAGCGGCAGGAACTGATCGCCGCCCTGATCGGGCCCCAAGGCGAAGAGGAAATGCGCCTGACCCGGATCAACGGCGCGGATCTGCGCAAGGACGCGGCGCTTCTGTCCGACGCGATCAAGGCGCAGGGGTTCTTCCCCGGCCCGCGCGTGGCCTTTCTGGAAGAGGCCACCGACGGGCTGGCCAAGACGGTCGAGGCCGCGCTGACGGACTGGCAACCGGGCGATGCGCAGGTCGTCGTAACCGCCGGGCAACTCACCGCGCGGTCTGCCTTGCGCAAGCTCTTCGAAGGCCACCCCAACGCCTATGCCGTGGGCCTCTACAACGACCCACCGGGCCGCGACGAGATCGAGGCAGAGCTGAAACGCGCGGGCCTGCCCGGCCTCGATGGCGAAGCGATGAAAGACATACTGGCCCTCTCTCGCGAACTGGATCCGGGCGATTTTCGTCAGACGGTCGAAAAGCTCGCGCTCTATTGCCATGGGCAGACCAGGCCCGTGTCCTCGGCCGATGTGGCCGCCGTCGCCCCTGCCTTGACCGAGGCGGTCGTCGATGACGTGCTGAACGTGGTGGCCGAGGGCCGCGCAGGTGAGATCGGGCCGGTCATGGCGCGGCTCAAGGCGCAGGGGGTCCAGCCGGTGACGCTGTGCATCCAGGCCACGCGCCACTTTCGCGCGCTTCACGCCGCGGCGTCCGACCCCGGCGGTGCCGCCGCCGGCATCGCGCGTCTGCGCCCGCCCATCTACGGCCCGCGCCGCGACCGGATGCAGCGTCAGGCAAGCGATTGGGGGATGCACAAGCTGGAGACCGCGTTGGAGGTTCTGACCGATACGGATCTGAAACTACGGTCCGCCAACCAAACCGCGCCAGCCATGGCGCTGGTCGAACGCAGCATGATCCGATTGGCGATGTTGGCGCGCCGGTAGCGGCTTGACTTCACCCGCGCTGCGCCCACCCATTAGCCAAAACTTGGGAGGTCTATCATGTACACCGTCATCGGCAGCCGCCGCAGCCGCGCCTTGCGCGTCATCTGGTGCCTCGAAGAGCTGGGCCAGACCTACGACCTGATCGAGGCCGGCCCCCGCTCGGACGAGATCCGCGCGGTAAACCCGTCGGGCAAGGTACCCGCGCTCAAGGTGGATGACACTGTCCTGACCGACTCGACCGCGATCATGACCTATCTCGCCGATGCCCATGGCGCACTCACCTATCCTGCGGGCACGCTCGACCGGGCCCGGCAGGATGCGCTGACGCATATGCTGCTCGACGAGTTCGACGCGGTGCTCTGGACCGCCGCGCGGCACAGCTTTGTCCTGCCCGAAGAGCATCGCATGCCCGAAATCAAGGACAGCTTGAAATGGGAATTCGCCAACAGCGCCAAGCGGCTGGCCGATATGCTGGGCGACGGGCCCTTTCTGATGGGCGAGACCATGACCGTGGCCGATATCCTGGCCGCACATTGCCTGAGCTGGGCCACCAATGCCAGGTTCCCGGTCGAAGAGCCCGCGCTGACCGGCTACCTGGCGCGCATGCGGGACCGCCCGGCCTTTCAGCGCGCCATCGGTAAGGCATAGCGCGCGGCGGCCTGTCCGGCCCAGCGGCCCGTAGCGAAACAGGCGGTCAGCAGATAGCCACCGGTCGGGGCTTCCCAATCCAGCATCTCGCCCGCGCAGAACACGCTCGGACGCGCGCGCAGCATCAAATCGCTGGTCAGCTCAGAAAACGGCACGCCCCCCGCGGTCGAGATAGCCTCGTCCATCGGACGCAGCCCTGCGTGAGTGACGGGCAGCGCCTTGATCAGGTCGGCCAACGCCTCGGGCGCGGTCGGCAAGGGCCGCCCGAACTCTTGCAACAGGGCCCGCTTCGCCGGTTCAAGCCCCAGCGCCTTGCGCAGATGGTTGGGCAGGCTGACCTTGCCCCGCGGGCGCGACAGCCGCGCGTCGATCTGGTCGGCAGAGAGGTCCGGCAGCAGATCGAGCGCCAGCGCGTGGCCTTCGCGCACCGCTCGGCTGATCGTGTAGATACCGCCCCCTTCAAGCCCACGCGCCGAGATCAACGCTTCGCCGCGTATCATCTGTCCCCCGGCGCTTAGCCCGATATTCTTAAGCGGCGCGCCGAAATGTGGGGCGATGTGTCCGGACCATGCAATCGACAGCCCGGCATTGGCGGGCTGAAACGGCACGAGCGTCACGCCTGCACGCGACAGCACCGGCGCCCAGACCCCATCCGAGCCCAACCGCGCCCAGCTGGCCCCACCCAGCGCCATGACGGTGGCCTTGGGCGTCACCGAAACTGGACCCTCTGGCGTGTCGAACAGCGCCGCGTCACCCTGCCAACCGGTCCAGCGCCAGCGCGTGCGGGTCTGAACGCCCAACGCGTTCAGCCGGCCCAGCCAGGCGCGCAGCAAGGGCGAGGCCTTCATCACCGTCGGGAACACGCGGCCCGTGGACCCGGTGAAAAGGGTCTGACCCAGGCCCCGTGCCCAGTCCTGCACCGCCTCGGGCCCGAAGGCCAAAAGCATGGGGGCAAGCGTCCCCGCAGCCTCGGAATAGGCGGCATGAAAGGCGCGCGTGTCCTCGTCCTTGGTCAGGTTCAGCCCGGACTTGCCCGCCATCAGGAACTTGCGCCCCAACGATGGCTTCGCCTCGGCCACCAAGACCGAAAGCCCCGCGCGGGCCAGCTCTTCGGCGGCCATCAAGCCCGCTGGCCCGCCACCGATCACCAGCGCTTCGGTCATGCCTCCGTGCCGGGCGGGGTGCCTTTGAACTCCACCACGCGATGGGGATAGGGGATGGAAATGCCGTTATTCTTAAGCGCGTTCCAGATCAGGAACAGCACGTCCGAGGTGAACTTGTTGTCCCCGTCATCAAGCCCGTTCACCCAGAACTCCACTGCAAAATCGACGCCCGAATCGCCAAAGCCCCGCAGCTCGCAGTCGGGCGGGTAAGGCGCGTCGAGCACGCGCGGATGGGTGGCCACCGCCGCCTCGATGATGTCCGGCACAAGGTTGATATCGGTGTCGTAGGACACGCTGAACGGCGCCTCGTAGCGGTTGGCGCTGCCCGCGTCGGAATAGTTGACCACGCGGGTGGTGATGAAATCCTCGTTCGGGATGACGATCCAGCGCCCGTCGAAGGTTTCGAGGATCGCGGCGCGGGCGGTCATCTTGACGATGGTCCCGGCTTCGCCACCGTCAAGCTCCACATAGTCGCCCACGGTCGCCTGCCCTTCGAGCAGCAGGATCACGCCCGAGATGAAGTTCGATGCGATCTTTTGCAGACCGAAGCCAAGGCCCACACCGATCGCACCCCCAAGCACCGCGAGCGAGGTCAGCGAGATCCCCATGATGTTCATCAGGATCAGGAAAGCCGCACCAAAGATGGCGATCTCAGCCGTCTTTTCGGCCAGCTGCCGGGTCGCGGGCCGCATCTCTTCCTGCTTGCGGATGAACCCGGCCGACTGTTCATTGGACCAGCGTCCCAACCAGAAGATCAGCCCGCCCACGACGATGAACTGCACCAGCCACAACAGGTTGAAGGAGAGGTTGCCCAGGGGCACCACTGTTGCCTCGAGCCGGGCAGCGACCTCGTCGAGAAGCCCTACGGCATAGATCGCCGCGACAGGGATCAACACGAACTTGCCCAGAAGCCGCAGCATCGGGTCTTTCAGGATGTCACGCGCCAGGGCCCGCACGGCCAGGAACAGGAACACCCGCTTTCCAAAGGCGATGACCGCGCCAGAGCCAAAAAGCGTGCGCGTCACGCTTTCGCCGATGCCGGTAAAGACATAGGCCAGAAGCGGCAGCATTAGCGGCAGGAACATCGCCACGAAACGCCGCGCCTTGGCCAGGATCGACTCGTTCGTCTCTTCCGGCGTCAGAAGCCGGGTCAGGAAAGGTCGCAGTTTACGCGTGACCAGCAGCGCAGCGAGGTATGCCACGATCAACAGCGCGAATTGCGACCAGGCCGCGGGGCTCAGCAGCCACGCCTTGGCGATGTCCCACCCTTGCTGAGCATATTCCAGCGCCTGGGCGACGAGTTCGGACTGTCCTTCCATGGCGGGCCCCTTGCCATCGTGGTCTTGGCGGCCATCCTTTGACGGCATGACCGATGCAACACAAGACCCCGGCGACCCGATCTGCCCGCTTTGTGGCCGTCCGATCCCGGCCGAGGCCAAGCAAAGCCTGCATCACCTGATCCCCAAGCTGAAGGGCGGCAAGGGCGGGCCGGTCGTGCTGCTGCATCAGATCTGCCACAACGAGATCCACGCGACCCTGACCGAAGCGGAACTGGCGCGTGACTACAACACGCCCGAGGCTCTGCGCGCCCATCCGCGGCTGGCCCGGTTCATCGCCTGGGTGGCCAAGCGCCCGCCGGGGTTTCATTCGAAAACCCCGGGCCCTCGGCGCAAGCGATGATCGGGATCAGGGCGCGGCGCCCTTCGAAATGGTATGCTGAGCCGATCAAGGAGGACACAGCATGACCATCACCTACAGCGAAGACGACGCAACACGCACTGCCGAGATCGTCGTGAACGGCAAAGTCACGAAAGAGGATTACGAAGCCGCGATCGCGCCGATGCAGGCCTTCATCGACCGGCACGGAACGGTCAAGTTCATCGAGATCGTCGAAAGCTTTGGCGGCTTTGCCTCGTCGATTCTGTGGCCGGGCCTGAAGTTCGACTGGCAGAACATCCGGCATATCAGCCATGTCGCCGTGGTGTCGGACCTGGGCTGGATCGGGCCCATGTCCAAGGCCGCAGGCGCGCTGATCTCGAGCCAGGTGCGGTTCTTCGACATGGATGATCTGGACGAGGCGCGGGAGTGGGTCCGGAGCGCCTAAAGGCTATGCCTATGCAACGGTCAGTTGCCCGTCGTGCACCCCTGAAATCCGCGCCTCGACGATCTGCCCCTCGGGCTGGGGGCTCGCAAAGGCAACCTCGGCGAATTGTGCGGTCCGCCCCATATGCGGGTTTTCCATCAGCACGGCATGGGTCTGTCCAACCTGTGCGGCCAGATGCGCCGCGACACGCGCAGATCCCGCCGCGCGCAGCCGAGCGGCGCGGTCCTTGATCGTCCGCCCGTCGACCGCGGGCATGCGCGCCGCGGGTGTGCCGGGCCGAGCACTGTAGGGAAAGACATGCAGCCAGGTCAGCCCGCACTCCTCGACCAAGCGCAGGGAGTTTTCGAACATCGCCTCGGTTTCGGTTGGAAAGCCCGCGATGATATCGGCGCCAAAGGTCATGTCGGGCCGCAGGCGCCGCGCCTCTTGGCAGAAGCGGATGGCATCGTCGCGCAGATGACGCCGTTTCATCCGCTTCAGGATCAGGTCGTCGCCATGCTGGAGGCTGAGGTGCAGATGCGGCATCAGCCGCGGCTCGGTCGCGATGGCCTGCATCAGGGCTTCGTCCACCTCGATTGAATCGATCGAGCTGATCCTCAGCCGTGCAAGGTCGGGCACCAGCCGCAGGATGCGCATCACCAGATCGCCAAGGCGCGGCTGGGCGGGCAGGTCCGCGCCCCAACTGGTCAGGTCCACGCCTGTCAGAACAACCTCGTTATAGCCGCGATCCACCAGCCGCTTGATCTGGTCCACCACGACACCGGCGGGAACCGAGCGGGAATTGCCCCGTCCAAAGGGGATGATGCAGAAGGTACAACGATGGTCGCAGCCATTCTGGACCTGCACATAGGCGCGCGAGCGGGTGCCGAACCCGTCGATCAGGTGCCCGGCGGTTTCCGTCACCGACATGATGTCATCGACCTGCACCGCCTCGGTTTCGCCGATGAAATCGGCGGCCAGGCCCGTCCAGGTCTCGGGCTGCATTTTCTCGGTATTGCCGATCACCGCGTCGACCTCGGCCATGGCCGAAAACGTCTCGGGCTCGGTCTGGGCGGCGCAGCCCGTCACGATCAACCGCGCACCCGGGTGGGCGCGGCGCAGGCGACGGATTTCCTGCTTGCCCTTGCGCACGGCCTCGGCGGTGACGGCGCAGGTGTTGACCACGACCGCATCGCCCAGACCTGCCGCCGCCGACAGCTCTTTCATCGCCTCGGTTTCATAGGCATTGAGCCTGCAGCCGAGGGTGGAGAAAACGGGCGCGCTTCGGTCCATCACATCGCCTCCAGGAAGGCCGGGGTCAGCACGCCATCGAACACATGCGCCGTCGGGCCGGTCATCCAGACGCCATCCTCGCGCCAGTCCACGGCGATTTCTCCACCGTCAAGCTCCAGCGTCACCGCGCGCCCCGTCAGCCCCCGGCGATGGGCCGCCACGGCCGTGGCGCAGGACGACGAGCCAGAGGCAAGAGTGATCCCCGTGCCCCGTTCCCAGACGCGCATGCGCAGCCTGTCCGGGCCGATGACGCTGGCCACCTGCACATTCGTGCGCTCTGGGTAAAGCGGATGATGTTCGTAGCGCGGGCCGAACTGGTCGAGCGGCACCGCCTCGGCATCCTCGACGAAAAAGGTGCAATGGGGGTTGCCCATGCCGGTGGCCACGGGGCCGCCCTCGATGGGCAGCTCCAGCGTGTCCATCTCTTCGGCCAGCGGTATCTCGTCCCAGCGGGTCTGGGGCGGACCCATGTTGACCGAGGTACGGCCCTGACCCGCATCCACAGCCTGCAGCACGCCACGGTCCGTACGCAGGCTCAGCCGGTCTTGGCCGATCTCCTCCATCAGAAAGCGCGCGATGCAGCGGGTGGCATTGCCACAGGCCGCCGAGAGCGAGCCATCGGCATTGTAGAAAATCAACCGCGCATCGGCCCCGGGATCGGTTTCGATCAGCGCCAACTGGTCGAAGCCCACGCCGCGATGCCGGTCGGCCAGGGCGCGCGCCAGCGCAGGCGTGATCGCGACCGCGCGTACCCGCCCGTCCAGCACGACAAAATCATTGCCGAGCCCGTGCATCTTCATGAAAGGCGTGCCGTCCGTGTTCATGGCCGCGCATATAAAGGGGCGCTGGCAACGAATCCAGAGCCGCCCGGATTTTCCTGACATTTCGGTCTTGACCCCTGCGGGCGCTTTTCTTACACGGACCGCCTGTGGGCCGTTAGCTCAGTTGGTAGAGCAACTGACTTTTAATCAGTGGGTCGCAGGTTCGAATCCTGCACGGCTCACCACTATCTCCGACATTTGGACGGAAACGGGCGGCTTCGGCCGCCTTTTTCGTGTCTGCAATCCGGTCTTCAGGCCGCGACACCCCGGGCCCGCAGAAGCGCGGCATGGATCGGATCGGTTGCCGCGATCAGGCCGGGCAGCTTTGGACGCGCGTTGTTGAACCGCAGCGGCGCGCCCTGTCCATCGCTTACCCGCGCACCGGCTTCGGCGACCAGAAGCGCGCCGGCCGCGATGTCCCATTCCCAACTGTCCCGAAAGGTCAGCATGCCATCAAAGCGCCCCTCGGCCACCAGCGCCAACCGGTAGGCCAGCGACGGCCTGTGACTGCGTTTCAGATCCGGCACGCCGCCGGGCCACAATGCCGCGTCCATGTTCGGACGGGTCGCCAGAACCTCGGCGCCTTGCAGCTTGGCGTGTCCCGACGCTCGGACCGGCGAACCGTTCAGGGTCACGCCCTGCCCTTTTGCCGCCGCGTAGAGCTTGCCCCGTGCGGGCAGGTAGACCACGCCGGCGATGACCTCACCGTCCTCGACCAGCGCGATGGAATGGGCCCATGTGCCCGATCCGTCTATGAAACTGCGGGTGCCGTCGATCGGATCGATCACAAAGACCCGGTCCGCATCCAGCCGCTCGGGTCCATCCTCGCTTTCTTCGGATAGCCACCCGTAGCCCGGGCGCGCGCCGCGCAGGTCTTCCTCGAGGCGCCGGTTCACGGCGAGATCGGCCTCTGTCACCGGACCGGCCTCGTCGGGCTTATCCCAGCGGCGGGTAACAGGACCGTCAAAGGTCAGCGCCAGCTCTCCGGCCACGCGGGCCGCGTCTATCAGAAGCTTCAGATCGTCAGCTGCCGGCAAGCGTGAGCCCCTCGACCAAGAGCGATGGCACCACCCGCGACAGGTAGGGTCGCGCATCGTTGGCAGGCACGATGGTGCGCAGCATCTGGCGCAGGTTTCCGGCGATGGTGCATTCGTTCACCGGGTATTGCGGCACCCCGTTCTCGACCCAAAGGCCCGAGGCGCCCCGGGAATAGTCGCCGGTATTGGGATTTATCGTGGCCCCGATCATCGAGGTCACCCAAAGCCCCGTGCCCATCTCGGCCATCAGGTCTTCACGGCTTTTGTCGCCCCGGGTCAGAGCGATGTTCCAGTTGCTGGGTGAGGGCGCGCCGCCGGTGCCGCGCGCGGCATTCGCGGTCGAGCTCAGCCCCAGCTTGCGCGCGGTGGCCAGGTCCAGCGTCCAGCCGATCAACGTGCCGTCCTGAACGATCCCGCGCGTCTGGGTGCGCAGACCTTCGGCATCGAAGGGGCGCGAGCCCGTGGCGCGCTTGCGATGGGGGTCCTCGATCACCGACAGGCCCTTGGGCAACACCTGCTCTCCAGCCGCGTCGCGCAGCCAGGAGGCGCCGCGCGCGACGGCGGTGCCGTTCGCGGCCGCCAGTAGATGCCCGATCAACGAGGACGAGATGCGCTCGTCGAACAGCACCGGGTAGGCCCCGGTCGGCGGCTTGCGCGCGTCCAGCCGTTCCACCGCGCGCGCGCCTGCGATCCGGCCGATTTCGTCCGCGTCGCGAAGGTCGGCCTGGAACACACGGCTGTCGCCGTCATAGTCGCGCTCCATGCCCGTGCCGCTGCCCGCGATGGCCACGCAGGACAGCGACCGCCCGGTGCGCCGGTAGCCGCCCGTAAAGCCGTTCGTCGCCGCCATCCTGACCTCGCGTGCAGAGTAGCCCGCGCTGGCGGCCTGAACCTGCGTGACGCCTTCAACGGCCAGCGCCGCTGCCTCGGCCCGTGCGGCATCGTCCTGCAGCGCGTCCGGCGCGGGCTCAGCAGAGGCATCCTCCATCTCGAGCCCGGCGGCATCGCGCACCTCGGACAATTCGGCCGGGTCGGCCAGGCCGATAAAGGGATCATCGGGCGCCTCGCGGGCCATGGCGACGGCGCGTTCCGCCATCTCGGCCATGGTCTCGGCCCGGATGTCCGAAGCCGACACGCTGGCCTGGCGCTGACCCATCAGGACACGCAGACCGATCTCGACCCCTTCGGAGCGTTCGGCCTGTTCCAGTGTCCCGCACCGCACATCGACCGACACGGAGGTGCCCTGCACCGCCAGCACATCGGCCGCATCGGCCCCGGCCGCCTTTGCGGCGTCCAGAAGGGCGTGGCTCAACGTCTCGAGACTGTGGGTCATGAAGCGTCCTGTCCTGTAGGTGATCATGGCGGAGGTAGCTCTGAACCGCCCCCCGTGCAAGAGAAGGGCCGCACGACTTCCGTCGCGCGGCCCAGTCCCATCCGATGGCAACAGGTCAGCGCAAGCGCTGCCCATTGGCCAGCACATGGCCCTGTTCGTTCACTTCTATGGTCGAGGTCAGCACGTCCTCACCCTCGCCTGGAACGGCGAACATGCCCAGCATCATTCGCGCGCCCATGGCCTGCTCTTCGGGCAGAAGGCCCATCTGGATCAGCTTGTCGATCAGCCCGTTGCCGCCGGCCAACTGCAGATTGACCGATCCTTCGGGGCGCGGCATCCCGTCGAAGGTTGCGGTGTCACTGTTGTCGAAGGTGAAGTCACCCGCACCGGTCAGTTCGGCCCCCGCGGCCGAGACCGTGAGGTTCGACAGGCTGAGCGCGTTCAGTTCGGCCGGAGGCGTGGCGGACATGCCCATGGCCTCCATCTGCTCGGGGTCGAACAGGTCGACCAGCATCCGCGCCTGGCCGGTCAGATCGAAGGCCACGGTCGCCGGATCACGCGGCAGCACGCCAGAGGGATCGAAGATACCCCAGATCGTGTCGGACATGGTGAAGCCGCCCAGGGTCACGCCCAACGCGAAATCCTGAGGCTCTTCGGTTTCGGTCACCGGCGCGTCGATCAGGAACCGGGTTTCGGCCATCGCGGCCTCGACCGGGAAGGGAAGCTCGCCGCCGGACAACGCAAGCTGCGAGCCGGTTCCGCGGATTTCGTAGGACATGTGACCATCGCCCAGCTCCACGGTCAGCATCGTGGACGTGCTCGACCCCTGACCCGTAGTCACGACGCCGTCTTCCTCGACCCGGAAATCCGTGCTGCCGTCCGTGTAGCGGAAAGTGCCGTTGCCGCTCAGCCCCTCGGCCATCATCTGGGCCAGGTTCTGCGGGTCGGTCACATCGGGAATCTGGCTGCTGCCCTCGTAAGACAGGTCGCTCATCTGCCCGGCAAAACGGCCGGCGCCCCCCGTTTCGGAGTCGGCAAAATCGATGACATAGCTGGCGCTCTGGGCGGTCATGCTTTGCGTCAGACTGCGCAGATCGCCCTGCTCCGAAACGCTCTGGCCGGTGACGTCGCGCATCGTCAATTCCATCTGGCCATCGGCCATCGGCTCGCCTTCAATCACCATTTCGGTCAGGCGCATGCCGACGCTGTCGGCGCTGAAATCATGTGTCAGCGCATCGGGCGAGCCAGACACCAGCATGTCGAACCCGGTCTGGATGAACTGCATGGTCATGTCGACCGCGTCGTCGTCGGCCGGATCGGCCGTCAGGCTGATCGGGATCGAGGCGGGCAACTCGACACGCACGGTGCCGTCCCCGTTTTCGACCATGACCATGTCGAAGCTGCCCATCCGAATGCTCCCGCCATCCTCGGGCATGGGCAGGCTCAGGGTGATGCCATTGATGGTCAACGTGTCACCCGATTGGCTGGTATCGGCACTGACCTCGTAGCCGAAGGTTTCCATGTAGGCCGACCAGTTGCCCCAGACCTGTGCAGCCGTGACATCCGCCGCGGCCGGAGCGGCAATCAGGGACAAGGCTGCAATGCCGGCCCCGGAATAGGTGATGAAATGGGTCATAACGAACCTTTCTGTGTGTCTGTGACCAGAGTTTGCCTGAGCCCCCCCTTGCGTCAAGGCGAATGCGTCAAGACGGGCTGGACCGGCGCTGGGCGGGTCTGTACGACAGGTATCCGACAGGCAGGTGACAGGGGACACCATGACAGAGCTTTCGGGAAAAACCGTCTTGATCACGGGCGCAAGCCGCGGAATCGGCGCAGCCGCTGCGCGTCTTTTCGCCGAAGCGGGCGCACAGGTCGCCCTCGTGGCCCGTAGCGAGGACAGCATCGCCGACCTGGCCGGAGAGATCGGGCCCTCGGCCATCGCGATTCCCTGCGACGTGTCGCGCTACTGGGAGATGCAGGCCGCGGTCGATGCCTGCCTCAAGGCCTTCGGCCGTCTCGACGTGCTGATCAACAACGCGGGCGTGATCGAGCCCATTGCGCATCTAGCGGCCTCGGACCCCGAAGGCTGGACCCATGCCTTCGACATCAATCTCAAGGGCGTCTATCACGGCATGCGCGCAGCCCTTCCGGTGATGCAACAGGCGGGGGGCGGCACGATCCTGACCATCAGTTCCGGCGCGGCCCATAACGCGCTCGAAGGCTGGAGCCACTATTGCGCCTCCAAGGCCGCCGCCGCCATGCTGACCCGCTGCTGCGACGCCGAGAACCGCGACCATGGTATCCGCGTGATTGGCCTGTCGCCGGGCACCGTCGCCACCCAGATGCAACGCGAGATCAAGGCGTCCGGCCTCAACCCGGTGTCCGAACTGGCGTGGGAGGATCACATCCCGCCCGAATGGCCCGCCAAGACCCTGCTGTGGATGTGCACGGACAAGTCCGACGGCTACCTGGGCCAGGAAATCTCGCTGCGCGAACCGGCGATCCGCCAGGCGGTGGGGCTCGAATGACCGCGGTGGTGCTAGAGCGTGACGGCGATCTGTGGACCGTGCGTTTGAACCGCCCCGACAAGGCGAATTCGCTGACCGAACCGATGCTGGAACGTCTGGTCGAGATCGCCGAAGACGCGCAACAGGCACGCGCCCTGATCCTGACCGGCACGGGCAAGGTGTTCTCGGCCGGGGCCGATCTGGACGCGGCGCGCGCAGGTCTGGCCACCTCTGACCTGTGGGAGCGGTTGTCGGACGCCATTGCCCGTTGTCCCGGCCTGACCATCGCGGCCCTGAACGGCACGCTTGCGGGCGGCGCGATGGGCATGGCGCTGGCCTGCGATCTGCGCATCGCCGTGCCGGGGGCCAAATTCTTCTACCCGGTGATGAAGCTGGGCTTTCTGCCTCAGCCCTCCGATCCCGGCCGCCTGCGCGATCTTGTCGGCCCGGCCAGGGCCAAGATGATCCTGATGGCAGGCCAGAAGGTGTCCACAGATGACGCTCTGGCCTGGGGCCTGATCGACCGGATCGTGGCGCCCGACGCGCTGATGAGCACCGCCCATGAGCTGGCCGCCGACACTTTGGCCGCGCCATTTCAGATCGCCACGGGCATCAAGGCCCTGTGCCAGCCCGATGCATCCTAACCCGATCTTTCGCCAGTCGCCGCAAGAGCGCAACATCGCCTTTGCCCGCGACCGCAGCTTCGGCATCCTTGCCGTGTCAGGGGCCGATGGCCCGCTTTTGTCTCACATCCCGTTCCTGCTGAACGATACAGCCACACAGGCTGAGCTGCACCTTGTCCGCTCGAACCCGATCATCCGCGGCCTCGATGGCCCGGTTCCGGCGCGCATCGCCGTCAGCGGACCCGACAGCTACATCTCGCCCGACTGGTACGGGATCGACCACCAGGTACCAACCTGGAACTACGTCGCCGTGCATCTGATCGGGCAGTTGCGGCCCGCGCCCGAGATCGACTTTCACGATCTGCTCGATCGCCAGTCGGCGCTTTTCGAGGAACGTCTTGCCCCGAAACGCCCCTGGACCAGCGCCAAGATGACCGACGGCGTTATGGAAAAGATGATGCGCGCCATCGTGCCCTGCGTGTTCGAGATCGACCGGATCGACGGCACCTGGAAGCTGAACCAGAACAAACCCGAGGCAGCCCGCAGCGGCGCGGCTGATCATGTGGGCGATGCCGGGCTTGGCATGGAGACTGCGGCCCTGTCGGACCTGATGCGCGACCCGTAGACAGCCCGCACGGACCGATCTACCGTGACCCGTCAGCACAGCACAGGAAGAACCCTATGGAACTGCTCAAGGCCGGGCCTTCGCCCTTTGTTCGCAAGGTCATGGTCACCCTGCACGAAACCGATCAACTGGCCGAAGTGAAATTGCGCGATGTGCTGGCCAACCCGTTCGACCCCGATCCGACCCTGACCGCAGCCAACCCGATCGGCAAGATCCCGGCGCTCGTACGCGAGGATGGGCCGACGCTTTATGACAGCCGGGTGATCTGCCGGTACCTGGACGCGCGGGCGGGGGCCGGGCTCTATCCCGAAAGCCATGTCTGGGAGACGCTCACGCTCGAGGCGACGGGCGACCAAATCATGGAAGCGGCGGTGCTGATGGTCTACGAACAGCGCTTCCGCCCCGAGGAAAAGGTCTATGACGGCTGGCTCGACGCGCAGTGGGCGCGCATCGACCGGGCCGTCGCCGCGCTGAATGCGCGCTGGATGGGACACCTGTCGGGCAAGCTTGACGCCGGTCACATCGCCGTGGGCTGCGCGCTGGCCTATCTCGATTTCAGGCTGCCCGACCGCAATTGGCGCAAGACGAACGGCGCGCTGGACGACTGGTTCGCGGTTTTTGCCGAACGCCCATCAATGCAGGCCACCACGCCTGCCTGACAGGCAGGGTCCGACCGGCTTGTCAGAACCGGTAGGAAATCCCGAAATTCAGCGCATTGGTCTTGATGACGGTGGACAGATCGCCGCCGCCGTCAAGATCGACATCGTTCTGGGACGCCGTGAACTGGTATTCCCCGAAGGCCGCCCAACGGTCGTTGATGTCGTAGCTCATGCCAGCCAGCAGCCGCATAGCCGCCCCGCCGATCTGGAAGCCATAGGTCTTGTCCCCCGCAGGCGTCAGCACATCCACATGGGGAAAGCTAAAACCCAGACCCGCACCAACATAGGGCGTCAGGTCCATCCACTGGTCTGGCCAGCGCCGCATCACATTGACGGTCAGGACGTTGCCGCCATCGGTGAACTCCATCCGATCAAAGCTCAACGCATCGCGATCCTCTTCCGAGGCATAGACCTTGGTATGAGTATATTCGAGCGCCCAGCCCAGCGTCTCGGACTGCCACCACGTACCGCGCAGACCGTAGTAGGGCGGCATCTCAAAGGATTTGCCCTCCCAGGCGACCAGCCGGTCATACTCTCCACCGCCCGGGTAGGTGCCCTCGACCCGGCTGTGTGGCGCTGTCTGCCAGCCGAGGTAAAAGCTCAGCTCCATCTCCGCCGACGCGGCGGCGGGAATCAGAAGTGCGAGAACGAGGGATAGTCGGGATGCAAGCTTGCGCATGACAGCCTCCTGTCTGGGTCTCTCCGCTTATCGCCCTCGCGCCCCGAGACTTCAAGGCAAAGCGATCCGCGACACATCGGCACTTGGCGCAAACCTGCGACATTGTGCGCTGGACGGGCATGGGTGGCACCGCTAAATACCCCTTCATCGAGGCTGCGGGCATCCGTGGCCAGTTTTCGTATGGCCGTCAGGCGATGGCCCATAAAGGGAGACAACCTCGTGTCACACGCTGAAGACCACGAAGGCACCCGCCGGGACTTCCTCTATTACGCCACTGCTGGCGCAGGGGCCGTCACTGCCGGTGCTGCCATTTGGCCGCTTGTCAATCAGATGAACCCCTCGGCCGACGTTCAGGCCCTGTCGTCGATCCGTGTCGATGTGGGCGGCCTGCAGCCGGGCACCCAGATGACCGTCAAGTTCCTGGGCAAGCCGGTGTTCATCCGCCGCCGCACCGAAGCCGAAATCGAAGAGGCCCGTGCCGTGGCTGTCGAAGATCTCGTCGATCCGTTGTCGCAGAACCCGAACCTCGAAGCCGGCGCGCCGGCCACCGACGAAAACCGCTCGCTGGACGAGGCCGGTGAATGGCTGGTGCAGATCGGTGTCTGCACACACTTGGGCTGCGTGCCGATTGGCGACGGTGCCGGTGACTACAACGGCTGGTTCTGCCCCTGTCACGGGTCGCACTATGACAACGCCGGCCGCATCCGCCGCGGCCCGGCACCCGAGAACCTGCACATCCCGGTCGCCCAGTTCCTGGACGAAACGACCATTCAACTCGGTTAAGGAGGCGACACATGTCTGGAATTCCTCACGACCATTACGAACCGACGACCGGAGGCGAAAAGTGGCTGCATCGCCGCCTGCCCATCGTTGGCCTGCTGTACGACACCATCATGATCCCCACGCCCAAGAACCTGAACTGGATGTGGATCTGGGGTATTGTGCTGACCTTCTGCCTTGTGCTGCAGATCGTCACCGGCATCGTGCTGGTGATGCACTATACGCCTGACACCGAACTGGCCTTTGCGTCGGTCGAGCATATCATGCGGAACGTGAACGGCGGGCACATGCTCCGCTACCTTCACCAGAACGGCGCATCGCTGTTCTTCATCGCGGTCTATGCTCATATCTTCCGCAGCCTCTACTACGGCTCCTACAAGAGCCCGCGCGAGGTGACGTGGATCATTGGTATCCTCATTTACCTGCTGATGATGGGCACCGCGTTCATGGGCTACGTTCTGCCCTGGGGTCAGATGTCCTTCTGGGGCGCGACCGTGATCACCGGCCTGTTCGGCGCCATCCCCTTCGTGGGTGAAACGCTGCAGACCTGGCTGCTGGGCGGCCCGGCGGTGGACAACTACACCCTGACGCGCTTCTTCTCGCTGCATTACCTGTTCCCGTTCCTGATCGCGGGCCTCACGATCGTGCATATCTGGGCCTTCCACACCACGGGTAACAACAACCCCACCGGTGTAGAAGTGCGCCGTACGTCCAAGGCGGATGCCGAAAAGGACACCGTGCCCTTCTGGCCCTACTTCGTGATCAAGGACCTGTTCGCGCTTGGCGTGATCTTTGCGATCTTCTTCGCCATCGTGGGCTTCATGCCCAACTACCTGGGCCACCCGGACAACTACATCGAGGCTGACCCGTTGGTGACGCCTGCGCATATCGTGCCCGAATGGTACTTCCTGCCGTTCTACGCGATCCTGCGTGCCTTCACCGCCGATGTCTGGCTGGTGCAACTGACCAGCTTCATCACCGGTGGCATTATCGACGCGAAGTTCTTCGGCGTGCTGGCCATGTTCGGCTCGATCGCCGTGATCGCCCTGGCACCGTGGCTCGACACCTCGTCGGTCCGCTCGGGCCGGTATCGTCCGATGCTCAAGTGGTGGTTCTGGATCCTGGTCGCCGACTTCTTCTTCCTGATGTGGCTGGGCGCCATGCCCGCGGAAGAGCCCTATGCGACCCTGTCGCTGATCGGCTCGGCCTACTGGTTCGCGTACTTCCTCGTCATCCTGCCGCTGCTTGGCGTGATCGAGAAGCCGCTGCCGCAGCCCGAGACCATCGAAGAGGACTTCAAGGCATCTATCGCTAAGAAGAAGTCCGGCGGCTCGGCCATCGTCGACCCGACACCGGCGGAATGAGACAAAGGATCTGAGAAACAATGTTCAAGAAACTTGCACTCACCGCTGCACTGACCTTGAGCCTCGGCACCGGCGCACATGCCGCCGGTGGCGCAGGTCACGTCGAGGATTACCAGTTCAGCTTTGAAGGGCCCTTTGGCACCTTCGACCAGATGCAGCTGCAACGCGGTCTTCAGGTCTACACCCAGGTCTGCGCGGCCTGTCATGGCCTGAAATACGTGCCGATCCGCACCCTGACCTCCGAGGATGGTCCGGGCATGCCGGAAGAACAGGTGCGCGCCTATGCCGAGCAGAACTTCGAGGTCTATGACGAAGAGATCGACGATTGGCGCCCCGCGTCCTTCAACGATCACTTCCCGGAAAACAACGCCGCTGGCGCACCGGACCTGTCGCTGATGGCCAAGGCGCGTGCGGGCTTTCATGGCCCCTACGGCACCGGCCTGAACCAGCTCTTCAAGGGCATGGGTGGCGCGGAATACATCGCCTCGCTGCTGACCGGCTACACCGGTAACGACAAGGAAGAGGCCGGGACCATCCTGTACGAAAACACCGCCTATGGTGGGTATTACAGCATGGCACAGCCTCTGTGGGGTGATGACGTCGAATATGCCGACGGCACTGAGGCCACCATCGAACAGCAGGCGCAGGATGTGGCTGCGTTCCTGATGTGGGCGGCCGAACCCAAGATGATGGCCCGGAAAGAGGCCGGCTTCACCGGTGTTCTGTTCCTGACCGTTCTGTCGGTGCTGCTGTACCTCACGAACAAGCGCATTTGGGCCCCGATCAAGGCCCGCGCCAAAGAAGACAGCTAAGACCGGTCTTCAGCTCACAAGCGAAAGGCCCCGCCAACCGGCGGGGCCTTTTGCAGTTCAGCCCCCAAGATAACGCCGCAGCGCCGGGGGAGGATCGGCCAGAACCGACCGCGTGTCTTCAGGCCCGGTCACCGCACCCTCTGCCACAAGCAGGCAAAGCGGCGCGATACGGGCCGCATCGGCGGGATCATGGCTGACCATCAGCACGGTCGCGCCACGGTCTGCGGCCTCTCGCGCGACGAGATCAAGCATCTCTTGCTTGAGCGCAGGGCCCAGCGCGGCAAAGGGTTCGTCCAGCAGCCACAGCGGCTTGTCCTGCAACAGCACCCGCGCCACCGCTACACGGCTTTGCTGCCCGCCGGACAGGGCGCCGGGTTTGCGCGCCTCGAGCCCCGTCAGCCCGACATGGGCCAGCGCCTCGGCAACGCGGGCCCGCTCGGCTTCGGTGGCGCGGCCACGTTGGCGCAGCACCAGCATCAGGTTCTGCTGCACCGTAAGATGCGGGAACAGGTTCTGGTCTTGGAACAGCATCGCGATGGGCCGCTTGGCGGGCGCACGGCCGGTGATGTCCTCTCCGTCCCAGACCACGCGGCCTGTTGCCGGCTCAAGAAATCCGGCAATGGCGGCCAGAAGGGTGGATTTGCCATCACCGGACGCGCCCATAACAGCCACGCAGACGCCTCCGGGCACCTGCAGATCGGCGGTCAGCGTGAAATCGCCTTGCACGATCCTCAGCCGGTCAAGCTGCAGCATATCGGCGCCCCCCTTGGTCGAAGATCCAGAACAGCCCCAGGCTCAGCGCCAGAAGCAACAGGGCTGCGCCTGCTGCCGCACCTTGCTGGTAGCTGCCCATCAGGCGGTACATCTGCAAGGGCAGCGTTGCGCGGTCCGGATCGGCGAAAAGCGCGATGACGCCCAGATCACCCATCGACAAAGCTGCGACGAGTCCCGCTGCAAATCCGAGGGGCCGCGCAAGACGGGGCACCCCGACCCAGCGCCACCAGGCCACGCCCTGTAACCCCAGCGCCCGCGACAGACGGCCATAGTCAGCGCGGACCGCCGCCAGTTCCGGCTGCAGGGCGCGAACGGCAAAGGGCAGGCCCATCAACGCATTGACCACCGCCGTCACCGGCAGCGCCAGCGCCACAGGGTTCGCCACGGGTTGCAGGATCAGGAAGGCCCCCGTGCCCAGCACCAGCGGCGACAGCGCGATCGACAGGGTCGCCACCCCGCCGCCCCATACCCCCAAGGCTGCTAGGGGCACCGCCAGGGCCAGGCACAGCGCAGTCGAACCCAGCGCCACGCGGATCGAATGACCCGCCGCACGCCAGACGCTGTCGGGCAACGCGGGCAGCTGGCCCACACCCTCGATCACGATCACCGCGAGCGGGCCCAGCAGGAACAGCGACACCGCGATAAGGCTCACAACGTCTTGCGCCCAAAGACGGCGCGAAGGCGGATCGAACCGGTCGATCCGCCGGTCGAGCCCTGCGCCGAACGCTGCGGGCACCGCAACGCGCAACGCGATCAGCGCAGCCCCCCCGGCCAACGCCAGTTGCACCAGTGCCAGCCGCGCCGCCTTGCCCAGGTCGAAATCGAAGCGGAACGCCTGGTAGATCGCCAGCTCGACCGTTGTCGCGCGCGGGCCGCCGCCCAGGGTCAGGGCCACGGCGAAGCTCGACAGGCATATGACAAAGATCACCAGCGCCGCCCCCGGTACCACCGCCCGCAGCATGGGCCATTCCAGCACGCGAAACGTGGTGCCGGGAGCAAAACCCAGGCTGGCCGCAAGGCGCAACCTCTCGGCCGGGATTGCCTGCCAGCCCTGCAGGATCAGCCGCGTGGCCAAAGGCAGGTTAAAGAACACATGGGCCAGCACGACCCCGTGCAGCCCGTAGATCTGGACCGGTGGCAGGCCGACCCAGCCAAGGACAGTGCTCAGCACCCCACTGCGCCCGAACACCGCCAGAAGCCCCAGGATCGCCACAATGACCGGAAGGATGAAGGGCGCGCCCAGTAGCGTGATAAGCAGCGCCCGCCCCGGAAACCTCCGCCGGGTCAGCGCCCGCGCGACCGGGATCGCCAGCAGTACGCTCAGCCCCGCCGACAGGATTGCCTGCACCAATGTGAACCGGATCGCCGCCCAATCGCCCGGGCCGAGGGCACCCGTGCCCTCGGCCCGCAGCAGAACGGCCAACACGGGGCCCAGCAGCAGCGTCAGAACCAGCGCCACCGCCAGCCCGCCGGGCCAGCGCGTTACTGGCTCAGCGCGCGGCGCCATGCCTCGATCGCCTCATCGCGCAGCGCGGCGGCCTCATCCTCGGAATAGAACAGCGCCGTTTCGGGCAGGTCTAGTTCCCGGAACCCCTCGGGCCACTTATCACGCGGCAGGGCAGCCGGGATGGACCAGTTGCCGGTTGCGATCATCGACTGGAAGTCTTCGCTCAGGATGAACTCCATGAATTGGTCGGCCAGCTCGGGTTGATCCGTCGTGGCGACTTTCGCGGCCAGCTCGACCATGAAGTAATGGCCTTCGGGGAAGATCGCGGCCTTCTTGGTCCGGTCGTCCTCAGCGATGATGTGATAGGCGGGCGATGTGGTGTAGCTCAGCACCATGTCGGCCTCGCCATCGGTGAAAAGCCCGTAGGATTCCGACCAGCCCTTGGTCACCGTCAGGATCTTCGGCGCCAGCTGCTCCCAAGCCGTCTGAGCCTCGTCGCCATAGACCGCCTGCACCCAAAGCACCAAAGCCAGCCCCGAGATCGAGCTGCGCGGGTCCTGGATCACCAGTTTCAGGTCGTCGGGCGCATCCAGCAACTCGGCAAAGCTTTGCGGCGGCGTGTCGATGCGGGTCGTGTCATAGACAAAGGCCGTGTGCCCGTAGTTGAACGGCAGGAACACGTCGTCCGTCCAGTCGATGGGCAGGGTCAGCGCCGACAGATCAACGGTGTGCGGCGCAAACAGTCCGCTTTCGCGGGCGCGCTTGGTCACGTCCGTGTTCAGCCCGATCACCGCATCGGCGCGGGTATTCTCACCTTCAAGAAGCAACCGGGGCAACAGATTGCCCGGAACGAAGACAAGGTCGCAGTCGCATCGCGCCTCGAACAATTCCTCGATCTTGCGGCCCGGGCCCCATTCCGACACGAAATAATCGGGCGCATAGACCGTCAGTTCCTGGGTCTGCGCCAAAGCTGTGGTGGCTGTGAAAAGTCCCGCAGCAAGCGTGGTGAGTGCGCGCATGGCATCCTCCTATTTGCGACGGGCGGAGCAAGTGTGGAGAATGTCCAGTCACCTTCCCTCCGCCGGTCCTAACCGGTTCAGGTTCAACGGGTTCGCAGGATTGCATCTCAGGCCCATGGGCCACCCCGAGGTATTGCCGTACGTAGGACGACACAGCCGCGCGGACAAGTCGAAACCCCTTGAGAGCGCGGCAGAGCGCCGGTAAGCCCGGAGCCAGCCAAGGAGACGACCCATGAGCCTCAACAGTTTCGGCCACCTCTTCCGCGTCACCACATGGGGCGAAAGCCACGGGCCCGCCTTGGGCGCGACGATCGACGGCTGCCCGCCAGGCGTGCCCATCGACGCGGTCGCGCTGCAACACTGGCTGGACAAGCGCAAGCCGGGACAGAACAAGTTCACGACCCAGCGGCGCGAACCCGACGAAGTGGAGATCCTGTCGGGCGTCTTCGAAGGGCAGACCACCGGCACCCCGGTGCAGCTGATGATCCGCAACACCGACCAGCGGTCCAAGGATTACGGCGACATCGCCGAAAAGTTCCGCCCGGGCCATGCCGATATCACCTATTGGCAGAAATACGGCATTCGCGACTATCGCGGTGGCGGGCGCTCTTCGGCCCGCGAAACGGCGGCACGCGTGGCCGCCGGTGGACTGGCCCGTGCCGCACTGTCAGACCTCGCGCCCGGCCTGTCGATCACCGGCTACATGGTCCAGATGGGCCCCCATGGCATCGACCGTGACAATTTCGACTGGGACCAGATCGCCCAGAACCCCTTCTGGACACCGGATGCGCAGGCCGCCGCCGACTGGGCCGGGTATCTCGACCAGCTGCGCAAATCCGGCGACAGCGTCGGTGCCGTGATCGAGGTCACGGCGCGCGGCGTGCCCGCCGGTCTGGGCGCGCCGGTCTATGGCAAGCTCGACACCGACCTGGCCGCCGCGATGATGTCGATCAACGCGGTCAAGGGTGTCGAGATCGGCGATGGCATGGCCGCTGCGGCACTGACCGGCACCGCCAATGCCGACGAGATCACGATGGGCCCGGACGGGCCCCAATACAACTCGAACCACGCGGGCGGCATCCTCGGAGGCATTTCGACCGGGCAGGACGTGGTGGTGCGATTTGCGGTGAAACCCACAAGCTCCATCCTGACCCCGCGCAAGACCATCACGGAAAGAGGCGAAGAGACCGAGATCGTCACCAAGGGCCGCCATGACCCCTGCGTCGGCATCCGCGCGGTGCCCGTGGGCGAGGCGATGATGGCCTGCGTATTGTTGGACCATCTCCTTCTGCATCGCGGACAGGTGGGCGCGAACCGAGGGCAGATCGGCTAACGTCCCGATGTTGGACATCCTGTCCATCACCTTTCCGATCTTCGCGGTCATTGCCATCGGCTATGGCGCGGTGCGCGTGGGCGTCTTCCAGCCCGCCGATATGAAGCCATTGGGCAAGTTCGTGCTCGACATCGCGCTGCCCGCGCTTCTGTTCACCGCTGTCGCGACCCGGCCCGCGTCCGAGATCCTGAACTGGGGCTACCTGGCGGCCTATGCGGGCGGCGGGCTGGCCACCATCGCCGTGATGCTGATCTGGCTGCGGCTGACCGGCGTCGGGCCCGCGCGCCGGGCCATCGGGGCGATGGGCGCGTCCTGCCCGAACTCGGGCTTCGTAGGCTATCCGGTGATGCTGCTTCTGTTCCCTGACCTCGCAGGGGTGGTGCTGGCGCTCAATTTCCTGGCCGAGAACGTGCTTCTGATCCCCTTGAACCTGTTGCTGCTCGAGATGTCGCGCGACCGGGCGTCGAAATCGGTGCCGAAACTGATCGGCGCGCTGATGCTGGCGCTCTTGAAGCGGCCCATGGTGATTGGCCTCGCCCTTGGTTTTGCCGTGTCGCTGTCGGGCGTGGCGGTTCCGGACACAGCCCTGCGGCTCCTCGATATCCTCGCGGGCGCGGCCATCGCCGTGTCGCTCTTCGTGATCGGCGGATCGTTGGTGGGCCTGCCGATGCAGGGCAACCGGATGCTGGCCGGACAGATCGCGCTGGGCAAGCTGGTACTGCATCCGGCCCTGACCTTTGCGGCGCTTGCCGCGCTTCCCATGATCGGACTGTCGCTGACGCCCCAGATGGCCACCGCGCTGATCCTGTCGGCGGCGATGCCCATGTTCGGTATCTTCACCGTGATCGCGCAGGATTACGGGCACGAGGGGCTGGCCTCGCTCGCCATGCTGGCCACGACCGCCAGCGCATTCATCACGCTGACGGTTTTGATCGCCTGGCTGGTGTGACCTTGGCTCAGGCTTTGCCAGAGGCCTGGCGACGGGCCTCCTGTTTCGAAAGCTGCACCGCCAGGATACCTCCGGCGATGACGATCACGCCTGCTATGTCCAGCGGGCCCAGCCGTTCGCCCAGGATCACCGCCGCAATGGCAACACCCAGGAACGGGTTGAGAAAGTGGAAGGTCGCCGCCTTGACCGCGCCGATGCGGTGGACCAGCAGGAACCAGACAAGCGTGGCCGCCAGACCGGGCACCAGCGTGGTGTAGACGAAGGCCAGCAGAAGCGGCCAGCTGAAGCTGACACCCTGAACCGTCTCGAGCGCCAGCGCCGGGACCCACAGGATCGCGCTGCCCACCAGCATCTGAAGACCGACCACCATCAGGAAATTCCCGCCCGACGAGGCCCCCTGCACCGACAGTGTTGCCACTGTCAGCGCAATGACCCCCAACACGCAAAGTGCCACGCCGAACAGATCCACGCCGCCGGACATCCGCGCACCCATGATCATCACCACGCCAATCACCCCGGCCAAAAGCCCGGCCACGCCCAAGAAGGGCAGGCGCTCGCCCCGCAGGGTCCAGCCCGCAAAGGCGACGAGCAGCGGCATGGTCGACGCGATGATGGCCGCCAACGATGCCTCCACCGTCTGCATGGCAACGAAATTGAGACCGAGGTAAAGCGCGTTCTGGCACAGACCGAAGATGGCCGTGGCCCGCCACTGCGCCCGCGTCAGGTGCCAGCTTTGACCCAGCGCGCGGGCGATGGCGATGCCGATCAGCCCCGAGATAAGAAATCGCAGCGCAAGCGCGGTCAAAGGCGGCGCTTCCGCCACGATAATCCGGGCCGAGGTAAAGGCAGAGGACCACATCGCCGCAAAGGCGAGCCCCATCAACACTGCGCGCAGATCCATCCAAGCCTCCTGAAACAGAAAAGGGCCGCGTGACGCGACCCTTTCCGAAACCGTTCAGAGGTGCAAGGTCAGCCGTTCACGCTGTCCTTGAGCGCCTTGGCGATGGTCATCTTGACAACCTTGTCGGCGTCTTTCTTGATCTGTTCGCCGGTTGCGGGGTTGCGCACCATGCGCTCGGGGCGCTCGCGGCAGTAGATCTTGCCGATGCCCGGGAGGGTGACGGCACCGCCGCCCGCGACTTCGCGGGTGATGATCGAGGTCACGGCGTCAAGCGCGGCACCCGCGGTTTTCTTGTCGCTGCCCATTTCCTCGGCCAGGGCGGTCACGAGCTGGGTCTTGGTCATCGGTTTTGCCATTTTCTTGGTCTCCTTGGTCCGCCCGAAATATGGGCCTCATGCCTTTAATTTAACGCGATCTTGCGGGTCAACACAACAACTCGCGTCTGAAACCAAGGCATTTCGGCGGATTTTGTGGTCCTTTTCCCGACGTCACAGGAACGCCGTTTCCTCGAACGACCGCAATTTCCGGCTGTGGATGCGCTCCAGCGGCATCTCCGAAATGATCTCCATCGCGCGGATGCCGATCATCAAATGGCGCGCAACCTGGGTCTTGTAGAAGTCCGAGGCCATGCCCGGAAGCTTCAATTCACCATGAAGCGGCTTGTCGCTGACGCACAGAAGCGTGCCATAGGGCACCCGGAACCGGAACCCGTTGGCGGCGATCGTGGCGCTTTCCATGTCGAGCGCGATGGCGCGCGACTGGCTGAGCCGCTGCACCGGGCCGGTATGTTCGCGTAGTTCCCAGTTGCGGTTGTCGACGCTGGCCACCGTGCCCGTGCGCATGACGCGCTTCAGATCGTAGCCTTCCAGCTGCGTCTCATGCGCCACCGCCGTCTCGAGCGCGATCTGGATCTCGGCCAGCGCCGGGATCGGCACCCAGACGGGCAGATCGTCATCCAGCACCTTGTCTTCGCGCAGGTAGCCGTGGGCGAGCACGAAATCGCCCAGCGACTGCGAATTCCGCAGCCCCGCGCAATGCCCCACCATCAGCCAGGCATGGGGGCGCAGCACCGCGATATGGTCGGTCGCCGTCTTGGCGTTCGACGGGCCAACACCGATATTGACCAGCGTGATGCCCGACCCGCCCGGCCGCTTGAGGTGATAGGTCGGCATCTGTGGCATTTTCTCGGACCGTGCCAGCCGCCCGTCGGGTTCCGTGATGATCGCGTTGCCGGTGCTGACAAAGGCAGTATAGCCACTGTCGGGATCCGCGAGCATCTTGCGGGCATAAGCCTCGAACTCGCTGACATAGAACTGGTAGTTGGTGAACAGCACGTGGTTCTGGAAATGCCCCGGGTCCGTCGCCGTGTAATGGGCCAGCCGGGCCAGGGAATAATCCACGCGCTGCGCTGTGAAGGGCGCCAGCGGCTCGGTACCGTCTGGGCCGGGACTTTGGGTGCCGTTGACGATGTCGTCGTTGGTGGTGCTCAGGTCTGGCACGTCGAACACGTCGCGCAGCGGGAACTCGGCCGCCCCCTCTTGCGGTACGGACACCGAGGCATCATTGGCGACCGCGAAATGTACCGGCATGGGCGTGTCCGACGGACCGATCATCACGGGCACGCCGTGATTGTGCAAAAGAAGCCCGATCTGCTGTTCCAGGTAATGCCGGAACAGGTCCGGCCTCGTGATCGTGGTGGCATGGGTGCCGGGCTCGGCCACATGGCCGAAACTCAACCGGCTGTCGACCTGGGCAAAGCTGGTCGTGGTGATCCGGATCTCGGGGTAGAACGCGCGGTAGCGGCAGTCTGGCCGCCCGTCCCGCAAGCTTTCGGTGAACCTCTCCCGCAGGAAAACGGTCGCGGCCTCGTAGAGTTCGCACAGCCGGTCGACGGCAGCCTTCGCATCGCTGAACCCTTCGGGCCCCGGCATGTCGGGCGTGACCACGGGTATGCGGCTGGTGGTGTCGATCATCTGGGGCCTCCTGTGCGCGTGGCGCGCATTCTGGTCAAAGCCGGCCACACTGCAAGGCGGAAATCGGATCACGCCTTGGCGGGCGGGTCCCGGCCTGCAAGGATCGGGGCGAAAGGAACTGCCATGTCGCTCGACCGTTTCGTGACGGCCCAGGACGGGGTCTACCCCGCAGCCCTGTCCGAAATCACCGCGGGCCGCAAGGAAAGCCATTGGATGTGGTTCATCTGGCCACAACTAAGATCGCTGGGCCGGTCGCAACGGGCGCTACATTACGGGCTGAACGGGTTGGAAGAGGCAAAGGCGTATCTGGCGCACCCGATCCTGGGCCCGCGTCTGGTCGAGATCAGCAAAGCGATGCTGGCCCACCAAGACATCCCGCCCGAGGATATCCTTGGTCCTGTCGATGCGCTCAAGCTGCGCAGCTGCGCCACGTTGTTTCGCGCCGTGCCCGGGGCCGACCCGGTGTTCGACGCGCTGCTCAGCGCCTTTTACGGCGGCACTGCCTGCCCCGAGACCGAACGGATCCTTGCCGTTTAGGCCGCGTCGAAATCCAGCACCAGCTTTTCGCTCGTAGGCCGGGCCTGACAGGCCAGCGTGAACCCGGCCTCAAGCTCCCACGGCTCGAGCGAATAGTTCACCGCCATCTCGGCACTGCCTTCGGCCACCATGCAGCGGCAAGTGCAGCACATGCCGCCCTTGCAGGAATAGGGCAGTTCCAACCCCGCCCTTGCGGCAGCATCGAGCACGTTGTCGTCCTGCGCCTCGACGCGGAAGCTGCGGCGCGCGCCGTCCAGAACAACCTCGACCGCGACACCGGTCTGTGCCGCAGCCTCGGCCGCGGCAGAGCGTTCCGGGCGCGGCCCGGCCTCTTCGGTGTAGAAACGCTCGAAATGGATGCGATCCTCGGGCACGCCCACGCCGGTCAGGGCCGCCGACACATCGTCGATCATCCCCCCCGGCCCGCAGAGGTAGACGCCATCGGCGCCCGTCAGGTCAACCGCCCCGGCGCGGCCCAAGGCCAGAACCTTGTCCCCGGTGATCCGGCCATTGAGCAGATCCACATCCTGCGGCTCCCGGCTCAGGATATGTACGAGGGTAAACCGGTCCACATAGCGGTCCTTGAGCGCGTCAAGCGCATCGCGGAACATGATCGAGCCCGTGTCGCGATTGCCGTAGATCAGTGTCACATCGGCCCCGCGCGCCAAGGCCTCGGCCGCAATGGAGACCATGGGGGTAATCCCGGACCCGGCGGCGATCAGCACAACCGACGCCTCGCCCCGCGGGCAGAACCGCCCCTCGGGCGGCATGACCTGGATGCGGTCACCGGGTTTCAGATCCTGCGCAAAGGTCGAGAACACACCATCCACGACCCGCTTCACCCCGACCGTCAGCGGCGCGCCGGGCATCGACGCGATCGAATACGACCGGCGCGTGTCTGCACCCGCCACATCGGCGCGCAGGGTCAGGTACTGGCCCGGTTTCCAGGCATACTCCGACGCCAGCGCCTCGGGCACGTCAAAGCTGATCGCCACCGCGTCGGGCGTTTCGCGGCGCACCGCGCGCACGGTCAATTCATGGAACATGGCGCTCCCTCCTCAGAGGCATTTGAAATAGTCGAAGGGTTCAAGGCAGGCGGTGCAGCGATACTGAGCCTTGCACGCAGTCGAGCCGAACTCGCTCAGCTTTTCCGTCTCGCGGCTGCCGCAGCGCAGGCAGGTCACCGTGGTTTCGCCAAAAAGCGCCCGCACGGAGCCAGAGGGCTCTTCAGGCGGGGCGATGCCATAGGCGCGCAGTTTTTCGCGGCCCTCTTCGGTGATCCAGTCGGTGGTCCAGGCGGGGCTCAGCACGCGTTCGATCCGGGCATCGAACCCGGCCTCGCGCAGCGCCACTTCAATCGCCATCTCGATGGCCAGCGTCGCGGGGCAGCCCGAATAGGTGGGCGTGACCTTGGCCACGGCCACGTCACCGTCCATCTCCACGCCACGCAGGATGCCCAGGTCGGCCACCGTCACGCAGGGCACCTCGGGGTCCGGCACGGCGGCAGCGGCCTCCCAGGCGCGGGCTGCACAGATATCGGCCACCTCGGCTACCACGTTGCCCCCGGATGGGCACGGTAGACCGATTGCATCTCGGCCAGCATATGGCCCAGCCCCTCGCCATGCAGGCCCTTGCGTCCGCCGGTCTGGGGGAACGGCACCTCGGGCATCTCCAGCTGCGCTTCGGCAAAGACATGGGCGATGGTCGCGTCCCACGCTTCGCGCTGCGCGGCACGGCTGGGCAGGGCCGGCGCGCCCTCGGCGGCGCCCTCTTCGAACAGCTCGGCCGTGTAGATCGACAGCGCCTCGACCGCATCGCGCATCCGCTGCGCGCTTTCCTCGGTGCCATCGCCCAGGCGGATCACCCATTCGCCCGCGTGGCGGATGTGATAGGCCATCTCCTTGACCGCCTTTCCCGCGACACCGCGAATGACCTCGTCATCGCTGTCCTGCGCGGCGTGCCAATAGGGATGCATGAAGGCTGCAAAGAAGAACTGGCGCAGCACGGTGTGCGCGAAATCCTCGTTCGGGCGTTCGACCAGCAGGCAGTTGCGATACTCCCGCTCGCCGCGCAAGTACGCTATGTCGTCTTCGCTGCGCCCCTGCCCTTCGAGCTTGGCGGCATAGTCATAAAGCGTCCGCGCCGTGCCGATCAGGTCAAGCGCCATGTTGGGCAGCGCCAGGTCCTCTTCCAGCATCGGCGCATGGCCGCACCACTCAGACAGCCGGTGCCCCAACACCAGGTGATCATCGGCAAGCTCCAGAACCGCGTCCATCAGCGCCATCACATATGCCCCACGTCGTCCGGGATCTCGTAGAAAGTCGGATGGCGGTAGATCTTGTCCGCCGTCGGCTCGAAATTCTCTTCGGCCTGGTCCGGATCGCTTGCCGTGATCGCGCGGGACGGCACGACCCAGATCGAGGTGCCCTCGCCCCGGCGCGTATAGACATCGCGCGCGGCATTCAGTGCCATCACCTCATCCGCTGCATGGAGCGAGCCCACATGCTTGTGCGCCAGGCCGTTCCGGGGCCGGATGAACACTTCCCAAAGGGGGATTTCGCCAGACATCGCGTGCCTCTCTTCTTCTTGGGAAAAATACCTCGGGGGTCCGGGGGCTGGCCCCCGGTCCGCCCTTAGACGTCTTTATTCGGCTGCCATCTTGCGCGCGCGGCGCTTCTGGGCATGGGCCAGGGCTGCCTCGCGCACCCAGGCGCCATCGTCCCAGGCTTTCTTGCGCGCCTTGATCCGGTCACGCGCCATGGGGCCATGCCCCTTGACCACGCGCCAGAACTCGTCCCAGTCGATGGGCCCGTGATCGTAGCCGCCCTTTTCCTCGTTCCACTTGAGATCCGGGTCGGGCACGGTCAGGCCCAGGTATTCGGCCTGGGGCACGGTCGCGTCGATGAATTTCTGGCGCAGTTCGTCATTCGAGAACCGCTTGATTTTCCACGCCATGGACTGGTCCGAATGCTGGCTGTCCGCATCATGGGGGCCGAACATCATCAGGCTGGGCCACCACCAACGGTTCAGGCTGTCCTGTGCCATGGCCTTTTGTTCAGGCGTGCCCTGGGCCAGGGTCATGACGATTTCGTAGCCCTGGCGCTGGTGAAAGGATTCCTCCTTGCAGACACGGATCATCGCGCGGGCATAGGGGCCAAAGGAGCAGCGGCACAGCGGGATCTGGTTCATGATCGCCGCACCGTCCACCAGCCAGCCGATGGTGCCGATATCGGCCCAGCTCAGCGTGGGGTAGTTGAAGATCGACGAGTACTTGGCCTTGCCGGACAACAGCTCTTCGGTCATCTCCTCGCGGCTGACGCCCAGCGTCTCGGCCGCGCAATAGAGGTAGAGCCCGTGCCCGCCCTCGTCCTGCACCTTGGCCAGAAGCGCGGCCTTGCGCTTGAGGCTCGGCGCACGGGTGATCCAGTTGCCCTCGGGCAGCATGCCCACGATCTCGGAATGGGCGTGCTGCCCGATCTGGCGCACCAGCGTCTTGCGATAGCCCGCGGGCATCGCGTCGTTCGGTTCGATCTTTTCCTCGGCGTCGATGCGCTTCTGGAACGCCTCGAGGAATTCGGGTGTTTCATGGGTGCGGCCATCCGCACCGATCAATCCTTGGGAATACATCGGCCTGGGTCTTCTCCCGTTCGCTGGCCGCAGTATACGTTACAAAAAATGCGACACGCAACATTTTTTGTAACACTTGCCAAGCAATCCATTCGCCCGCATCTCTGACCCATGGACAAAACGCTTTTGACACT